>JAQBHL010000258.1:0-14469 GCA_032127745.1 Acidobacteriota bacterium
CCAGGGTGAGAGCCCCGTCGGTCCCGGGCAGCGGAGCAATGTGCCAGTCCGCCTTCTCCGCGGTCCTGGACCGATAGGGGTCGATGACCACGAGCCGGGTCCCCTTCTTCCGCGCCTTCTCCACGAAGGGCCAGAGATGAACGTTCGACGAGATGATGTTGGCCCCCCAGGCGATGATGAGCTTTGCGTTCTCCAGCTTCTCGGGATCGAAACCGATGGTGGCGCCCATCACGGCTTTGTATCCAGCACTCCCGGCCGAGGCGCAGATCGTGCGATCGAGGAGGGAGGCGCCGATGGCCCCGAAGAACCGCCGGTCGAGACTGCCGTAGTGGATCAATCCGGAGTTGCCGGCATAAGAATAGGGGAGGATCGACTGGGGGCCGTGGGCCTCGATCACGCGCTTGAAATTGCCGGCGATCGCATCGAGGGCCTCGTCCCACGAAACCGGTTCGAACTGTCCCTCGCCCTTCCTCCCGACTCGCTTCAGAGGATGAAGGATCCGGTCGGGCGAGTAGACCCGGTCCAGGTACTGGTTCACCTTGACGCACAGGAATCCCTGGGTGAAGGGGTGATCGGGGTCGCCGCCAATCCGGATGGCCCGGCCGTTTTCCACCTCCACGGTGGCGACGCAGGTGTCCGGACAATCGTGCGGGCAGACGATCTTGTGGGTGGTGACGCGCATCGAGGCTCAAGGCTAACCCCTGCGTCCTGACTCCCCCGACCGCCATTGCGCGAAGTCCTGCCCCGGGAAGCCCGGGCCCCCGGGCGGGCCGAGCGGTCTTGACGTGGACGGTTTCGGTGGTTCCGTGCCCGGAGGAGTGGCCGACGTGAGCGGCGCCCTGGGCGGTCGCCCGGTTATGGGGGCCTCCCTGCCGCCTCGATCAGGAATCGCATCGCCTCGGCCCGAGGTTCCGAGTCGTCGCATATCATGCGCCGCTGATGAGCGACACCTCTCTCACGGTTATCGGAGCGGGCACCGTCGGTCTGGCCCTGGCCGCCCGCTTGGCCGGGCGTTTTCCCGATCTCGTCCTTTTGGAACGGCGCAAGCATCATGGAACCGAGACCTCCAGCCGAAACAGCGAGGTGATCCACGCCGGGATGTACTACACGCCCGGCTCCCTGAAAGCCCGGCTGTGCGTTGAGGGCAATCGCCTCCTCTACGAGTACTGCCTTAAGCACGAGGTGCCGTACCGCCGCCTCACCAAGATCATCGTGGCCATGGTTCCCGAGGAGGTGACGCACCTCGAGCGCATCCTGGCCACCGGTCGCCGGAACGGCGTCGAACTCGAGATCATCACCGGGGAGCGTTCGCGCGAGCTGGAGCCGAACGTGCCCGCGGTGGCCGCTTTGTTCTCGCCCACCACCGGCGTGATCAGCGCCCATGGACTCATGGACGCGCTCTTGCATGAAGCCCGGTCGAAAGGAGCTACGTTCCAGTCGAGCGCCGAGGTGATCGGCCTGGAGAAAGGCAATCACGACTATCGGATCTCGATCCGGACGCCCGGCGGCATCGAGAGTTTCACCAGCGACACCGTGATCAACGCCGCCGGACTCGAGTGCGACACCATCGCCTCTCTGGTGGGAATCGATCCAGACGCCGCCGGGTACCGGCTTCACTATTGCAAGGGCAGCTACTTCTCGGTGGCGGCCTCGAAGTCGGGCGTGGTGGGTCGTCTCGTCTATCCGGTGCCGACGACCGTGAGCCTGGGCGTGCACGCCCTGGTGGACATCGCCGGCCGACTGCGGTTCGGGCCGGACGCCGAGTTCCTCGATGAGCGAACCCTCGACTATCGAGTCGATGTCGAGAAGCGAGCCGCCTTCGCCCGCGGCGTCCAGCGACTGGTGCCGAGCCTCACCGAGGATGATCTCTCGCCCGATATCAGCGGCATCCGTCCGAAGGTCCAGGCCAAGGGCGACCCGCCCCGTGACTTCATCATTCGGGACGAAGCCGATCGAGGCTTCCCCGGCCTCATCAATCTCATCGGCATCGAGTCGCCGGGCCTGACCTCGTGTCTCGCCATCGCCCGCCACGTGGAAGAACTGATCACGCCCCGGGCCGCTTGAAGACCGTCCGGTTGAGGCCGATTCGAACCGGGGAATAACATCCTGCCGTGCTGCGTCGTTCCGTCCTTGCTTCCCTGCTCCTGGCCCCCCTCGCCGGCGACGCCCAGGTTACGATCACTGCTCCCGGCGCCGTCCCGCCGGGCCAGGCCTCGCGGGCCAGCGATGCGAATTACGGCCCTCCTCGGGTGGCCGATCTTGATGCCATCGTGATCTCCGACGGGTATCAACGCGCGCACGTCATCACGGAAGGCGAGGCGAGTCAGTTTCAGTCTGGTCAGTATTGGACCTTGCGCAACGGCGGATCGACGGTTCTGATCATCCCGGGACGTGAGTTCGATGCCAGCGACCTGGACAAGGTGATCGGCCACCGCGCCGAGGTTCGGGGGATCGTCCGACTGATCCGGGAGAAGCAATATGTGAACGGAGTGGATCTGGACCTGATCGAAGACCTCACCCTCCCGCCCCTGCCCCCGCCCATGTTCGACTCCGGCTGGCCGCGCATCTCCATCACCGCCTTCGCCATCAGGGACCGGGAGTACCCGGGCCGCACCCCTCGGAAGGAGATGGCCGACGGCATCGCCGGCCAGATCCTGGACGATCCCGCCTCCTATGTGGGCAAGAAGACGCGCGTGTATGGTCAGTTCCGGGGCCGCAACCTCTACGGCGATCTTCCCGCGGGCAGCGCGCGCGCCAAGAACGACTGGGTCTTGAAGGATGGCGAGACCGCGATATGGGAGAGCGGGAAGGAGCCCAAGGGCCAGGGGTGGAAGTTCGACCTCGACTACATGGGTGATACAAAGAACTGGCTGGAGGTGGAGGGAAAGCCCGAGGTCGCAAACGGCGTCGTCTACCTCAAAGCGTCGCTGGTGTTGCCGGCGAAGGCGCCGGATACGGAGAGCCCTGAGCGCCCCCGGCGCTAAGCAGTCGTCACCGAAGCCTCAGACGAAACCGACCACCGAATGGGGCGCGTAGGGTTCCTCCAGGCTGGCGATGTCCTGGGGGGAGAGTTTGACCGAGAGTGCGGCCACTGCGTCCTCCAAATGGTTCGGCCTGGTGGCGCCCACGATGGGTGCGGTCACCGGCGATTTCTGGAGCAGCCAGGCCAGAGCCACCTGGGCCCTGGGGATGCCATGGGCTGCCGAGACCTCGCCCACCCGGCGCACCACGCGGCGGTCCGCATCTTCGGTGCCGAGATAGAGCGTCTTGCCGTAGTCGTCGCTGGCCACCCGTTCGGTCTGGGTGTCCCAATCGCGCGCCAGCCGGCCCCGGGCCAGCGGGCTCCAGGGCAACACACCGATGCCCTCCGCCTTGCACAGCGGCAGCATCTCTCGCTCTTCTTCCCGGTACAGGAGATTCACGTAGTTCTGCATGCTGATGAAACGGGTCCAGCCCTCGGTGTCGGCCACATGAAGGGCCTTGGCGAACTGCCAGGCGAACATCGAGGAGGCGCCCAGGTACCGGGTCTTTCCTGCCTTGACCAGATCGTCCAGGGCTTCGAGCGTCTCCTCGATGGGCGTGCCGTAGTCCCATCGGTGAATCTGGTAGAGGTCCACGTAATCGACGTCGAGCCGTGTGAGGCTCGCGTCCATCTCGGCCATGATGGCCTTGCGCGAGAGGCCGGCCCCGTTCGGCCCCGGCCGCATGCGCTGATGGACCTTGGTGGCGATGACTACTTCGTCCCTTTTGGCCATGATGCGGAGAGCCCGGCCGACAATCTCCTCGCTGGTGCCGTCTGAATATACGTTGGCGGTGTCGAAGAAATTGATGCCCAGGTCCAGGGCTTGCCGGATGAAGGGCTGTGCTCTCTCCTCGTCCAGGGTCCAAGGATGGGTGCCGCGTTCCGGCACGCCGTAACTCATGCACCCGAGGCAGATTCGCGAGACCTCGAGTCCGCTGCGTCCGAGTTTCACGTACTCCATGGGCCCGACTCTCTCATGATCACGCCTTCGTCGTCCCATTCGCCTTCGCCCCCTGGACCCAGCTCTTTCGCCTTCGCCGTCAATCGGACCTCGTCGGCGTCGGGCGTCTTTGTGGAGCACTCCAGCCTTCCCCTCCCCTCTGGCTCGATCAGGGGATCGCGCTCGTTGCCATCCCCCTGAACCCCCACAAGGTGCACCATCCATGGTTGACGGCGGCGGAGTGGTCCGAAAGGTCTTCCCGAAGGTCAAGGTCGACGGCCGGTTTGCTCCTGGCCTTATTCCTCGTGAATCGCGGCCATGGGATCGGTGCGCGCCGCGCGCAGAGCGGGGAGGGCGCTCGCCGCCAGCGCCGCCAGGAACAGGCCCAGGATACCGGCGGCGAAGGAGGCAGGGTCGGTGGCGGTGACTCCGTGCAGGCGGCTGGCCAGCAGGCGCGTGCCCGCGAAACCCGCGACCATTCCGAGCAGGGACCCCGCCGCAGCCAGTCGGGCGCTGCGGCCCAGCACGAGTTTCAACACGTCGGTCCGCCGGGCCCCGAGCGCGAGCCGCACGCCGATCTCCTTTGTCCGGGCCAGAGTGATCAGAGAAATCACGCCATACAGACCGACCATGCCCAGCGCCAGGCCGAGCAGTCCCACGCCCACGCCGATCTGGGCATCACGACTCTGTTCGAAGAGCACGTTCGCGCGATGGTCTTCCAGGGTGCTCGCCTCCAGCAGAGGCACCTCCGGATCCAAGCCCCGGATCCGAGCTCTCACCGGACCGAAAACCGATTCGGGCCGGCCGGTGGTTTCGACCAGCAGCAACGCGAAACCCTGCGGCATCTGTGCGAAAGGCACGAAGACATACATCTCGGGAGGTTCGGCCAGGTCCGCGATCCGGCCGTCCGCGGCCACGCCCACGATCTCCCGCTCGATTCGGCTCTTGCGTCCCATGATCACGCGCTTGCCGATCGGATCCTCGCCCGGCCACATGCGTTCGGCGAACGTGAGGTTCACCACCGCCACCGGCGCGCTGGCGGGGCTGTCGGTCTCCCGCAACCCACGTCCTCTCAGAATCGGCGCGCCCATGGTTTCGAAATAGTCCGGCCCCACGATGTCGTACCGAATCCGGAACGAGTCGTCTCCTGGGGGTGGCGCCACTCCAGGAATCGAGAAGTCATCGGCCCAACCCGCCTCGTTGGCCTGAGCGGGCAGGCGAATGGCGTAGCTGGCGCGTATCACCCCGGGCAGGCTCGAGGCCCGCTGGCGAGCGTCTTCGAAGAAGCGACCGCTCGCGTTCGCGTCATAGCCGCGAAGTCCCGGCACTACGTAGAAGACCGCGACCTTCTTCGCGGGATCGAAGCCGGCGTCGATGCGGGCGCTCTGCCAGAGGCTGCGGGAGAGCAGCCCGGCGGCGATGAGCACCACCACGGTCACGGCCATCTGCGAGACCGCGATCAATTCCCGGGCGCCCCAGTTGCGGAGGTCGGTTGCGGCCTGGTCCTGTTTCAGGTCGGAGACCAGGTCCTTTCGGCGCTGACGCCAGGCGGGTGCGGCCGCCACGAGAACAGTGGAGGCGGTCATCAGCAGAAAGACGAAGGCGAGCAGCCGGCCGTCAAACCGCGCATCCACGACGTAGGAATCGGAGCCGGGCGGGACCATCGAAGGGAGGAGGCTCATCAGGCCGAGCGCGATCAGGACGCCGAGCGACACCCCCAGGACGGAGAGGAGCAGGCTCTCCGCGACCAGTTGACGGACCAGCCGGCCCCGGGATGCTCCAAGAGCCGCGCGGACCGCGAGTTCGCGACGACGGCTCTCGTTCCTGGCCAGAGTCAGATTCGCCGCGTTGGCGCAGGCGACCAGGAGAACCAGCACCACGAGGCCCAGAAACACCGCGCCTTGAAGCACGTCGCCCCGGTACTGGTCGTTGAACGGGGCGAGTCGCAGGCCGGCGCCCGCGTACTGGGTGGGATCCTCTCTTCCCCAGCGCGCCGACAGCGTGTCCATCTGTGCCCGGGCCTGCTCCATCGATGCGCCGGGAGCGAGTCTGGCAAAGACCTCGAACCATCGCGACCCGCGATGGGTGAGTTCATTCGCGAGGCCGGATACCGCGAAATGGGCGTGCTCGGCGAGGATGTACACATCGCTTCGAACCGTCCGGTCGAGCCCCACGAAGCCCGGAGAGGTGACCCCGACCACGGTGAAGACGGCGTCGTTCAGCCGGATGGAGCTGCCGACTACATCCGGCTTGCCTCCGAGCCGCTCCTGCCAGAGCTGATGGTGGATCACCACCAGGGGCGCTTCGGAACGTTCATCGCCTCCGCGGAGTCCCCGACCCCGCCCGATCGGAAGACCCAGGGTTTCGAAGAATGAGGGCGACACGTACTGCACCAGCAGCATGCGCGTCTCGCCCTTCTCGTGAAGGGTCACCCCGCGGCCGCCCACCGCCACCAGAGAGGAGAACGCCGGGGTCTGCCCGGCCAGATCCTGGAACTCCGGATACGACAACAGGCCGAAGACCGTCTTCGGTGAGGGCCGGGTGATTCGCACCAGACGGTCCGGCTCGCGGAGCGGCAGGGGCCGGAAGTAGAGGGCGTCCAGAAGAGAGAACGCGGCGGCGCAGACGCCGATGCCAAGCGCCAGGGTCAAGGTGGCGAGGGCGGTGAATCCGGGCTTCTTCCGCAAGCCTCTTGCGGCCAGGCGAAGGTCGTTGAACATCTTGAGTCTCCTCTTGACTAAGACGTCGTCGCCGCCCCGCGCGTTCCTCAAAACGTGCCCTCTTTGACCCCGCTCAGGCGAAAGAGCGCAATGAGCAGGCCGGGGGCTTTGTTACCAGCCGATGGCCAGGCCATCCTTCCTCAGGTCCGAACCGCCCGCCAGCATGCCCGTCTTCGGGTCGAGCATGACCGCCTGATACCCGCCCATGGATCCGCGGCCATCGGTGATGTGATGCCCGCGCGCCTCCAGCGCTTTTCGCACCTCGGCCCCGATGCCGCTTTCCACCGCCAGGTTGGCACCCATGTGGCGCATGCGCGCGGCGTCGCCCGCGTCACGCACGTTCATGCCGAAGTCCACGAAATTCGCCACCACCTGGGCATGGGCCTGACCCTGGTTGTCTCCGCCCATCACGCCGAACGAAACCCAGGGCCGGGAGTCCCTGAGGATCATGGCCGGGACCAGGGTGTGGAGCGGGCGCTTGCCCGGTCCGAGTTGATTGGGATGGCCGGTCGTGAGCACGAACCCGGCGCCCCGGTTGTGAAGGGTGATGCCGGTGTCGCCGGCCACGATGCCCGCCCCGAACGAATCGAAGAGAGACTGGATGAGCGAGACCACATTCCCTTCACCGTCGGCCACGGTCATATAGATGGTGTCGCCAAGGTCGCGTCCGGTGAAGTCGACCGACGCGGCCGGCGTCCCCCCGCCCGGCGAGCCCGGGGCATAACTCGTCTTGGCCCTGGCCATGTCGATTTCCGGGCGCCGCTTCTCCGCGTAGTCCTTGGAGATCAGCATCTGCAGGACGCCCTTCGGCATGGCGTCGCGATCGGCCAGATAAGCGCCTCGGTCGGCGAAGGCGATCTTCTTCGACTCCGCCACCAGATGCAGAAAGTCCGCGCTGTTGTGGCCCATGGCCTTCACGTCGAACCCTTCCATCAGGTTCAGCATCTCGAGGGCCACGAAACCCTGGGTGGAAGGAGGCATCTCCAGCACGTCGTAGCCGCGATAGTTAGTGGAGATGGGCTCGACCCAGTCGGACTTGTGGGCGGCGAGGTCTTCGAGATCGAGCAGGCCGTCGCGCGCCTTCATGTCCGCGACAATGGCCTGGGCGATGGCGCCCTTGTAGAAAGCGTCACGGCCCTCCCTGGCGATCAGCTCCAGGCTCCGGGCCAGGTTCGGGTTCTGAAAGACCTCGCCGGGAAGGGGCGCGCGGCCGCCCGGCAGGAACGTCTTCGCCGCCGCGGGATCGCGCGAGAGCTTCTGGGCGGCGTTCGCCCAGTCGCCGGCGACGATTTCATGAACGCCAAAGCCCTCCCGCGCATAGCCGATGGCGGGCTGAAGCACCTTGCTGAGAGAAGACGTGCCGAAACGAGACAGCAACTGGCTCCATCCCTCCACCACCCCGGGCACGTCCACGGGCAGGGGTCCGTTGCCGGGCATCTGGGTCAGTCCGCGTCGCGCGAATTCCGCCGCGGTGGCGAGGTGGGACGAACGTCCGCTCGAATCGAGACCGTAGACCTTCTTCGTCTTCGCGTCGTAGACGAGGGCGAACAGGTCGCCGCCGATGCCGTTCATGGAGGGCTCCACCACCGCCAGCACCGCCGCCGCGGTGATGGCGGCGTCGATGGCATTGCCTCCGTCCTGCATGGCCTTGAGTCCCGCCACCGAGGCGAGCGACTGAGAAGTGGCGATCATCCCGTGGCGGGCGATGGGTGCTGACCGCGTGCCGCGGATATTCCCGGCCGGGCGGTCGCCGGGAATGACGGTTTGAGCGGAGGAGGAAGTCACGACAACGATCGCTCCGGCGAGAGCAAGAATGAATGGGCGCATGAGGGCCTCCAGAAAAGAGACGAAGATGTCACGGGATGGTTCGGCCAATCAGGGCGGTTTCCATCATCAGGATGCAGCCTGAGTCCGGCTTGGCGATACTAGCTGACCTGGGGAAGGCGGTTGCCGGGAGGGCCCCGGTTCGGGCGCTTCCCCCAAAGGCGATGGCCGCGAACCATGAACGAATGAAGGCGTCGCCCCCCCCCCGCGCGTTCAGCGGCCCCGATCCATTGCGTCAAACTAAGATCGCCCGCGTCCGCCCCGGACCTCTGAAGGCTGAGGGCACTAAGGAGAAAAGGATGCGACGGATAGCGAGTTTGCTGGTTTTGGTCCTGGCCGTGGTCTGGGGTGCGGCAGGGAACGACGAGGTCGCGGCCCAATCGGGCGCGGGCACGGGAGTCGATCTCATGGATGTGGACGTGATGTTCATCGGAGCCCACCCGGACGACGACACGGGCGTGCTCGCGACCATGGCCCGCTACATCCTCGACGAGGGCTACAAGGGCACGGTCATAACCCTGACCGGCGGCGAGGGAGGCGGCAACGCCATTGGCCGGGAAACCGGTCCGTCGCTTGGTCTCATCCGCCAGGAGGAAGAGCGTCGTTCCCTGGCCATGGTCGGCGTGACCGCCCCCCAGTTCATCGGCCTTCAGGACTTCTACTTCACCCTCTCCGCCGAGGAAGTGCAGAAGCACTGGGGGGACACCTGGCTCTGCGATGTCGTGCGTCGGGTGCGGCTGCAACGGCCCGAAGTGATTCTCACCATGTGGCCGGGGCCGGGAACCCACGGCCAGCATCAGATGGCGGCGCGGGCCGCCACCATCGCCTTCGAGAAGGCCGGTGACCCCACCTACTGCGGCGATCAGATCACGCGCGAGTTTCTGCAGCCCTTTTCGCCGGCCAAGCTCTACTACTACCCGAGCGACCCCAAGGGCGAAGGCATCGTGGCCGTCCCCACCGGGGAGGTCTCGCGATCGCTCGCCCGAACCTACGCCGACGTCCGCGCCATCGCGGCCTCCAGCTATCGCAGCCAGGGCTTCGACCGGGGCACCCGATTGCCCGCCGACCCGCGTCCGGAAGTATTTCTTCTCGTTCGCTCGCGGGTGCCGGTGTCCGAGCCGGAGAGCCATCTCCTCGAGGGCGCGCTGCGGCCTTCGGGGACATCGCCCACGGGAGTGCAACTCCTGGCCGTACCCGATCGCCCGGATGCTCCCATCGGCGCCGATCTCGGGGTCGAAGTCCGTTTCGCCAATCACACCGGAGCGGCCATGAAGAAGGTCCGGCTGGGTCTGGCCGCGCCGGCCGGATGGACGGTCACCGCCCTTGGCCCGGACTCGTTCGAGGGTGTGGATGGGGGCGGGTCCGCCTCGGTCCGGTACGCGCTTCGACCCACCGCGAGCGTCGCCATCGGCGTTCCGGGAAGGGTCGAGGCCCGGTACGAGGCCGAGTGGATGGGTCGCGAGGCGTCCGGGCGAAATCCGGTATGGCTGGGGCCGGTGGCCGCGGTCCAAGCCACGTTCCAACCCACCTTCGACATTGCGGGGTATCGAGACTTCGCCCGGGAGACTCACACGGAGTGGGTGATGGCCTCGTTGCCCACCCGCCTTCCCCTGGTGGTGGGCCGGACGGGCCAGGTGAAGGTGAAGCTGACGAACGGTTCCCTGGCCCCCGCCAAAGCCGAATTGAACCTCACCGCGCCGAGCGGCCTGCGCCAGGTGAAGCCGGTCGCGGTTGCGGTTCCCGCCGGTGGGACCGCGGAGGCCTCTCTCGACGTCGAAGTCACGAGCACAGCACTCGCGGAGGGCAAGCACTCGGCCCGGGTGCCCGTGACGGTGACGTCTACGGCCGGGTCCGTGACCAGCGAGGACGCGGCGGAGGTCTTTGTCCTGCCCTCCCTCACCGCGCCTCGCGTCATGGCGCCGCTGAAGATTGACGGCGACCTGTCCGACATGCTCTCCCTCGCGCACGGCCAGATTGGCCCCAACGACGTCTGGTGGCGCCGGCCCGCGAAGGACGCCACCGATCTCTCAGCCGACTTCTACCTCGGCTACGACCCGAAGTTCCTCTATGTGGGCGCGCATGTGCGCGACGACATGGTGGTGTGCAACATCGCGCCCGACGACGTGAAGGCCCAGTTGAGGTCGGACGCCATCGGCATCACCGTCGACCCCTCGGGAACCAGCCGCGACACCTCCACCACCCTGCAGGCCGCGGCCTTCCCCTGCACCACCGCGGGCTTCGGCGCTCGCGGATTCCGCGATGCCGACGCACGTCAGGGGCTCATGGAGGAAACCGCGCCCGGCATGCTGGTCGCGTCGAAGCGCACCGCGGATGGTTACGACTTCGAAGCCGCGATTCCCTGGGCCGCGATGCCGAAGCAGCCCGCGCCCGGAGACGAGATCGGTCTCAATATCGTGCTCTACGACGGGGACGAGAAGGACGCGCGGGTGGGCGCGAACATCAGCAAGACCGGCCTGGCCTGGGCGGCTTTCGAGTGGGGCGGCAAGCAGGCCCTGCCCTATCTGTGGCCCCGGGTAGTGCTGGGCCGGTAAAGAGGGGCCGGCAACGAGCCCCCCGTATTGCGGGATGACCACCGGGTGACGCAAACTAGAGTCCGGTCTCGTATTTACGAGGCGGGACTCTAGTTGTCCAACGAATTTTCCAGGAGACATTCCATGGCCATCCGACTGGGCGACACTGCCCCCGATTTCGTCGCCGACACCACTCAAGGATCGATCAGCTTCCATAAATGGCTGGGCGATTCCTGGGGCGTCCTGTTCTCGCACCCCAAGGACTTCACGCCGGTCTGCACCACCGAACTCGGCTACGTGGCCGCCATCAAGCCTGAGTTCGACAAACGGAATGTGAAAGTGATCGGCCTCTCGGTCGATTCGGTCGAGTCCCACCTGAAATGGGAAGGGGACATCGCGGAGACGCAGGGCACGGCGGTGAACTTTCCGATGATCGGCGATCCGGATCGCAATGTCTCGAACCTGTACGACATGATCCACCCGAACGCCAACGACACCATGACCGTGCGTTCGGTGTTCGTGATCGGCCCGGACAAGAAGGTGAAGCTCACCCTCACCTATCCCGCCTCCACCGGCCGGAACTTCGACGAAATCCTGCGCGTGATCGACTCTTTGCAGCTCACCTCGAAGCACAAAGTGGCGACCCCCGCGAACTGGAAGGACGGCCAGGACGTCATCGTGGGCGCGTCTTTGAGCGACGAGGAGGCGAAGAAGCTCTTTCCGGAGGGCTGGAAAGCGGTCAAGCCCTACCTGCGGGTTTTGCCCCAGCCCAAATAGCCAGGCCAGCGCAGGCGGGATTTACGCCCGCCTGCGCGAACGGGGGCGTGGGGGCTGAGCACGACGTCCGTTCTGGATTGACGCCCCCGCCTCACATTGAATCAATTGAATTTCACGCTCACCAGCTTCGACACCCCCGGCTCTTCCATGGTGACGCCGTAGAGGTTGTCGGCGATCTGCATGGTCTTCCGGCTGTGGGTGATGATGATGAACTGGGTGTTGCCGCGGATGGTGTCGAGCATCTTGACGAACCGGCCGATGTTCGCGTCGTCGAGGGGCGCATCGACCTCGTCGAGGATGCAGAAGGGCGACGGCTTGTACTTGAAGATGGCGAAGAGCAGGCCGATCGCGGTCATGGCCTTCTCACCGCCGGAGAGAAGCAGAACGTTCTGAAGCTTCTTGCCCGGGGGCTGGGCCATGATGTCGATGCCCGCTTCGAGGATGTCCTCGTTGTCGACGAGGGCGAGGCCGGCGGAACCGCCGCCGAAGAGCTGCTTGAAAGTCTCCTGGAAGTTGGCGTTGATGATGTGGAATGCCTCTTCAAACCGGGAACGCGACTCCGTGTCGATCTGCCGGATGGCCTCCGACAGCTCCCGGATCGAGTCGAGGAGATCCTGGCGCTGCGAGGTCATGAACACGAACCGCTCCTCGTTCTCCTGAGCCTCCTGAACGGCCAGGGGATTCACTTGTCCGATCCGTTCGATCTTTTCCCTCAGCTCGCTCAGCTCCGCCCGGATGACCTCGAGATCCCGGGCCTGATCCTCCTCGGTCAGGGTTAGCGCGGCCTGGGCCGCGGTCTGCCCGATGGCGGTGTGAGCCTCGCGGCCCAGATGGTCGAGGTCCGAGGCGATCCGGGCCCGGCTCACTTCGATCTCGTTGAGCGCGTCCTTGATGCCGTCTCGCTCCTTGCGATGAGCCTTGAGAGCTTCGTCGCGAGCGTCGATCCCGGCGCGCGATTCCCGCAGGCGAGCTTCTTCGGCGGCCAGCGTGGCGCTCACCCGCTCGCGTTCGGCGAGGGTCTCGCCCAGCGCCTTTTCCGCCTCCTGTTGTTCGAGATCGAGGGCCTGGGCCTTTTCCTGAAGCTCCCGGGATCGGGTGAGCGCGCTTTCGATGCGGCCTTCGAGATCGGTGTGCTCGGCGGCGAAGCGCTCCTTCATCCTGAGGGTGGCGAGTTCTTTCTCCAGCAGGCCGGCCAGAGTAGACCGGGCATTGGTGGAAACCGCCTGCTTTTCTTCCGAGTGGTTGCGGGCGGCCACCAGCGAGAGGCCCAGGGCGGCCAGGCGCTCGGCGGTCTGCGCGCGCTCTTCTTGAGCGGCGCCGAGCTCCCGGTCGATTTCGCCGATCCGCACCTCGCCCGCGGCGCGCTCGGCATCCGCCTGCTTCATTTCCAAGTCGATGACCTGGAGCTTGCGCTCGGCCCGGACTTTAAAGTCGTCGAGCGCGGCCTTCTCGTGATCGAGGGTCAGGAGACTCTTTTCCGCGGCATGAATCGAGTCTTCGCCTCCCCTGATCGCCTCGATGGCCGACTCGATGCGCGCCACCACCGCCCCCTCGTGCCGCTTCAATTCCTGAAGCCGGAGGTCGATCGCCTCTTCGCGCTCCTTGAGTTCCTTCACCTCGCGCCGGGGGGCCAGGAAACCGCGGCCCCCGCGGCCTCCTTCCACCCAGGACCCGCGCACCACTTCGCCGTCGAGGGTGACGATGGGCGCATCGAAGGTTTCCGACAGCGCCAGGGCGTCGGCCAGGTGCTTCACCACCAGAGCGTCACACAGGCCCCGCTTGATCGCGTCACCGTCCGGCCGGGCGATCCGATACATGTCGCTCAGCCGGCCCAGGATTCTGCTGTCCTTCGGCGGCTCGAGCGGCGCCCATGCTCCGCCGGGCCTTCCCAGAATCAGAAACGAGGCTCGCCCCTCGCTGGACTCGGCCAGGCGCCTCACTCCGGCTCTTGCCGCCTCCGGGCTCGGAACCAGCAGAGCCTGGAGAGCGTCTCCAAGAAGACCTTCAACCGCCTTTTCGTGCAGGGGTCCGACCTCGACCACGTCGGCCAGAACGCCGAGGACTCGGGAGGTCTCCCGGTCGTCGAGCAGGGCGCGCACGCCCGCGTCGAAGGCGCCGTGGGTCGCGACCAGTTCTTCGAGGGAGGCCCGCCGGCCCGAGAGCTGATCACGCTCGCGATACAGCAGGTCGAGTTCCCGTGCTACCTCGCCGCGTTCGGCCTCGGCCTCCAGCCGATGCTTTCTCGCCTCCTCTAGCTTTGCGGCCAGGTCCATCTTCGAGGCCTCTCCCGCCTCGCGCCGTTCGGCGGTCTGGACCAGAGAACTTTCAACCCGTTCCCGCTCGCGCGAGACTTCGTCGAACTCGGTTCTGAGCTTGGAAAGGGTCGCCTGGGCGCGCTCCACCCGCTCATCCGCGGCGCCCCGAGCCGAGCTGAGGGCGGAGATACGGGTCAAGGCCGACAACTGGGTCGACCGGACGCTGTCCATTTCGCCCTCGACCGCTCTGAGGGCCAGCACCGCCTGATCGAGCAGGGCTTCGATTCCCTGAAGGGTGGCTTCGCTCGCGGTCCGCTGCTCGGCGAAGGAGATGACATCCGCCTCGTGCTGTCTGAGAGCCTCGCCCACCGGCGACAGACGCGCCCGCAGGTCCTCGGCC
>JAQBHL010000259.1:0-5640 GCA_032127745.1 Acidobacteriota bacterium
TGAAAGCCAAGGCTCTTCTTGGTCTCGGCGGCCTCGAGGTTGCCGATGACGCTCCTGACCTCGGCGATCGCGGCGTCATCGCCCGACATCATCACCACGGGCACGTTGAAATGTCCGGCGATGGCGGCGTTCCAGGAACCCTCCGTCATCTCGACCCCGTTGAGCGCCACTCGGGTGAGGTTGGCGCTCGAGAAGGTGTGGGCGCGCACTCCCGCGGTGTTGTGGGTGGAAGCGTGATAGCCGATGAAGATGGCCGCGTCGAAGGTCTCATCCACTCCCGCCATCATGCTCAACTTTCGCGGCCAGGAGCGAATGATGCGCACGTCTTTGGGGAACTGCTCGATCAGGAGGTTCTCCCCGTTGCCGTGGGAGTCAGCCACCACGATCTCGGTGGCGCCCGCCTCCCGGGCCGCGTTTACGGCGGCCAACGCTTCGGCGGTCATGAATTCCCGGAAGCGGCCGTATTCAAAGCCGGCCGGGCCGAGTTGATCGCCCGTGACCGTGCCCGCCACTCCCTCCATGTCGACCGAGATATGGACTTTGAGCTTCGGCTGGGCCTCCAAGCGGGCGGACGGCGCGGCCGCCACGGTCAGGGTCAGCAACATGAGAATCGAGCGAGTCATGCGAGGTCTCCTTGAAGAGTGGCGGAGCATTGACGAAGAGTGGCGGAGCATTGACCGGCGGTCATCTCGCGGCGTCCCCGCGTCATTTGTCGGAAGTCTTGATGTTCATCTCCGCTCGCGCCGGCGAGACGTAGGCGGTCACTGAACTTTCGTGGCCGAAGGCGTCGATCGCGGCCACCCCGAACACGTGGTCGTCGATCTGGATTCTGGGCAGGATCAGGTTCGTGACGTTCCCGACCGCCAGTTCGTGCTGCCAGTCCGGACCCCAGGCCTCACGCCAGAAGACGCGATAGGCGACCGCACCCGGTGAGGCCACCCAGGTCAGGTTCGCGTCGTATCCCGATGGAGCGCGGGTGATCCCTGGCTGGCCGCGATCATTCATCACCGAAGGCGGCGGCGGGGCCAGGGCGAGGGTGGCCGCGGCCGCGGCGTTGACCCGCGCGTTCTGGGCCAGGTAGGGGAGCGAGATGCCCTCGAAGGTATCGCGCACGTCGTGTTGCCGGGTGAAGTTCTCCCGCGATTCACGGAAGCCCACGGCCGCGAAACCGAGCTGGTTGTAGGCGGAATGATCGCCGCCCCGTCCGAAGCGGTCGGAGCGCGACATCGGACGCACCTTGTGGGAAGGCACATAGCGGGCGCCCCAGCGCTGCACGAAGCGGGCGAGAGAGCGCGAGGGCGAATCCTCCGGACCCTCCGAGTAGAGGCGGATGGTGGCTCCATCGACGATCCCGCTCCCGCCCTTGTCGTTCCCGACGATGTCGTTGTTCAGCACGGCCTGGATAGGAATCTTCTGATCGACCGCCTTCTTCGCGTGCAGCCAGGCCCCCATGAGGCCCTGCTCTTCCCCCACATGGGCCATGAATACGAGGGTGGCGTCGAAGTCGATCCCGCTCTGAGAGAAAACCCGCGAGAGCTCGATGGCGAGCGCGGTCCCGCTGCCGTCGTCGTTCACTCCGGGAGCCGGGTTGTCGAGGGGTGCGGCAGGGTCCGGTGACGTGGTCCTTGCTCCGGGCGCGCCTCCCGCGTTGGAGTTGCCTTGACCGCCCGCGAAGGCCACGGTGTCGTAGTGGCCGCTGATGTAGATGCGGCGTGGGCTTTTCCCAGGCAGGACGGCCATGACATTCCGAAGCTCGACATCGCGGGTGATACGACCCTGCTTCAGGACGTTGTAGCTGTCGAAGCTCACCTCCAGCTTCGGGCTGTAGCTCTGCATCTCCTTGAGAATCCACTCCCTCGCCGCTCCGATGCCGCGGGTGGGGGAGTCGGTGGACGAGAGCGTGCTGCGCGTCTCGAAGCTCTCCAGCTTCTTGAGAATGCCGCCGAGGCGCTCCTCGGAAACCGATCCCACCAGCTTGACGATCTGGGGATCGAGGTCCTCCATCGGGGCCGCAGCCGCCATGGTCGAGCCGCCCAGCGCCAGCAGCGCGGCAATGAACGGCAACGATGTCTTCTTCGCGGGTCGCAACTGCATCAGGGGCTCCTCCTTGACGGGAACGCGCGGATCCTACTCCACGGCTGTCGAGCGGGTCTGCCTGTATATTGGCGAGAGTTCAACGGCACCGCGTCGACAGGAGCCGGTTTGAGGAGGGACCGCGAATGAAAGCAACCCTGATGCGCGCCCGGTCGAGCCTCATCCTGGCCTTGGTCTCGACGGCCCAGGGTGACGGTGTCTGGATGCAGTCGTCGCCCCTGGTCTCGACCTTCTCGATTGTCGCGATCGACCTGGAGAACGGCGACGTGGGCGTTGCGGTGCAATCGAAGTTTCCGAACGTGCGTCCGCTCGTGCCGTGGGCCGAGGCCGGGGTGGGCGCGGTCGCGACCCAGTCCTTCGTGAACGCCACCTACGGTCCGCGCGGTCTCACCTTGATGCGCAATGGCGCCACCGCCGGGGAAGCGCTCGCGATTCTCACCGGGACGGACTCGGACAAGGAGAATCGCCAGGCGGGAATCGTCGACGCCCATGGAAACGCCGCGACCTGGACGGGCCGGGAGTGCTTCGAGTGGGCGGGCGGCTATGCCGGAACCACCTCGGCCGGACGAGGCGTCATCGCGACGGGGAAGGGCTACGCCATTCAAGGAAACATCCTGGTGGGCCAGGCGACCGTGGACGCCATGGCGAAGACCTTCGAGCAGACGAAAGGGCCGCTGGCCGATCGGCTCCTGGCCGCACTCGTGGCGGGCGGTCGTGCGGGCGGCGACCGGCGCGGAGAGCAATCCGCGGCTCTTCTCGTGAAGCGCAAGGGCGCTGGGTACGACGGAAGCTCGGATGACCTCGTCGACATCTCGATCTACGACCACAAAACGCCGCTGCTCGAACTCCAGCGTCTCTACGCGCTTCACAAACTCCATTTCCTGCGATCGGAACCGGCAAACCTGATCCCCGTCGACCCCGTGATCGCCACCGAACTGCAGACCATCATGAGCACCACCGTGTACAAGGGATTTCGGTTCTACGCGGGCGCGATCAACGGCGTCTATGACGCCGCGACGAAGAAGGCGCTGCGCGACTTCATGGGATGGGAGAACTACGACGTGCGCATTCGCGATGACGAACAGATCGACACGGAAGTCCTCACGGACATTCGGAAGAATTTCGCGGCCTGGAAGGCCGAGAAGTAGCGGAAACGGCCCGGCCGCCCTCACAAGGGGAAGTCGCAGTCGTCCGGGCTCCTAGGGTTTCTCGGCTCCGGGAAACCCCGGCATCGTCTTCTGGATTTGGTAGGTGTTCCACTCGGCCAGAGGAATGTCCCCGCTCAAGTACCCGGCGGCAGGCGCCCCGGGACCGATGGCCACGCATCGGAGCGCGAATGCCCCGTTCCTGCTGGTGCGCACCGACAGCATCTCGGTCTGGAAATCAACGTTCTCGAGCAGGCCCACCGTACCGAAGCCGGCCAGGGGAGAGAGGCGGTATCCGCCCGCCTTCCAGAAGAGCGACAGCTCGGCCTCGGTCGGCAGCGCCCAATAACCCTTCGGCTCGACCTCTGCGCAAAACGCGCTGGCCCGATCGAGATCGGGAGGCGCGCCGGTCCGATCCAGTTCCAGCATGTCGGTCCAGGCGAGTCCGGACCTCGCGTCGTACCAGCCCCGGGCGCCACTCGCGGTGGTGAACGAAGACAGCGGCCCGGTTGCCTGCTCCCGAGCCGGCAGGGCCAGCGGTCCTCGAAACCGGGCCGCCAGTTTCCGCACGAACGCCTCCTTCCGCTCGCTCCCCACCGTCTGCTCCACCCGAACCCGCTCGGACCGGAGTTCCTGCAGCATGACCTCGGCCAGGAAGGTGAACCCGCCGTGGATGGGGATGGGAAAGAAGAGCGAAAGAAGCGCCACGCCGAGGCCGCTCGCGAGCCCGGCCCGGCCCACGCCCTTCTTCCGCAGGGACCGGAAGATCAAAGCGGCGACGGCAACCACGATGAGGAGGTAGATGCCGTAGAAGACGACCAGGAACATGGGAACCGGCTTACCTTATCCGGTTGCTCGGGACCGGGCCGAGGCTCGCTGCCGCCGATTGACTCCCTAGCTCCAGATGCCCAGCGCCCGGCGCGCCGCCACGATCTGTCCCACGTGGTACGCGACGTGATCGGCCGCGATCAGGATCGCGCGAAGGTAGGTTTGGCTCGGCTTCCCGGTCGGCACCGGGGTCGTGAGGTCGTCTGTGTCCCGGACCATCTGCTGCAGCCGCTCGCGCGATCGTGTGCACGCCGCGATGCTGTCGTTCCACGCGGCGTCATCGGCCGGCGCCTTCGTCTTGGGCCAGTAGTCGTCCGGCCACGTTCGGTCGTGCGCGTATTTCGCGTTCAGGCAGAAGTCGAGGAGGTCTTCCTGCCCGATCCGGATGTGCTCCAGCAATTCCCATGGCGAGTGCTCGAAACCTGGCGCGCACGCACCACGCGCGTGTGCCGGGACGCCGGCCACGGCCTTGTCAAAGCCGACGTGCGCTTCCTCCCAGGAAAGGAGGCGCACCAGGTGGTCACGGACGGCGTCAGTGGGCTCTCTTATGTTGCCTCCTGCCCGCGTGGGCCAATTGGATTCGGAAGTGGGTACTTTATCGGCCGCAGGGTGAAGGCCGGATCACCCGGGCCGTCATCAGGCGGAGCTATCGAGCGACGCACCCCATGAAGGCCTGCACGTCGATCATGTCCTTGGGCTTGAGGTCTTCCAGGTCTTCGGACACCTGTCCGGCGAGCCGAAGCACCGAGGCGTAGGTCGCCCAGTTGGGCTGGGTCTTGTAGTTCAGTCGGATCTGGCAAATAGCGGCCATGACCTTGATGATCGAAGGCTTTACGAGGATGTGCGCCTTCGGGGTCAAGAGGTAGGGAAAATACGTGGCGAGCGACCATTTCGCGGCTCCAATATCGGTGAGAACGGCCGCGAATGCGTTGAACCGTGGCTCAAACGGGCCGCTCTCATGAAGGAGTCCATAGAGGGCTTTGCTGAAACTCTGCTGCGAGGACGCCTTCTTCAAACCGGCGGCGAGGAGGAGCTGCTCGCTGCGATCGATGAGCTTGGCGTGGCCGACCACTGCCCGGGCGAGCCGGCACACCTCTGCATGGTCCGAGGCGCCAAGGAGGGCCTTGAAGTTCGCCGCCGACAAGGAGTCGGCAAGCAGCTCGGACGCCTCGGTGCTTGCCGTTCTCTCGTTGTGAATGAATACCGGATCGGCGAACCCCCCGGGGAACTGACCGGTGAACACCCGTCGGCAATCCGCCATCGTCGGTTGAGGCGAGGAGGCATTGCGCCGGCCGGCGCGCGGGATGACGAAGGGAAGGGCGGCGTCGGCTCCGATGACTTCAACCACGAAGGCGGCTTTGAGGAATTGTTGGCCCGCGCCGGTGAAGTAGACGCGCAGACGTCCCTCATGCCCCACCTCAATGATCTGACCCTGACCCCAGTCCGAGCGGACGGTATGTCTCACTCGATCGCCGACTTTCATCCTCATCATCCCGTCTCCTGTGTCGGCCTGGAACTCAGCGTCGAGCGGCTTAGTGACCTTCACTCTACGCCCCGACGGTGGCGACACCCT
>JAQBHL010000260.1:0-7125 GCA_032127745.1 Acidobacteriota bacterium
GTCCTCGAACGCATCCATGTAGTGCTTCCACAGTTTCCGCTCTTCGAGATCCCCTTCGTTGAATTTCCAGCGTTTCTCCGGGTCGCGAATGCGTTCCTCCAACCGTTCTTTTTGTTCCTCCTTCGAGATGTGCAGAAAGAACTTGAGCAGGGTCGTCCCGCTTTCATAGAGCAGCGCCTCGAATTCTTTGATTTGATTGAATCGTTGTCTCACCACCTTGTCCGATACCCACCCATGAACGCGGGTAATGAGCACATCCTCATAATGTGAGCGGTTGAAGATGCCGATCTGGCCCTTGGACGGCGCCTTTTGGTGCACGCGCCACAGGAAATCATGACCCCGCTCCTCCGGCGACGGCGCTTTGAAGGACACAACAGTACAGCCTTGCGGATTCACACCGGACATCACGCTTCTGATCGTCCCATCCTTGCCGCTGGTATCCATCCCCTGCAATACGATGAGCAGCGCACGGGCGCCGTTGGCATAGAGACGTTCCTGGAGTTCGCCAAGCCGCACGGTCAATTCTGCTGTCATCGCCTTGGCTTTTTCTTTGCCTTGATCCGTCTTTTTGTAGTTACCGGTGCTGTCAGGGTCACACTTACCCAAGTTGAGTTGTGAGTCCGGCTTGACGCGATACTCTTCCATGCTCGATGCCTCCTTCGCCCCATCGGGCTCCTGTTCGAGGGGTATTCTACTCCATTCGTTCCGGCTTGACAGCCGCGAGCAAGTGGCAAAGAATGCGCCGAATTACTTCAGGGGAGGTGCATCATGGCGGTCAATCCGGACAAGTTGAACGCATTCATGAGCAAGGCGGTCGGTGACATTGGGGCCGCACTGAGCGCCAACATGGTGCTCCTTGGCGACAAGCTCGGTCTCTACAAGGCCATGGTGAAGGCGGGCTCCGTCACGCCGGCCGAACTCGCAAAGGCAACAAACACGACCGAACGGTACGTCCGCGAGTGGCTGGGCAATCAGGCAGCAGGCGGATACGTAACCTATGAGGCAGGAACGGGTCGGTACACCCTCCCTGAAGAACAGGCGCTCGCACTCGCCGATGAAAGCAGTCCTTGTTTTCTCCCCGGTGCGTTTCAGGTCATCGCGGCCACATTTTCAGCCAACCCCAAGATCGAGCAGCGCTTCAAGACCGGCAAGGGCCTCGGGTGGGATCAGCACGATCACCGATTGTTTGAAGGCACGGAGAGATTCTTCCGTCCGAACTACCTGGGTAACCTCGTGGCGAATTGGATTCCGTCCCTCGACGGCGTGGAGGCAAAGCTCAAGAGGGGTGCGAAAGTTGCGGATGTCGGTTGCGGGTTCGGGGCATCCACCATCATCATGGCGAAGGCCTATCCCTCATCCACCTTCATCGGTTTCGATTACCATAAGCCCTCGATCCTGACGGCACGCAAGCGGGTCAAGGAAGCAGGCCTGAAGAATGTGACCTTCGCAATGGCGAAGTCCACAAACTATCCCGGCAAGGAGTACGACTTCGTCGCTCACTTCGATTGTCTGCATGACATGGGCGATCCTGTTGGCGCTGCGAAGCATGTGAAAAAGACACTCGCACAAGACGGCACTTGGATGATTGTGGAGCCGTTCGCTAATGAACGTGTGGAAGATAATCTGAATCCTGTTGGCAGAATCTTCTACGCCGCGTCGACGATGATCTGCGTACCCGCTTCTCTGGCGTACAATGGCCCGGCCCTCGGGGCCCAAGCAGGGGAGACACGGCTGCGAGATGTGGTCATGAAAGGCGGGCTCACACGATTCCGTCGCGCGACGCAGACGCCGTTCAATCTGGTGTTGGAAGCCAGACCGTGAGCTGAACCGCAACAGGCGGCCGGCCTGGCCGCTCGGGCCCGGACCAGCGAACAGGCCATCACCGGACGATTGAACGACGACCAGAAATCGCGTTTGACCGCCCAGGCGAGGGACCGGCGCATTATTGACATGATTAGGGCCGCTGCTAGAGTCCATTTCGAATGAGAGACACCCAGGCCATGTACATGCCCTATGTCGTCGAGCAGACCGCTCGCGGAGAGCGCACCTACGACATCTTCTCGCGGTTGCTCAAGGACAACATCGTCTTCATTGGCACCGCCATCGACGACACCATCGCCAATCTGGTCATCGCCCAGCTCCTGTTCCTGGAAGCCGAAGACCCCGAGAAGGACATCCATCTCTACATCAACAGCCCGGGCGGCATCGTCACCGCCGGCATGGCCATCTACGACACCATGCAGTTGATCAAGCCCGACATCCAGACCATCTGCGTTGGGCAGGCGGCCTCGTTCGGCGCGGTCCTGCTGGCCGCGGGAACCAAGGGCAAGCGTTGCGCCCTGCCCAACGCCCGCATCCTGATTCATCAGCCCCTGGGCGGGGTGCAGGGCCAGGCCTCGGACATCGCCATCCAGGCCAAGGAGATCCTCAAGCTCAAGGACACCTTGAACGAGATCCTGGCCCACCACACCGGCCAGCCGGTGGAGAAGATCGCGACCGACACGGATCGCGATTTCATCATGGGGGCCCAGCAAGGTGTCGAGTACGGGATCATCGATTCGGTGATCGCGAAGAGAGAGAAGGACAAGGCCTAGGCCCGAGGGGGGCCTCAGGGAAGCGCCAGGAACCACGGCGGGGACCAACCGACGATGACCACCATGAAGAGAAATGACGGCGAGACGCTGCGCTGCTCGTTCTGCAACAAGGATCAGGGAGACGTCAGAAAGCTGATCGCCGGCCCCACCGTCTTCATCTGCGACGAGTGCGTCGAAGTCTGCAACGACATCATCGCGGACGACAAGAAGACCCCCACTCCCAAGGCCAAGGGCAACCTCGCCGCGCCCCACGAGGTCAAGAAGTTCCTCGACGACTACGTCATTGGCCAGGATTCGGCTAAGAAGAAGCTGGCGGTGGCCGTCCACAACCACTACAAGCGCCTTCAGATTTCCAAGCAGAAGATCCGGGGCGATGTTGAACTCCAGAAGGCCAACATCCTCCTCGTCGGCCCCACGGGCACGGGCAAGACCCTTCTCGCCCAGACCCTGGCCCGCATGCTGGCCGTTCCCTTCGCCATGGTGGATGCCACCACCCTCACCGAGGCCGGATACGTCGGCGAGGATGTCGAGAACATCATCCTCAAGCTTCTCCAGGCCGCGGGCGGCGACATCGAAAAGTGCCAGGAAGGCATCATCTATATCGACGAGATCGACAAGATCTCCCGCAAGGACGAGAACCCCTCCATCACCCGCGATGTCTCGGGCGAAGGCGTGCAGCAGGCCCTGCTCAAGATCCTCGAAGGCACCATCGCCAACGTGCCTCCCCAGGGCGGGCGCAAGCACCCGCACCAGGAGTTCTACCAGGTCGATACCTCCAACATCCTGTTCATCTGCGGCGGGGCCTTCGTGGGCCTCGACAAAGTGGTCGAGCGACGCATCGGTCGCAAGACCCTGGGCTTCCGTACTGGTCAGAAGGCGGAACAGGAATCCAAGAACGTGGCCAAGCAGGCGCTGCTCCAAAAGGTCCTGCCCCAGGACCTCATCCGCTACGGCCTCATCCCCGAGTTCATCGGCCGCCTGCCCGTGGTGGCCACCCTGCATGACCTCGATCAGCGCGCCCTCATCGACATACTGACCACGCCGCGCAACGCCATCATCAAGCAGTACCAGCGGATGTTCGAGTACGAAGGGGTGAAGCTGCGCTTCACCGACGATGCCATGCTGGCCATCGCCGACCTCGCCATCGAGCGGAAGATCGGCGCCCGCGGGCTGCGCATGATTCTCGAAGATCTCATGCTCGATCTGATGTACGACCTCCCCTCCCTCAAGAAGGTGAAGGAATGCGTGATCACGCGCGAGGTGGTCGTGTCCGGCGAGAAGCCGATCATGGTGATCGAAAAGGCGGGCTAGAGTCCCCCGGCCCGCCTGAGCAGAACAGGTATCCAGATCCTCAAGGACTGCCGCACGGCGCCCAACCACGGGCGCCTCTTCAGGACAACAAAGCCCTCAGGACCCAAAGAAGAACGGACCCCCCTCCATGCCTCCAACTCAAAAGCCCGACCCAGACACCCCGGAGGCTCTGCCCACCGTCCCCCTGCGGGATGTCGTGGTCTTCCCGCACATGATGATGACCTTCGTCATCGGCCGGAAGCCGTCGATCCTGGCCCTCGAACACGCTCTCCAGCGGTCGAAGCGTCTCTTCCTGACCGCCCAGCTCGATCCCAAGCGCGACTCGCCCTCGCCGCGTGAAGTGCGCTCGTACGGGACCATCTGCCAGATCGTCCAGAGCCTGCGCCTCCCCGACGGCAATCTCCGGGTGCTGGTGGAAGGAGTGGATCGGGGACAGGCCCTCGAGTTCGGCGAAGAGAGCGGCTTCATGAAGGCCCTGGTCCGACCCGTTCCCCGCCAGGCCGCGGAAGGCGACATCGAGCCCGTGGTCCGCCGCGTGGTCGAACTCTTCGACCGCTATGTGAAGATGTCCAACCACCTCCACTACGACGCCATGCTCGCGGCGGTGCGGGTGCAGGACGCGGGCAAGCTCGCCGACACCGTGGCCTCTCACCTGGTTCTGCCCACCGATGAGAAGCAGGTCCTCCTCGAAACCCCCTCCCCTTCCGCCCGTCTTCTCCGCCTCACCGAGGCGCTCGAGATCGAAGTCGAGCGTCTCGAAGCGGAGAGGCGCGACGGCCGGGCGCCCAAGGGGGGTCGCTCGGCCAAAGAGCACTACCTTTCCGAAAAGATGAAGAACCTGCAGAAGGAGCGTCAGAAGGAAGAGCGTCCGAGCGAATTCGACGAGCTGAAGGAGCGGATCGGAAAGGCGAGGATGAGCAAGGAGGCCATCGACAAGGCGCGGCAGGAACTGAAGCGCCTGGAGGGCATGCCGCCCATGTCCGCCGAGGCCACGGTCTCGCGCAACTATCTCGAATGGCTGGTGGCCATGCCCTGGCGCCGCAAGGCCAAGGAGACCCGCGACATCAAGGCCGCGGAGGTGATCCTCAACGAGGATCACTACGGCCTCGAGAAGATCAAGGAGCGGATCCTCGAGTTCCTGGCCGTGCGCCAGCTCGTCTCCGAACCCAAGGGGCCGATCCTCTGCTTCGTGGGCCCTCCCGGGGTGGGCAAGACCTCGCTCGCCCGTTCCATCGCGCGCTGCACCGGCCGTCCCTATGTCCGCTTCTCCCTCGGCGGAGTTCGTGACGAAGCCGAGATCCGGGGCCACCGCCGCACCTACATCGGCGCCCTGCCCGGCCAGATCGTGAAGCTCATGCGCAAGGCCGGGACCCGCAATCCCGTGTTCCTGCTCGACGAAGTCGACAAGATGACCTACGACTTCCGCGGCGATCCTTCATCCGCGCTCCTGGAGGTTCTCGATCCGGAGCAGAACCGGAACTTCAACGACCATTACCTCGACGTCGACTTCGACCTTTCCTCCGTTTTCTTCATCGCCACCGCGAACACCCTCCACGGAATTCCCCATGCCCTCCAGGATCGCCTGGAAATCGTGCGCCTGGCCGGCTACACCGAGGTCGAGAAGATCGAGATCGCGAAGCGGCATCTGGTCCCCAAGCAGCTGGAGCAGAACGGCCTCGATATCTCCAACCTGGAGATACCGGACGAGGCGCTCCGGACCGTCATCCGCCGCTACACCCGGGAGGCAGGGGTGCGCAATCTCGAGCGGGAGATCGGCTCTCTGGCCCGGAAGACCGCGCGCCGGGTGGTCGAGCGTGGCGCCGACTACAAGATCGTGCTCACCGAAAACGATGTCATCGACCTTCTCGGGGTGCCCCGCTTCCGCGACCCGCAGGCCGAGGTCAAGAACGAGATCGGTCTGGCCATGGGTCTGGCCTGGACCGAAGTGGGCGGGGAGACCCTGCCCATCGAGGTGACCCTGATGCCCGGACGCGGGGCTTTGACCCTCACCGGAAAGCTCGGCGATGTGATGCAGGAAAGCGCCCGCGCCGCCTTGTCCTACGTGCGCGCCCACGTCGGCGAACTGAACCTCGACCCCGTGTTCTACCGGAAGATCGACATCCACATTCACGTGCCCGAAGGCGCCATCCCCAAGGACGGCCCCTCCGCCGGCATCACCATCGCCACCGCACTGGTGTCCGCGCTGCAGGGCGCGCCGGTTCGCCGCGACCTCTGCATGACCGGCGAGATCACCCTCCATGGCAAGGTTCTGCCCATCGGGGGCGTGAAAGAGAAGCTGCTGGCCGCGCACCGCATCGGAGCCACCACCGTCATTCTGCCGCGGGAGAACGAAAATGACCTGGCCGACGTGGCCGAGGAAGTGAAGGCGGCGCTCAAGATTCACCTGGTCGACTCGGTGGACGAGGTGTTCCGTATCGCCATCGTTCCGAACGAGGGATCTCCCGCCCAGATCCTGACCCCAGGCGCTCCTCCCGCACCCAGCACCGCGCCGGTCACGCACTAGCTCGTCGATTCCGGAATGGCAAGAACCCCCAAAGCGGTCGAGATCGAAGAGGCGGAGCCGCCGGAAGCGGCCGAGGGCCCCGAGGTCGAAGCACCCTCCACCGGCCTTTTCTCCATCGCCGACTTCTCCACCCTGCGCCGGACCGAGCGTCTCGGCCTGGTCGCCCTGGGCGAAGAGAACGGCATCGCCGAGGCTTGCGGACTGCCCCGCGAGGAATTGCTGCGAAAGCTGCTGCGCATTCGCTCCCACCGCCCCATCCCCCTCACGTCATCCGGGGTCCTGGCCGCCACCAAGGAGGGCTACGGCTTCCTGCGCGGCTCCGAGGTGGGCTTCCGGTCCGAACCGGACGACATCTACGTGTCGCCCTCGCAGATCCGCCGATTCTTCCTGCGCACCGGTGACAAGCTTTCCGGGATCGTGCGCGCGCCCCGCCACGCGGAGCGCTTCTATTCGTTCTCGCGCATCACAAACATCAACCACCTGGATCCGGACGCGGCCCGCGATCGCATCCTCTTCGACAACCTCACTCCTCTATACCCTCAGGAACGGCTGCATCTCGAGACCACCCCGACCGACATGACCGGCCGGATCCTCGACATGATGACGCCCATCGGCAAGGGCCAACGGGGCCTCATCGTGGCCTCACCCCGCACCGGCAAGACCGTCATTCTGCAGAACCTGGCCAATTCGATCGCC
>JAQBHL010000261.1:0-8160 GCA_032127745.1 Acidobacteriota bacterium
CCGCCCTCCGGCCGGAGTAAATCCGGCCTGCGCTAGTTCCTGCGCATCGACGTGTCCTGGCCCCCCAGACCCCCGCCCTCCGGCCGGAGTAAATCCGGCCTGCGCTAGTTCCTGCGCATCGACGTGTCCTGGCCCCCCAGACCCCCGCGCTCCGGCCGGAGTAAATCCGGCCTGCGCTAGTTCCTGCGCATCGACGTGTCCTGGCCCCCCAGACCCCTGCCCTCCGGCCGGAGCCACAAACGAGCGCCAGCGCGTCCGCCCTGGCGGAGGCTGCTCGGCGCACTCCGGCAGAAAGCCGACCGCCGCTAGCCCTGGTCCAGACCGTGGTCACTTGCCGCGGCCTTCGCGGGTGATGGCGCGAACTCTTTCGGGCAGGGAGAAGAGGCGGATGAACCCTTCGGCGTCCTTGTGGTCGTACTTCATGCCCTCCCCGAAGGTGGCGAGGTCCTCGCGATAGAGGCTGCGCGGCGAGCGGCGGCCCACCGGGACGACGCTGCCCTTGAACAGACGCAGGCGAACCTCACCGCTGACTTCCGTCTGGGTAAAGTCAACGAACGCGGCCAGAGCGTGGCGCAGGGTCGAGAACCAGAGGCCGTCGTAGACGAGCTCGGCGTAGCGGATGGCCAGCTGGTTCTTGACCGCGATGGTCTGGCGATCGAGGCACAGGCTCTCGAGTTCGCGGTGGGCCGCGTAGAGCACGGTGCCGCCCGGAGTCTCATAGACCCCGCGGGCCTTCATGCCGACCAGGCGATCCTCGACCATGTCGAGCCGGCCCACGCCGTGCGCGGCGGCGCGATGATTCAGTTCTTCCACCAGGGCCACGGCGCCAAGGGTCTTGCCGTCCACGGAAACGGGAATGCCTCTTTCGAACGCGACTGTCAACTCCTCGGCCTGGTCGGGCGCGTTGGCGGGCTCGACGGAGAGACGAAACATCTCGGGAATGGGAGCGCTCCACGGGTTCTCGAGATTGGCTCCCTCGTGGGAGAGGTGCCAGAGGTTGCCGTCGCGGCTGAAGAGGTCCTTCCTGGTCTGCTCGACGGGAACGTTGTGCTTCGCCGCGTACTCCAGCGCATCCTCACGCGAACGGATGTCCCACTCCTTCCAGGGCGCTATCACCTTGAGCTGAGGAGCGAAGGTGGCGTAGGCGACCTCGAACCGGACCTGGTCGTTGCCTTTCCCGGTGGCTCCATGCGCCACCGCATCCGCCCCTTCCTTGAGCGCGCACATGACCTGGCCGTAGGCCAGAATGGGCCGGGCCAGGGAGGTCCCCAGGAGGTAACGGCCCTCGTACATGGCTCCCGCCTGCAGGGCCTTGAAGCAGTAATCGCGCACGAAGGTCTCACGCAGATCCTCGACGATGCACCTGGACGCGCCGGTGGCGATGGCCTTCTTCTTCACCGCCTCCAGGTCTTCGCCCTGGCCCACGTCGCCGCAGTAGCCGATGATCTCGGCGCCCCCGTAGTTCTCCTTGATCCAGGGAATGATGATGGACGTATCCAGACCGCCCGAATAGGCAAGCACAACCTTCTTCACGGAACTCATCGGTATCGGTTCTCCTCGAACATGGGGTAGGAATTCCACTTGGGGTTCACGGGTTCACTTCTCCAACCACCACGTCGAGGGCAGCCAGAAATTCCCGGATCTCCGTGGGCTTGATGACCAGAGGCGGAAGGAGGCGCAGGACTTTCTCCCCCGCCTTGATGGTCAGGATCCCTTTTTCCCTGAGACCCTTCACCACCGGCGCGGCGTCCATCGTGAATTCGACGCCCTGCATCAGGCCCAGGCCGCGCACATCCGCGATCTTCCCTCGGTGATTCTTCGCAAGCTTCTTCAGACCGCGGCGAAGCTGTTCGCCCTTTCGGCCCACCGACTCCACGAAGCCCGGGGTGGTGAGGCGGTCGAGGATGGCGTGAGACGCGGCGGCGCAGACCGGATTGCCGCCGAAAGTCGATCCGTGGTCGCCCACCTGAATTTTCGAAACCAGGTCCTCGCGAAGCAGGGTCGCGCCCATGGGCAGACCGCCACCCAGGGGCTTGGCCACGGTCAGGATGTCGGGGGTGATCGCGGCATGCTCGTAGGCGAACATTTTTCCGGTCCGCCCAAAACCGCACTGAATCTCATCGACGATCAGCAGGACGCCCCGTTCCGTGCAGATCTTTCGCAGACCTTGAAGGAACTCCGCGGACGCCGGGCGGAGACCGCCCTCGCCTTGAACCGGCTCGATCAGCACCGCCGCCGTCCTCGGGCCCAGTCGCTCCGCGACCGCGTTGAGGTCGCCCCAGGGCAGAAAGCCGGTGTCGGGGAGAAGGGGCTCGAACGGCTCGCGATACTTGGGCGAAGAGGTCAGGGACAAAGCCCCCATGGTGCGTCCGTGAAAGGATCGCTCGAACGCGAAGAGCTCGGTTCGTCCCTGGTCATTCCCGACCCTTCGCGCGAATTTGATCGCCGCCTCGGTGGCCTCACTCCCCGAGTTCGAGAAGAAGACCTTCGAAGGGAAGGCGAGGCTCACCAGGCGCTGGGCCAGCCGCGAGGTCGGCTCCGAATGGAAGAGGTTGCTGATGTGCATCAGCTTGCCGGCCTGGTCGCGGACCGCCTTTACCACTGCGCGGTCCCCATAACCGAGGCCATTCACCGCGATGCCGGCGCAGAAGTCCAGAAAACGGCGGTCGTCGCTGCTCCACAGGATGGAGCCTTTGCCGCGGACGAGAACGATGTCTCGATCGTAGAGAGGAAGAAGAGCCTCGTTCATGGCGCTTTGGTCAACTTTCATTTCATTGGAGAGAGATCCGGGTGCCCGGGAATCCGCCGCACAGGCGAGCGCGGCCGGCAATGACCACGCTCGAAATCCCCGACCGCACGGCGTCCAGGGCCATCCGGACCTTCATGGCCATGCCGCCGTGTATGGATCCGTCCTCGATGCCCGCCTCGATCGCGGCTTCATCGAGACGAGGAACGGACACGCCGTCCAGAACCACGCCGTCCACATCGGAGAGGAAGACCAGGGTCTGGGCCTGGATCTTCCGCGCGATCCACTGAGCCGCTTCGTCCGCGTTGACGTTGACCGCCTGGCCCGAAGAGTCGCTCGACACCGGCGAGATCACGGGGACGAACCGGGCCGCCCAGAGGGCCTCGAGAACGGACGCACCGATGAGATCGGGAGAACCCACCCGCCCAAGCCCGGGCAGAAGGGTAGCGCGGATCAGACCCCCATCTCGCCCGGACAGGCCGACGGATGGGACTCCCGCTCGGGAAAGACCGGCGGAGAGCGCCTGATTCATCGAACCACTGAGGACCATCTCCACGACCTCCATGGCCGCGGGAGAGGTCTCGCGGCGGCCGTCGATGAACTTCGACTCGATGCCGAGCTGCTTCAGCATGCGCTCGACCTGACGCCCTCCGCCGTGGACGAGGGCCACATCGCCCTCAAAAGCCTCGATCTCCCGGGCCAGAGGCGCCAGCAGGCTCGGGTCTTCGAGCGCGGGGCCGCCGACTTTGTACACGCGCTTCGGCCGGGGCATCAGACCAGTCCTTCGGCTTCATCGAAACCAAGGGCCACGTTCATGTTCTGAATGGCCTGTCCGGCCGCTCCCTTCACCAGATTGTCGAGAGCGGACACGAGGATGGCGCGGCCGGGCGCCCCTTCATGGACGGAGATGAGGCATAGATTGGTGTGGTTCACGTCCTTGAGCTTGGGCGCCGGATCGACCACGTGCACGAACGGCGAGCCTTCGAAGTACGCGGAGAGCGCCCTTCGCAGCTCGTCCGCCGGCCGGCTTGTGCGCACGTAGATGGCGGAGAGAATCCCGCGTTCGACGGGCAGGAGGTGCGGCGAGAAGGTCAGGGAGGGCCGAACGCCGGTGTGGCGCTCGATGGTCTCTTCGATCTCCCCGATGTGCCGGTGCTTCCGGCCCTGGGAGTAGATGGAGAAGTTCCCCTCGACCTCACAGAAGAGGAGGTCCTCGCGCCACGACCGGCCGGCTCCGGAAACGCCGCTCTTCGCATCGACGATGATGTCGTCCGGCTCCACCAACCGGCTCTCGATGAGGGGCAGAAGAGGCAGCATCACCGAGGTGGCATAGCAGCCCGGATTCGAAATCAGCCGCGCTCCGAGGAGTTCGGACCGGAAGACCTCGGTCAATCCAAAGACGGCTTCGAGAAGGAGGCTCGGAGCGGGGTGGTCCAGCTCGTACCAGCGCTTGTAGCTCTCGGCGGTTCGGAGTCTGAGATCGCCGGACAGATCCACCACCAGGGCGTCGGGCTGCTGCGCCCTGAGCTTGTGCGCGTAGGTCGCCGAAGCTCCATGGGGCAGACACAGAAAATAGACATCCGCCTCGCGCGACAAGCCGTCTTCGTGAGGAACGTGAGGCTTCGCCGATCCGGTCGAGAAAGCGACGGTGGCGCGCGGATGGCGGCCGAGCCAGCGCGACAGCTCCCGGCCGGAGTAGCCGGAACCCCCAAAAATGCCGGCCTTCACGGCCTTCCTGCTTGCGGCGACCAATTCCTGTTTCTTATGACCTCTGCCAAGCTGCGATAGACGAAACGACCCGCCCATGCCCTCGTCGTGCGCACGTGGCTGCGGCGGGTCGAAAAACTTCGAAGACGCGATGATACGGACTCGCGCCTGCGAGTCAACCGCCCTGCTCTAGAACATGGGCCGGGAGATGGAGACGTCGAAGATCTTGGTCTTCCGGGAACCGAAGATCTTGTACTCCCGAGTGTACGTGCAGGAAACGGTCCGCAGGCCGCCGATGCCACCCGCCGAAGTCACGGTGCAGGTTTCGGGGTCCAGGTACGGAAGCAAGCCTGAGAGTTCGACCGCCTTCTTGAGCGCCTGTTTGGCCCGAACGTCTCCCTCCGGGTTGGGAGGAAATCTTCCGGCAATCTCGGTGACCTTGTCCTCAAACTGGTAGTTGTCCCACCAGATCGGACCCGCGTTGATCGCCACCACGGCCAAGGCGATGAGGACGAGCAGCACCACGATGCTGCCAATCTGGCCTTCGCCTCTTTCGGTCGGATTGAGAGTGAGGCTTGCTTTCATCTGAACTCCTTTGAGAAACACCAGCGAGAGACTACCTGATCACGTGAAAGAAGCGCGACCAGCGCGTTCGGCCAAAGGCCGAGAGGGTGTCCTTGATCCATTGGAACGAGGCCCCGCGTTGGTACTCTTCACGCGAGGCTTCGTACGACCAGTAGACCACGACGGCCCGCCCCTTGACCTGGGAGATGCGGAGAGTGCCCCAGAACCGGCTGTCGCGGCTGTTGTCCCGGTTGTCACCCATCATCATGAGCTGCCCTGGAGGAATGGTCTGGGGACCGAAATTGTCGCGCACGTCCTCACCGTAGAGTCCGTAGTCGGGGTCCGTGCGCTGGAGCGGCGGTTCGAGAAAATGGGCGTATTCCGCCTCGCGCAGGGGCTTTCCGTCGATCAGAACCTGCTTATCCTGGATCTCGAACTTCTCCCCGGGTAGACCGATGACCCGCTTGATGAAGTCCCGGGTCGGATCCTCGGGAAACTTGAACACCAGCACGTCGCCCCGGTGAATCGGCCGTTTGGCCATGAGGAGGTCCTCCGGCCAGCCCAGCGAGGGGGAGAAGATCTGCTTGTCGACCAGGAGATGGTCGCCGATCAGGAGATTCGGTTCCATGGAACCGGTCGGGATCTTGAAGGCCTGGAAGATGAAGGCGCGCACGAACAGGGCGAGAATGACCGCCCCCACCAGCATCTCGAGATACTCGCGAACGATTGACTTGGCGGGGCCGGGATTCAAACTCTCACTCCTTGGGACGGCGGACCATTGACATTCCGCCCCGGTAAGAATAGTGCGAGAGGGCACTTCAGGCGAACCAGACCCCTGACCGTCCTTCGGCAGGGTCACCTTGGGCCGAAGTCACGACCCGGACTTTCCCCCAAGCGTCGGACTCGCCCACCGTCAGTCCCTCAGCTTCCCCAGGCTCACGAAACTGCCGAGAAGACCGACGAAGGCGCCAATCGCCACCAGGGCGACCACGTCCCTCACCCCCAGGGTGGGAGCCAGGCTGGCTCCGAGATTGGCCCCGCGCATCGCTTCGACCACCCGGCTGAGCACCAGAGCGAGCAGGCCGCTGGCCAGAAATCCGCCCAGAGCGCCGGAGACCGAACCCTCGGCCAGGAACGGTCCGCGAATGAAGCCCTTGGATGCCCCGACCAGCCGCATGATTTCGATCTCGTCCTCCCGCGAATACACCGAGAGCCGGATCACGTTCGCAATGGTGAAGCCGGAAGCAACAGCCAAGACCAATCCGAGTACGAGGGCCAGGCCTCTCACCAGGCCCACGAAGGCCGAAAGCCGATTGACCAGGATGGCGTCGTAATGAACATCGTCGACCCCCTCGGTCTTCCGCCAGCTCTCGATGAGGTTGGCGACGATGGGCGCCCGCGCGAGTTCAGGCTTCAAGGAGATCTCGAGGGAAGGAGGAAACGGTGTCTCTCCGATCTCCTCCGGAACCGCGGCGAGGTCGGGGAAGAGCCCCTTGAAACGGGCGAGGGCCTCTTCGGCCGTGCGCTCCTCCACCCCTTTCACCACCGGCTGGGCCTTGATCCTGGCCACCAGCGCGGCCCGCTCCGCCGCGCCCAGGTCCGGGGAGAGATACACCACCACCTGAACCTTGCTGGCCAGGGAATCGACCAGCGCCCCCCCCGCGCGAGCGATGGAGAAGAAGAGGCCGAACACCCCCAGCGAGGCTCCGATGGTGGCGATCGAAACCACGGTCAGGACGCGACGACGCAAGAGCCCGGACAGGGCCTCTTCGAACGCGTACCGAACCGCCTTGGACATCGAAGGGTCATAATACCGGTCAGAACCCATGGCGATACTTATCGGCGTGGCCGGCGGCACCGGCTCGGGCAAGACGTCCTTCGCCAGAAAGCTGGTCGAGTCGATCGGCGAAGAGATCTGCCTGCTCATTCCCCAGGACTCTTACTACCGCGACAACTCTTCCTTGAGCGCGGAGGAGCGGGCGGGCTGGAACTACGACCACCCGCACGCGTTCGACACCAGCCTGCTCGAGCAGGACCTGCGCGAGTTGAAGATGTCGCGGCCGGTGCCCCACCTGACTTACGACTACGCCACCCACGCGCGCATCGTTCTGCCCGATGCGTTGCGAGCCCGGCCGGTCATCGTCCTGGAGGGCATCCTCGTGCTCGCCGAGGAATCGCTTCGGCGCATCATGGACATCAAACTCTTCATCGACACCGACGCGGACGTAAGGATCCTGCGGCGTCTGCGCCGGGACTTGAAGGAACGGGGCCGGACCTACGACTCGGTCGAGAAACAATACCTGGAGAGCGTCCGGCTGATGCACCTCGAATTCGTCGAACCGTCGAAGCGCTACGCCGACCTCATCATCCCCGAGGGCGCCCAGAACAACGTGGCCCTGGACGCGGTGATTGCCCGGGTTCAGGCCATGCTCGCCGCTCAAAGCGCCGCCCCGGGAAAGTCGCCGGTTCGAGCCCGAAAGGAAGAAGGCGCCTAGGAGACCTCCGCGACCTGACCCTTCACCAGGGTGATGACCCTTTTCTTCATTCGCTCGATCATCTCCCGGTCGTGGGTCGCCACCAGCACGGTGGTGCCCTTGGTGGCGCACATCTCCTCGAAAAGGGCCATCACCTCTTCGGCGCGGTCGGGATCGAGGTTTCCGGTCGGCTCGTCGGCCAGGACCAGCGCGGGCTCATTGATGAGAGCGCGCGCGATGGCCACCCTCTGCTGCTCGCCGCCCGACAACTGCAAGGGGAAGGCGTCGAGCTTGTCTTCGAGGCCGACGGAGCGCAGGGCCAGGAAGGCGCGGCGTTTTCGCTCGTCCTCGGGCACCCCCAGCACCCGAAGGACAAAACTGACGTTCTCCAGGATGGTCTTGAGCTTCAGGAGCTTGAAGTCCTGGAACACCACGCCCAGGGTCCGCCGGAATTCGGGAATCTTGTGCTTGGGCAGAACCGAGACGTTTCGCCCCCCGACCAGGATCTGCCCCTCGGTCGGAAGCTCCTCCCGGAGGATGAGGCGCAGCAACGTAGTCTTGCCGGCGCCGGAGGGCCCGGTCAGGAAGCAGAACTCGCCTTTGGGAACGTGGAGGGACACGTCGCGCAGCGCGATGCCGTGCGCGTCGTACCGTTTCGTGACTCTGAAG
>JAQBHL010000262.1:0-24287 GCA_032127745.1 Acidobacteriota bacterium
AGTTCGACTTCGAGGAGAGCGGCGCGGGAGAATCTCTCTTTCACCTTGAAATGCGTGACCGCCGGGCGAGAGGGTTCATCCTCGTCCCTCGCGATGTGGCGCCGGCCGCCCTCGTACTCGTCGGCGATCTTCAGGTCGATAGTGCCGGAATTCTTACCGGGCACGCCCTCCACTAGGACCAGGTACCTGCGAAGAAACGCGTGATCCCGGAAGGCGGCGCGCCCGGCGGCGTGACATTCCCGAGAGAGGGCCACGGCCAGCAGGCCGGAGGTGCCGCGGTCGAGGCGGTGCAGCGCACCCACGTAGGCGCGCGGCCCCAGAACCCCGCTCAGATCCTGCCGAAGGCGGCTCAGCACGCTGTCGTCGTGGGTTCCCCCATCGGTGGGGACGCTCAGCAAACCCGGCGGCTTGTTCACCACGACCAGAGCCTCGTCCTGATAGGCGGCGGGCAGGGACAGGCGGATGGTTTCCTGGCGCCGGCGATTGGGGGCGTAGACGACGGACTGCGTCGGTTCCACTCGATGGCCGGCATCACGGATCCGGGCCGACTCCACATCGACCTGCCCGGCTCCGATCACGTCCTGTGCCTTCCGTCGCGAAAGGCCGAACTCGCGGGCCACGCGTACGTCAAGCCGCTCGGCGGTGGGGCCGGTCATATCTGCCCAGAGGATAAGGGCTCGGATCCCTGAAGCCGCGGCCGGGCCTTCCCGTTCAAACAGGAAGAAAGGCCCCGCTCAGGGCGGGGCCTTCAGCACGGAACCGATCGAGGCTTCAGTCCTGGATCTCGTTCGCGTCGGGGGCGACGTCCTTGTGCATCCTCATGTGAAGGCCGGCGGACTTTTTCAAGGAGTCGATCAATTCGTGAGTGATGGTGGCCTTGACGTGGACCTTGTCATCCTCGGTGGCGACGGACATCGAATCCGCGATCTGCGCGAGCTCGGCCCTCTGACCGGCCTGCAACGAGAGCATGGCCGAGAAGCCACGCAGCACATCGGCGATCTTCGTCGCCGACTTGGCGTCTTGTGCATGGGCGGTCGCGGTCATTCCCACTTCAGGATCGAGATGGCCGTAGGCCACCACCTGCTTGATGGCGGGAAGATTCGCGGCCGCACCGCCGACCCCGGAGGTCACGCGGGAGAGGACCGAAGGTCCGCCCACGGCCCAGAACGTCGAACCCGGTTCGATGCTCTCGAGCATGGAGACAAGTTCCGCGTTGTCGCGAATGCCGTGACCGGTGCTGCGATTGGCGAGGAAGGTCTCCACCGAGGCCGGGTCCCCGACCACCAGAATCCCGGCGTCGAGGAGCGCGACCGCGCCATGGGATTCGCCGCCGCCTTCGCGGTAGATGGTGACGCCATCGCGGCGCTCTTTCGACGCCTTGCCCGATGCCGGGATAGAGGCCTCGAGACGAGCGGCGTCGAAGCGGCCGGTCACGAAGACCAGGGCGTTGTCGGGGTGATGCCGCCGGGCGCCGTCGGGTCCGGACGCCGCCGCCTTCGCTTCGTCGTCACTTGGGTCATTGGGACTTGGGTCATTGGGACTTGGGTGATTGGGGGCCTCGAGAGCGCTGGGCGCGGCGGGGGCGTTGGGTCGCACTGCGACCACCACGGAGTCGATATCCCGCGCAGGATTCAGGCCGGTCTTTCGCTCGATCTCAGCCAGAGCCTCCACATGTCCCGGCTCCCCTTCGCTGCCGAACCGGGCATAGAACTGCGAGCCGGTAAGAGCACGGACGTCAAAGCCCATGACCATGGCGCTGTCGGCCGGAAGGGCCAGGGCTTCGGGCGGAATGGGGCCCACCGCCGCGCGCGCGGTGCCGGTGACGCGCGAAGAGAAGGAAAAGGCAATGCCGAGCCCGGAGATGGCGGCGGCGGTGACGATGAGTCGGCGAGAACGGTTCATTTTCGAACTCCCTGGAGGAAAGCGTCTATTGTGGGCACGGGCGATCCGCAAGCAAGCCTGATTCGCGCACCCTCAAGAGGAGATAACGTACTCTCGTCGGGAAAAGATCCATATGGCCAGCGCCAGGGACACAACTCCAACCGCGCCAAGGACTAGCACGGACTCACCGACACCGAAGAACTTCGAGAAGAGCTCGGCCAGACCCTCCTCCGCCGGGCGGTGACGGATCAGAGATCGGGCATAGGCGGTCAGGGTGTAGTTCGGGGCATCTCCGGGGAAGTTGGCCACGAAGCCTTCCCAGACAAACAGAAACAGGAGCCCGGGGATCAGCGGGCGCCTGAGGCTGACCCCCACTAGAGCGAAGACACCTCCATAAGTGAACAGGGTGAGCGCGCAGGCGCCCAGGTCCTGAACCAGATCGGGAGCTCCGAAGCCGGCGCCCTGGGGCGTGCCCACGCTCAGAACCAGGTAGGTAAGCACCACGCAGGGAACGGTGAGAGTGAGGACCGTGACCAGGTAGGCCAGAAACTCGCCGAGGAAGATCGACAGACGGGAAACCGGCCGGGTGAGGAAGTAGGTCAGGGTCTTGGAATCGACCGCGTCCGAGATCAGAGCCGACCCGAAGAGCAAGGCCACCAAAGGCAGGAGATTGCGGATGAAGAAGAGCGCCACCACCATGCCGTAGAGCTCGAACCCGGTAAGGGGAAGGCCCCGGGGAGGATAGATCCTCAGCAGCAGCCCGAAGACCACGGGCATGAACAGAAGGAGGAAGACCCAGAAGCTGCGCGGCCGGGGCAGCATGCGTTCGATCGAGATCGAGAAGACGTCCCTTGTCGCCGGCCATATCGGGCGCGTGCTCAGGACGGGCGGGTCGGGCGTCATTTGCTCACCAGATAGGAGAAGACGGACTCCAGGTTTTCATCGGTCACCCACATTTCCTGGACTCCGCACGCGGCCGAAAGCTCCTGCACCCTCAAGAAGAACGCGTCCGGCTTCCGGATCTCGGCCACGAGATGGCCGGTCGCATCTTCGAGGTTCAAGGACACGAGGTCCGGCAGGGTCACCAGTTCGCGGGCCAGTCCGCGCGGGTCCTTGGCCTTGAGGCGCACGGACCGGGGATGCCGGTCCAAGAGGTCCCGGATCTCCCCCAGGTCGCCATCGGCCAGGACGCGTCCGTTGTGGATCAGGAGAACCCGGCGGGTGACCTGCTCGAGTTCGTGAAGGATGTGGGTGGAGACGAGAACGGTCCGGCCCTCATCCCCCAGATGCCTCAGGAGGTCGGAAATCCTCTTTCGGTTTTGCGGATCCATCCCGGCAAGGGGTTCATCGAGGAACAAGACCTCGGGCTTGTGGGCCAGGGCCTGGGCGAGCTTGATCCTCTGGCGCATCCCCTTGCTGTAGCCACCCACCTTACGGTGCATGGCGTCCTTGAGATCCACGGTCTCGATGGCCTCGGTGGCGAGCCGGCTGGCCTGGATTCCATCGAAGCCATTCAGGGAGAGCAGGGCGCACACGAACTGAAATCCGGTGAAGTCCTCGAAATGGGCGTCGGTGTCGGAACAAAGGCCCACGGACTGGAAGACTGCGGGCGACCCGAAGGCGGGCTGGCCCAGGAGTTCCACCGTGCCTTGACTCGGGCGGAGTTGACCGCAGGCGAGCTTGATAAGCGAACTCTTTCCCGCTCCGTTGGGACCCAGCAGACCGTAAACTCCGGGGCCCATTTCAAAGCTCACATCGTTCAAGGCCATCACCGGGCCGTACCACCGGGAGACCTTCTGGAAGACCAACCGGGTCGTCACTTGACGATCTCCACCGCGCGCACCCGGGTCTTGAGGACGAAGAGACAGGTGAAGAAGAGCACGGCCAGAACCGCGAAGGCCCATTCAGCGGGCAGATCGGCGGTCATGCGCGTGGGCTTCACCGCGAAGATGGCCTCGCCCACCCTCCGCATGGTCGCCTGGATGGAAATCAGGCCCGCGTACGGGTTTCGGGTCGCCCTCCAGGCGATGGCCTGCGCCACCGTGCTGCCCACGAACACGAAGAAGAAGCCCAGGCCCGCGAACCGGGCGCTCCGGGCGAGTGCGGACATGACCAGGACCAGCGCCGTGGTCGGAAGCACGAGGACCAGCGCCATGGCCACGATCCTGGGAACGAGCAGGAGGTGGGAGACGTCTCCGAGAACGTCGGGGGCGAGGGACCGGGCCCCGAAAAAGAGGACGAGGCCGGGCACCAGCGTCACCATGGAGAGGGACACGAAGAGAATCATGACCTTCCCGAGGATGTAGTCGACCAGGGTGAGGGGCCTGGAGAGGTACAACAGGAGACCGCCGGTTCTCATGTCGTTCGCGATGAGGCCGGCGCCGGCATAGGCCGACATCAGAAGCATCCAGGGCATCTGCTGGCCCACAAAATCGAAGAAGAGCTTGTCATCCACCGGAACCACGCGCCGGGCCTCGGGGAACCGGGTGGTGATGTAGACCTGCACCAGCCGCACGAAGACCGGAAGCCAGGCGATGGCAATGAGGGCCAGGTAGGCGCGACGCGAGAAGAGGGCCTTCAGTCCTTCACGGGCGATGGGAATCCACCGCTGGGCGCGCAGCGGGATCGAGGCGTCGAGCCTTCGATAGTGCTGCTCGTAGATCTGGGTGGAACTCATGGGCCGTGGTTCGTGGCCCGCAGGAAGATGTCTTCCAGCGTGTCCTCCGCCTTCCTGAGGTGCCTAATCTGGGTGGAACTGGCGGTGGCCACTTCGAAGATCCAGGCCACCGGAGCGCCCGCGGGAAGGGCGACCCGCCAGGCATCCAGCCCGGGCTGAGCCTCGGCTCCGCGCTTTCTGACTTCGGCGACGAATCTTTCCGCTTCTCCCTTGACCCGCACCACATACCAGTCGCGATCGAGCTTCTTGAGTTCCTCCACCCGTCCCTGGGTTCTGATCGCTCCGCCGGAAATCACGAGAATGCCTTCGCAGACCTTTTCGACATCGCGCAGAAGGTGAGAGCACAGGACCACCGAGAGGCCGCGAAGGGTCACGATGTCTTCGATCAGACTGAGCATCTCCTCCCGCCCTGCCGGATCCAGCCCGTTGGTGGGCTCGTCCAGGAGCACGATCTCAGGGTCGTGGACCAGGGCGGTGGCGAGCTTCACTTTCTGCTTCATCCCCGTCGAATAGGTTTCGACCTTGCGGTAGCGCTCCTCTCCGAGACCCACAAACTGAAGAACCTCGTGAGACCGGCGCATGGACTCGCTCTGGGGAAGACCGGACAATTCGCCGGCGAAGGCCACGGTCTGTACCGCGGTCAGGTCGGGAAGATAGGCGTCCACCTCGGGCATATACCCTATTCGACGGCGGACTTCGAGGGGCGAGACCGAGGGCGACAGGCCAAAGGCCTCGATGCGACCCGAGAACGGGGGGAGGAAGCCGAGCAGGGCCTTGAGCAGGGTGGTCTTGCCCGCGCCGTTCGGGCCCAGCAGACCGGTCGCGCCCCTGACGAAGCGTCCGGAGGCGCCATCGAGGGCCACTCGCGCGCCGTAACGGACGGTCAGCGCTTCGAACTCGACGAGGGTCTCGGTCATCAGGAATCAGGATCTAATCACGGATCGGGAGAAAAGCGCACTCCCGTCTCCTGGCCTAACGAGAAAGCCCCAAGGGTTGTTCCTTGGGGCCTTCGTCGCCGCGGAGTGGCGCCCATCCCCTGAGGGGAGGGCGGGCCCGGGCCGCCCTATCGTCGAGATGCACCGATCAGGCGGCGGAAATCTCATCCTCCAGCAGCACGACCAGCTCGTTGTCGAAGGCCTGGCCGGCATCGCGGTTGAGGCTCTCCGCGTACCTGATCACCATCTCGAGCTGCTCGAAGGTGAGGGTCTCGAGCATCCGGGTCACGCGTTCTTGAAGTTGTTCCATCGGGTTTGTCTCTCCTCGGAGGTCTTAGTCCGTGTTTCCTCGGGGTTTCTTGTCGTCCGCCCTCGTTGTGTCTTGATTGAGTCTTCGGCTTTCTTTGGTCTTCGAGCCGGCCGCGCCTTAGGAGCAGCCGCTGGTGGCGCCGCAGTTGGCGCAGCGATAGCAGGCGCCATTGCGAACCATCAGCGAACCGCATTCGTGGCAGGGAGGCGCGTCGGCCTGAACCTTGAATGCCACCATTCCATGACCATTGGAGCTCGGGGCGGTGGGGCTCGACGCGGGCTTCGCAGAAGGCGATACCGAAGTGGGAAGCGACGTCTCTGATGTCGTGGTTGGAATCAAGGCAGGCTCGCCCTCGTTGTCGCGGGTTCGGCCGAGAAACTTCACGGCCAGCCAGCGAGCGATGTAGTCGGTGATCGACTTGGCGTAGCCGATGTCCGGGTTCTTCGTAAAGCCGGACGGCTCATAGCGGGTGTGCGAGAACTTGTCCACGATCGCCTCGAGCGGGACGCCGTACTGCAGAGCCAGCGACAGCGACGTGGCGAAGCCGTCCATCAGGCCGGAAACCGTCGAGCCCTCCTTGGCCATGACCAGGAAGACCTCTCCGGGCTTGCCGTCTTCGTACATGCCGACCGTGATGTACCCCTCGTGCCCCGCGATGGAGAACTTGTGGGTGATGGCCTGACGCTCGTCCGGCAGCTTGCGGCGAACCGGGCGGCCTTCGACCACACCGATTCCCGGCACCGCGACCACCTGGGATTCGAACGCCAAGGAGCCTTTCAATGAGGGCAGGGACGTCGACAACGGCTGGGACCGTTTGCAGCCGTCGCGATAGACCGCCACCGCCTTGAGGCCGAGACGCCACGACTCGATATAGGCCTTCGCGATCTCTTCGGAGGTCGAATCGGTGGGCATGTTCACGGTCTTGCTGATGGCGCCGGAAAGGAACGGCTGAACCGCGGCCATCATCTTGATGTGCCCCATGTACTGGATCGAACGCTTTCCGTTCGCGGGCGGGAAGGCGCAGTCGAAGATTTCGATGTGCTCTTCCTTGAGGTGCGGCGCGCCCTCGATCATCTCTTTCTCGTCGATGTACTTGAGGATGTCCTGGACCTGAGCAGGGTTGTAGCTGAGCCTTCGCAGCACGGTCGGAACAGACTGGTTGACGATCTTGATCATCCCCCCGCCGACCAGTTTCTTGTACTTCACCAGAGCGATGTCGGGCTCGATGCCGGTGGTGTCGCAATCCATCATGAACCCGATGGTGCCGGTGGGCGCCAGAACCGTGACCTGGGAATTGCGATAGCCGTGCTGGGCGCCCAGGGTGTAGGCCTCATCCCAGACCTCGAGGGCCTCCCGCATCAGGGGACGGGGCACGATCGACGCATCGATCATGTGCGCGTGCTGGCGGTGCTTCTCGATGATGCGCAGCATGGGCTCGGTGTTCTTCGCGTAGCCGGCGAAGGCCCCCATGGCGGCGGCGACCCGGGCGCTCTGGGCGTAGGCCTCGCCGTGCATCAGGGCCGTGACCGCGGCGGCGTAGGCACGCCCGGCATCCGAGTCATAGGCGAGACCGCGATCCATGAGCAGGACGCCGAGGTTCGCGTACCCGAGACCCAGCGGGCGATAGTCGTGAGAGTTGCGCTCGATGGCCGGAGTCGGATAGCTCGCGTTGTCGACCAGGATTTCCTGGGCCGTGATCAAGGTGCGGCAGGCGGCCCGGAAGGACGCGGGATCGAACTCGCCATCCTCGCGCACGAATTTCATGAGGTTGAGCGAGGCCAGGTTACAGGCGGTGTCATCGAGGAACATGTACTCGGAGCACGGATTCGAGGCGTTGATCCTCGCCGTGTTCGGGCAGGTGTGCCAGTCGTTGATGGTGGTGTCGAACTGCATCCCGGGGTCGCCACACTGCCAGGCGGACTCCGCCATCAGGGACATCAGGTCCCGGGCCCGCTTGGTCTCGGCCAGCGCACCGTCGCGCACGTAGTGCGTTGTCCACTCCTTGTCTTCGACCACCGCGCGCATGAAGGCGTCGGGCGCGCGCACCGAGTGGTTGGCGTTCTGGAAGAACACGGAGTCGTAGGCCCCGCCCTTCACGTTGAAGCCCCCGTTGTAGCCGGCTTCGATCAGCGCCCAGGCCTTGCGCTCTTCTTCGGACTTGCTGGTGATGAACTCCTCTATGTCCGGATGATCCGCGTTCAGAATCACCATCTTCGCGGCGCGCCGGGTTTTGCCGCCGCTCTTGATCACGCCCGCGAAGGCGTCGTAGCCGCGCATGAAGGAGACGGGTCCCGAGGCGGTGCCGCCGCCGGCCAGGTTCTCCTTCGAGGAGCGAATGCTGGAGAGATTCGACCCCGTTCCCGATCCATACTTGAACAGCATGCCTTCGGTGCGGGCCAGGCCGAGAATCGAGTCCATGGTGTCCGACACGGAATTGATGAAACAGGCGGACGCCTGGGGGTGGGGCTCGATGCCCACGTTGAACCAGACCGGGGAGTTGAAGGCCGCGTACTGATGGACCAGAAGAAAGGTGAGGTCATCCTTGAAAGCAGCGAGGTCCTCGCTGGTCTCGAAATAGCCCTGCTTCAACGCCCAGCCGGCGATCGTCTCCACCACCCGGCCCACCAGCTGCTTGACCGAGGTTTCGCGCTCGGGCGAACCCATGGCGCCGCGAAAGTATTTCGAAGCCACGATGTTCGTCGCGGTCTGGCTCCAGCTCTTCGGGGCCTCGATGTTTTTCTGTTCGAACACCGGACGCCCCCGCTCGTCGTTGATGACCCCGCTGCGCACGTCCCACTCGATTTCATCGAAAGGGTGGATCCCTTCGGTGGAGAAGACGCGCTTGAAGTTCAAGCCCCTGGATCGTTTGTCCGGCCGAGTTTCGATTCGTGAGTCGGTGCGAGTTTCGTTTCGCGCGGGTGACTCTGCCGGGACGACCGAGGGCTGCGTAGCCATGTTCGACTTCCTCCTTGAGCCTCTTTCGAGGCTTCCAATTGCTCTCGGGGCTACTTCAAGTCCCGTACCCAAACGACCTCACGAACTGATTTTCGAGCGAAAAGAGTCCTCGTGAAGAATCGTCAAGATTCCCTGGGACGCGCCCAACCGCGGTTGAGCGACGGCCCCTCTCGTCCCGGTTCGGCAACTCCCCTGGGCGGGTCGACCTAACCAGTCGAAAGCCCCCTCAGATCTCTTCGCTGTGGCTTCGACATTACTGCGACTTCTTGGGGTCTGTCAAGGAATAAACCCAAGATCTTGTGGTATTGCCCCAAACTGCGGTTTGTCAGTAATTTACATGGATCGGACCCGTTCGGAATGCCATGGCGCCACCGCGAGCCGGGGGGTTTGGTAGTGGTGAAAATGTCTATATTATTGATATTTGTCAAAGACTTATAATCACAACCTCTCCAAAGTTCGATGTTGCTGCTTACAAGTATCGGACAAAAATAAATTTTTCCAGACTCCGATGGCGTGCCAATAGAGAGGATGCGGCCAAGAAACACCCCTTTGAGCCCACCCGGACACCGTCGATGCACGATATCGTGTGTGTACTCCGAAAATGCCTCGCCCCCTAAGTGTCGGCCTGTTTCCCTATCTCAACGTCCAGCCCCTGGTCTTCGGTCTCGCTGCCGATTCTGGCTTCGAACTGGTGTTGGACCTACCGTCGCGAATCGCCGACCGGTTCCGCGATGGCGAACTCGATCTCGCGATGGTGCCGTCTCTCGAAGCGGCCACCCTGGGGGCCCCGATTCTGGATTCGGTCTGCATCGGAAGCGATGGCGAGGTGGAAACGGTGGTGCTTCTCCATCGCGTGCCCCTCGCCCGGGTGAAGTCGCTCGCGGTCGACGAGGCCAGCCGGACCAGCGCCGCCCTGGCCAGGATTCTGATCGCTCAGGCTTCGGGGCGGATGCCCACATGCACGTCTTTCTCGGCCGCGACCGAACCGGCTCCGGATCTCGATGCCGCGGTCGTCATCGGCGACCCCGCCTTCACCTTCGCGCTCGCCGGCTTCGAACGTCTCGATCTGGGCGCGGCGTGGAAACGAAGCTACTCTCTTCCCTTCGTCTTCGCGGTCATGGCCGCCGGGCCGCGTGCCGCCGGGAGCGAGGTCTCCAGGCGGCTGGGCCAGGCCACGCAGCGGGGGCTGGAGGCGGCTTCGACCATCGCTCGTTCGTATAATTCCGGGGTCGATGCGGTTCGCGCTGAACGCTACCTGCGCCGCGTGATCCGCTACGATCTGCGGCCGCGCGAAAAGGAGGGTCTGGCCCTCTTCTACCGACTGGCCCAGGCGAACGGCCTTCTGGCCGAGGTGAAGGAGCTCCGGTTTCATGGGATTTGACGACATCAGGAAGAAGTCGATGGCGGGGGAACGGCTGTCCCGCGAGGAGGGCGTCCTCCTCCTTCGCGAGGCGGATCTCCTCTCCTTGGGCGAACTCGCCGACGCGGCCAGACGACGGCTCCACCCCGAGGGCCTCGTCACCTACATCATCGATCGCAACATCAACTACACGAACGTCTGCACCGCCCAGTGCGCCTTCTGCGCTTTCTATCGCGATCTCCCGGCAAGGGACGGATACGTCCTTTCGAAGGATGAGTTCTCTCAGAAGATCGATGAGACTCTCGCCCTCGGCGGGGAACAGATTCTGCTCCAGGGCGGACTGCATCCCGACCTCGGGATCGAGTACTACGAGGAGCTGTTCCGGTGGATGAAGGCCACCTACCCAAAGCTCTGGGTCCACGGACTCTCTCCCGCGGAGGTGAAGCACATCTGCTCGGTGTCGCAGCTCTCCACCGAGGAGGCGGTGCGCCGCCTCATCGCCGCCGGACTCGATTCCATTCCCGGAGGAGGCGCCGAAATCCTGTCGAACCGCGTTCGCAACATCATCGGCATGGCCAAGGGCTCCACCGAGGACTGGCTGGAGGTGATGGAGGTGGCGCAGAAGCAGGGGCTCAAGACCACGGCCACGATGATGTTCGGGCACGTGGAGACGCTGGAGGAGCGCATCGATCACCTCCTTCACCTGCGGGCGCTTCAGGACCGTACTCTGGGCTTCACCGCGTTCATCGCCTGGACGTTCCAGCCCGAGAACACCGCTCTGGCCGGCGATGAGGCGACCTCGTTCGAGTACCTGCGCACGCTCGCAGTGGCGCGGGTGATGCTCGACAACTTCCCGAACGTGCAGGCGAGCTGGGTGACCCAGGGCGGGAAGATCGGCCAGATGTCGCTGCGCTTCGGCGCCAACGACTTCGGCAGCCTCATGATCGAGGAGAACGTGGTCTCGTCAGCCGGAGCCCATTTTCGGCTGAGCGAGGCCGAGATCGCCCGCCATATCCAGGACGCCGGGTTCGTGCCCAAGCGCCGGACCATGCACTACGAGATCATCGGCGATCCCTACTGCTGGTCGCACCAGGTGCCGGACATGCCGGCCCCGCGCCACCAGCTTGCCGGGGTCTGACCCTCAGAAGAACGTTACTTGACCTGCTCGAGAAACTTCCTGGCTTTCTCGGCAGTCTCGCCCGCCGGATTGATGTCGATGACCTTCTGCATGTCGGCCTGGGCTTCCGGGACCTTGTTCTCGCGGAGGTACGACATTCCCCTCCAGTAGTACGCTTCGCTGAGGTTCTCGTCCTTGGCGATGGCCTTGGAGAAGTAGTCGATGGCTTTCTGCGAATCGGATGCGCGGAGGAAATACACGGCGAGGTTGAAGTATCCGTCCGGACCCTTCACCTGGGCCTCGTCGATCGAGGCCAGAAGTTCCATGCCTTTGTCGGTCAGACCCGACTCGAGGGCGCTCTGCGCAGCCGCGAAGCGAAGATCGACGCGCGAAGGATCGGCGGAAATCGACTTTTCCAGGTACTCGACCGCCTTCGCCGAGTTCCCCTCGCCGGCATAGGCCTGGGCCAGTTTCTGGTAGACCTGCTGGCCGAGCTCGGGCTGCATCTCGAGAATCTTCTCGTAGTTCTCGCGGGCCTCCTTCCAATTCTTGGCCGCGAAGGCGTCGTCGCCCTTCTTGACCGCCTCGAGCAGTTCCGGGGGCGGGCCCTGCGGTTTGTCGAGCTGAATGTTGACCGGCGGTATGCGCGACTGTTCGCTGGGCATGTTCACCATGACGGCCCTGGTTACGAAACCTTCGGCGCTGACGTCGAGGTTCCAGGCGCAGCCCACCAGGCCGAGGTAGGCCCAGTTTCCTTTCTTGTCGGTGGTGAGAGTGGTGCCCCCGCCGCGGGCGGGACAGTCGAGCTTCACGATGGCATCGGCGATCCCTTTTCCGTCAGGACCGGTCACTTTGCCTTGCAGGCGACCCTGGCCTTTCCAGTCCTGGGCCAGAACCGGCGTGGCCAGGGCGACGACGGCAAACGCAACAAGAAATCGTTTCATCCGCCCATTTTAGCCATCCCTGGGGGTCGGAGCTATCCCGATCGTCGGTCCCACGCCTCTCCTTCGTCCCTGTGAGACCCGTCGCAGGGTCGGCGGATTACTTCCCTTATGCTTGGCCCTCTCAGGACAACGTGACAAAGAAAGAATGAGCGACTCCACTCGACACGGCTTCTTTCGGGTCGCCACTGGCTGTCCCCGAGCCCACATCGCCGACCCTGTAAGAAACGTCGCGGAGATTCTGGATCTCGTCTCCGAGGCGAGAGGCAAGGGCGTCCAGCTTCTTGTCACCCCGGAGCTTGGCATCACGAGCTACACCGCCGCCGACCTGTTCTTCCAGCAAAGCGTGCTGCTGCGGTCGGCGGAGCAGGGTCTGGAAACGCTGCGGGCGAAGACCGCACGTCTGGACATGACCATCGCGGTCGGCCTGCCTCTCGTCCGGGACTCCCGCCTCTGGAATGCCGCCGCCATCCTTCAGGGGGGCGTGGTTCGTGGCCTGGTCCTGAAGTCGTACATTCCGAACTACAAGGAGTTCTACGAGGGCCGCTGGTTTTCGCCCGCCCGGGAGGCGGTTCGGCGCGATTTCGAAATCCTCGGGGCTAACGTGCCCGCGGGCGCCGACCTCGTATTCAGGGTCACGGGCGAAGACAGTCTCGCCTTCGGGTTCGAGATCTGCGAAGACCTCTGGGTTCCTTCCCCGCCGAGCGTGAGCCTCGCCCAGGCCGGAGCCACGGTTCTGGGCAATCTCTCCGCCTCCAACGAGGGTATCGGCAAGGCGGACTATCGACGCGAATTGGTGAAGCAGCACAGCGGCCGAACGATTTCCGCCTACCTGTTCTCGAACGTGGGCGTTCACGAGTCCACCACCGACCTCGTCTTCGGCGGCCACCAGATGGTGGCGGAAAACGGCGTTCTGCTCGCCGAGAACCGACGCTTTCGGCGGGAGGCGGAGCTGGTGGCCACCGACATCGACGTCGAGCGGATTTCCGTGGAGCGGCTGCGGCAGAAGACGTTCGGGGAAAACGGAGGCCGCTCACCATCGACGCGCACGGTGATGATCGACCCCATGACGCCCCCGAGATCGACCCGTCTCCTGCGCCACGTCGATCCGCATCCCTTCGTGCCCAGCGACGAAACCACCCTGGCCCGGCGCTGCGCGGAGATCTTCGAGATTCAGACCGCGGGCCTGGCCCGAAGGTGGGAGCACACCGGTTCCCGAAAGCTCATTCTGGGCCTGTCGGGCGGTCTCGATTCGAGTCTCGCCCTCATCGTCGCGGCCAGAACCTGCGGTCTGCTGGGCCGATCCCGGAAGTCCATTCTGGCCGTGACCATGCCGGGCTTCGGAACTTCACGGCGCACGCGCTCCCTCGCTCTGAGACTGGCGGAGGCCGCCGGGGTCTCGGTGCTGGAGATCGACATCAAACCGGCCTGCGCGCGACATCTCAAGGACATCGGCCTTTCCACCCGCGACCGCAGTGTCGCCTTCGAGAATGCCCAGGCCCGGGAACGCACTCAGGTCCTGATGGATCTGGCCAACAAGGAGAACGGACTGGTGGTCGGAACCGGCGACCTGTCGGAACTGGCGCTCGGATTCGCAACCTTCGGCGGCGATCACCTCTCGATGTACAACGTCAACGGCTCGGTGCCGAAGACCCTGGTCCGGTTTCTGGTGCGAGCCGCCTCACAAGACCCGCTCCACGCGGCCGAGAAGGAGGCGCTTCAGGATGTTCTTCGGCTGCCCTTCTCGCCGGAGTTGCTGCCCCCGGGCCGCCGCGGCGAAATCCGCCAGATCACCGAGGACATCCTGGGCCCGTACGAACTCCATGACTTCTTCCTCTACTCCTTCCTTCGCCTCGGCGCCTCTCCGGCCAAAATGCTCTTTCTTGCCCGCGCGGCCTTCACCCTCACCTACAGCCCCAGACAGCTCAGGACTTGGCTGCGCGTCTTCGTGGAGCGGTTCTTCGCCGCGCAGTTCAAGAGATCAACCCTGCCGGACGGGCCCAAGGTGGGCTCGGTCAGCCTCTCGCCCCGGGGGGACTTCAGGATGCCGTCGGACTCGAAGCCCGGCCCCTGGCTGGCGGGGATCGACTAGCTGCTACACTGACGACGGGTCTCCACTCCAATAGCTCATGGCCGTAGTTCTGATTTGTTCGAATCGCTCCCTCGATGGAGACCTGAAGGGTACTCTCCTCTTCAGATCGGATATTCGACGGGAGCAGGTCCGGTCAATCACCGAGGCCCAGACGCGGCTCGCCAAGGGTGGGGTGGCTCTTTTCTGCATTCACCGCGAGGTTCGCGGAGTCGAGGCTCTGATCAATTCCCTTCGAAAGACCACGGCCTTGAAGCGGACTTCCATCGTCGTCTTCTCGGAAGACGACTTCGATCCTTCCGAGATCGACCTGCTGGAGGCGGGAGCCAACGCGATCCTGCGCTTGCCCCCCGCCGACGACTTCGACCAGCGGATCGGGCGGCTCGTCAAGGTTCCGGCCCGAAAGGACGTGCGTCTTCCGGTCCGCCTCCAGGTGGGGGCGAGCAACGAGTTCGGCGCGACCGTTCCGGTACTCGCCGTAAACCTCTCCACCACCGGAATCCTGGTCGAATCCAACCATTCGCTGCACATGGGCGACGAGGTCAAGATCGCGCTTCGCTTCGAGGAATCGGGCGAGTTGTTCCTGGCCACCGCGCACGTCACCCGAACCGCAGGTCCAAACCGGTACGGGGCCAAATTCACATCCATCACCAAGGGTGAAGAAGCTCTAACGAATTTTCTGTCCAGCTCCGCGGTCGCGTGATTCTCCAGATATCCACCCTGGAGATCGCCGACATCGATCTCCCGCGAGAACTCGAACGGCTTCGCGACCTGGCCTACGATCTGTGGTGGAGTTTCAATCCCAAGGCCTCGCGGCTCTTCGCCTGGATAGACCCGGAGCACTGGCGCCGCTACCACAATCCGGTGGAGCTTCTGATCAACGTCGACCCGAGCATATGGCGGGACCTCCTCAAGGACCAGGAGTTTCTCGAGGCCTACACCCGGGCCATCGAGAGTCTCGACGCGAGCCGGAGCGCGCGGCGCTTCATGGACGATCAGCCGGACCTCCTCGCCGGGGCGATCGCCTACTTCTCCATGGAGTTCGGACTTCACGAGTCGCTGGGCATGTATTCGGGCGGACTGGGCGTGCTGGCCGGAGACCACTGCAAGGCCGCATCGGATCTCGGCCTGCCCCTGTTCGGCATGGGTCTGCTCTACCGATCCGGGTATTTCCGGCAGACCGTGGACGCCGATGGCTTCCAGCAGCACATCTATCCCGACTACGACTTCGCGCGGTTGCCCGTTCGTCCGGTCAAGGCCGCCTCCGGGGGGCCCCTGACCGTTCCCGTCGACCTCCCCGGCCGCGTGGTCCATGCCATGGTCTGGGTGGCGCGGGTGAGTGGCGTCCACGTCTTCTTCCTGGACACGGATATCTCCCTGAACGATCCTTCCGATCGCGCCATCACCGGCCTGCTTTATGTCCGGGGACGAGAGATGCGCCTGGCCCAGGAGATCGTCCTGGGCGTGGGTGGCGTCCGCGCCATCCGGGCGATGGGGCTCCAGCCCGCGGTCTGGCACATGAACGAAGGCCACGTGGCCCTGCTCGCTCTGGAGCGGGTGCGGGAGCGAATCACTCGGGGCTATGACTTCGGCGACGCCTGCGCGTCGGTTCGCAAGAAGACGGTGTTCACCACCCACACCCCGGTTCCCGCCGGGAATGAGGTGTTCTCCGTCGAGATGGTGAAAGAGTATCTCGACCCCTGGGCACGGGACACCGGAGTGCCGGTGGAGGAGGTCGTCGCCCTCGGCGCCCATGAGGGGCTCTTCAATCTCACCGCTCTATCGATCCGGCTCTCCTGCAGCACCAACGGGGTGAGTCAGCTTCATGGCGAGGTTTCCTCGAGCATGTGGAAGCACTTGTGGCCGAAAGAGGCCGCGCCGCCCATCTTCTCCATCACCAACGGCGTCCACACCGAGACCTGGCTGGGTCCCGAGATGCGCGCCTACCTGGCCCGGGAACTGGGCGCGGACTGGGCGTCTCTGCTCCTCGACCCCGAGGCCTGGCAGAAACTGCTCGGATCCTCCGACGACGGTCTTCTGGCCGCCCGGCGCGCCCAGAAGCTGCGACTCATCCGTTTCGTGCGGCAACGGGCCCTCAAACAGGCGGCCCGCGAGGGTGCGGGGCCGTCCGAGCTCCGCCGCCTCGAAACCCTGCTCGATCCTTCGGCCCTGACCATCGGCTTCGCCCGGCGCTTCGCCACCTACAAGCGGGCGGTGCTCCTCCTGCAGGACATGGACCGAGCAAAGGCTCTGCTGCTCAACCCCCAGCGCCCGGTTCAACTCATCTTCGCAGGCAAGGCGCATCCGGCCGATCGAGAGGGCCAGGAGTACATCCGTCAGCTCGCCGTCCTCTCCCGAGGCGAGCTTTCCGGCCGCGTCGTCTTCCTCGAGAACTACGACATTGCCATGGCGCGCATGCTGGTGCAGGGCGTGGATGTCTGGCTCAACACCCCCCGGAAACCGCTCGAAGCCTCGGGAACCTCGGGCCAGAAGGCCGCGATCAACGGCGCATTGAACCTGTCCATCGCCGACGGCTGGTGGGCCGAAGGCTGGAACGGCGACAACGGCTTTCTGATCGAGGGCGGAGAGGCGGCGCCGAGTCCGAATGGGGATGGCCCGCTCCCCGCGGGCTCGGAGAGCGAAGCCGCGGCCATCGCCCTGGTGAAACGGGAGGAGGCTCAGGATCAGCTCGACGCCCAGGCCTTGTACCGCGAACTCGAGACCCGGGTGATCCCGTTTTTCTACGGGGCCGCCTCACCCGGCGCCGCGCCCGAATGGACCCGCATGATGAAGGCCTCGATGGCCTCCATCACTCCCCGTTTTTCGGCTCGCCGGATGGTCCGGGACTACGTCGTGAAAGTTTACGGCCCGGCCTCCAAAAACTGAACCGCGCCCCGCTAGTGTCCTGTCTCGTAAATACGCGATACATGAGAGTGTCGAGGCGCCGACTTATGCAACGTACTTCTGTTACGGGACACTAGATCGCGGCTTCGTTCTTCCTCTTGCATTCGACGAAGGCTCGGAAGAGCCGCATCCTCTCGAGGTACCGGTCTCGGATGACGCCTTCGCAGGAGCCGGCATCCTTGGAGGCGACGACCAGATCTCCGTGCACCACGAAGGCCTGAAGTCCGTCCCCGGTCATGTACTCGTCCCCCACCAGGATCACGAAGAGCGAGCGCCGGATATCCGAGTTGAGAAGGGAAAGACGTTGGTAGCAGGTGTGGGCGCCGCTCTCGGCCACCGTGCGCGCCATGGCCACGATGGCGTGCGCCCCCTGTTCGACCACGCGAACACCCTCGGCGTCCGACATGATGTCGACCTCGTAGCCAAGGACGCCGAGGCAGCGAACGATCTCGGCCGCGCGCAGCTGGTCATCGAGCGCCACCAGAGCGCGCTCCCCGGGAAGCGCCGTCGGTTTCAAAGGCACCCCGGAAGAAGTTGGGGGCGGGGAGGCGGGGGCCGCAGCGGGCGCGGCCGCAGCCGGAGCCGCGGCCAGGACCGCTTTCGCCGCCGTATCGCGGCCGGGAAAACGCACCGGAGTTCGGCACTTGGGGCACTTTACCGAGAAGGGCCCGTTGGGAAGCTTGGGATTGTTTTCGTCGACGTTGACGACGTTGGAACAGGAGGAGCAGGTTGCTTGCATCGAAGTTACCTCTCCAGCAGATCGTCGATGTCCATCTTGCCGGGCGTATGCGCGCTTTTCTTGGCCGCAGCCGAAGGAGTTTTTGCGTGCAGCGGGGATTTCGGGGCGTGCTTGGCCCCCTTGTCCTCCTTGTGCTCTCCCCCGGCGCCTTGGGTATCCAGCTTCAACTGCAGGTTGGTCCGGTTGGTGGCGAAGGACAGCCCCACTTCACGGTCCACAATGCCCTCGCTGATCAGGCGGTAGAGTTCGTTGTCGAAAGTCTGCATGCCGTCCTGGGCGCCGTCTTCCATGGCGTCGTGAAGGCTCTTGCCGTCGCGCTCCCCTTCCAGGACGTACTCGCGGGTTCTGGAGGTCGAGCGAAGGATTTCGCAGACGCCGATGCGGCGGCCTCCGATCCTCGGCACCAGGCGTTGAGAGACGACCCAGCGGAAGGCGGCGGAGAAGCGGGTTCGAACCTGGCGCTCATCGGCTCGCGGGAACACGCCGACGATGCGTTCGATGGTTTTCGCCGCGTCGATGGTGTGCAAAGTGGAGAGCACCAGGTGGCCGGTCTCCGAAGCTTCGAGGGCGATGGAGATGGTTTCCACGTCGCGCATCTCACCGACCAGAATGACCTTGGGGGCCTGGCGCAGGGCGGCGCGCAGGGCCAGAGCGAAGCTCTTGGTGTCCATTCCGACTTCTCGCTGGTTGATGGTCGACTTGTGGTGCGGGTGCAGATATTCGATCGGATCCTCGATGGTGATGATGTGCATCGACTTCTCGAGGTTCATCTTGTTGACGATGGCGGCGAGGGTGGTCGATTTGCCGGATCCCGTGGGACCGGTGACGAGCACGATCCCGTTTCGTTCATGGGCGATGTCGCCGAGCACGGCGGGAATCCCGAGCTGTTCGATGGTCGGAATCTTGCTGGGAATGACGCGCATGACCGTGCAGAAGGTTCCGCGCTGGGCGAAGACATTGACCCGGAACCGCGTGCGGCCGGACAAGGAATAGGAAAGGTCGGCCGAGCCCGTCTTGACCAGTTTTTCGGCAACATCTCTCTTGCCCGCCATCAGCCGCATGGCGATCTGCTCGGTCTGATACGGGGAGAGCCTGTCGATTCCCATGTAGTCCACGGCCCTCAACTGGCCGTCCAGCTCGACCTGGGGGGGACGGCCCACCGAGAGGTTCAAGTCCGAGATCCCGGGGGCGAAATCGAGCATCTTGTTGAGCAGCGGATCGAGTTCGAAATAGGGCATGGGCCGACATCCTCTCTGTACTGGAGATCCAGTCGATGGATCTTAGCCCGGGAGTAAGGATGAGCGCGTCCGATCGACACCGGCCGAGGTCATCGGCGCGGCGCCAACCGCGGAGGGACCGGGCCCCTCAGCGTGGGGACGCCGAGGCGGCGCGGGAGGCCAGATAGGCGAGGACCAGCTGATCGAGGGAAAGATCTTCGATCACGGTCTGGTCGTCCTGGGGTGCGAACCGGCCCTGCTTGACCTCATTCATGGTGGCGGCATGAATGTCTTCCATGAGCTTGGCCAGGCCCTTGTCGTCCTGGGCTTCGGGAACATCCTTGTAGTGGAAGCGCTTCGCGCCGAGGATCTCACCGCCCTTGTAGATCAGGGTGAGGACCATAGGGGTGGTGGGACCCTTGTCCTCAGTCTGAACGTGGTAGGTGACGCCCTTGTATTTGACGTCGGTATTGAAGCCGGTGACCATGCAGGAACTCGTCGCGCGGATTGTAGAGGAATCCGGGCCTCCTTCGGGCGGTCAAATCTCCAGGCTCCTCGAGCCGAGGCCCGCGGCCCGTGCGCCGACACGGAGGCCGGAGAGAGATCTGGTTTCGCCCGAGCCACGTCGAGAACCCAAGCGCACGAGGCAGGTAACATCGCGGGGCCATGCCCGCCCCCGTCGACGAATCGGATCCGGAAGTCGTTCCCGTCTTCGGCACCTGGCGAGTGATTTACGCGTCCGTCATCATCGTCAACCTGGCGGCCATGGTCCTCGTCTACCTCTTTTCAGGGTTCCGCTTCTAGCCGCGGACCCCCTGGATGGCGACCCTCGACTGGACCGTCCTCGCCTTCTACCTGGCGGGAATTGTCTCCTTCGGCTATTGGGTCGGCCGGAACAACCGGAAGATCGACGATTTCTTCCTGGCCGGACGGGAGATGCCGTGGTGGGCGATCGGATTGTCCGTAATGGCGACCCAGATCTCCGCCATCACCTTCATCGGGACGACCGGCCAGGCCTACGGCGACGGCATGCGTTTCCTGGTCGTGTATTTCGCCCTGCCCTTCGCCATGGTGATTCTCTGCCTCACCCTGGTGCCTTTCTTCTATCGGGCCCGGGTCTTCACCGCCTACGAATACCTCGAGCAGCGGTTCGATCTCAAGACCCGAACCATCACCAGTCTCCTTTTTCTTCTGCAGCGCGGCATGGCGGTGGGGGTCACGCTCTACGCGCCGTCGGTGGTGCTCTCGACCATCCTCGGCCTTTCCGAGCCGGCCACCATCATGGTGATGGGCCTTTCCACCATCCTCTACGTGATGAAGGGCGGAAACCGGTCGGTGATCTGGACCGATGTCGTGCAGATGACCATCATCTGGATCGGAATCTTCGCGTGCCTCTTCGTGGCCATCTTCAAGCTTCCGGACAACGTCTCGTTTCGCGATGCTCTCTCGATCGCCCAAACCGCCGGGCGGTTCAACGCCGTCGATCTCGACCCGTCCTTGACCAAGCCCTACACGCTTTGGGGCGGTCTTATCGGCGGACTGTTTCTGATGCTCTCCTACTTCGGCTGCGACCAGAGCCAGGTGCAGCGCTACCTGTCGGGCTCGTCGCTCAAGCAGAGCCGCTTGTCGCTGCTTCTCAACGCCTTTCTCAAGGTCCCGATGCAGTTCATCATCCTTCTCACCGGAATCCTGGTCTTCGTGTTCTTTCACTTTCAGGCTCCCCCGGCGCTGTTCAACACCGTGGCGCGCGCGCGGTTCGAGTCGGTGCGGTCCCCCGAGAAGACCCAGGCCGAGACGCGCTACGCCGAAGCGTTCGAGCTTCGAAAGAAGGCGGCGCTCGATCTCACCGCCACCCGGGGAACCATGGAGGCCGATCGCTATCTCGCCGCCCAAAAGGAGTTCATGGAGGCCAGGACCGGTGTGGCCACGGTCTACCAGGAAGCGACGGGTACCACGGACTACAATGACACGAATTACATCTTCGTACACTACATCCTCACCCAGATTCCGCACGGATTGCTGGGGCTGATCATCGCGGTGATCTTCGCGGCCGCCATGTCTTCACTCTCCGGCGAGTTCAACTCTCTGGCCACCGCATCGATGATCGACTTCGTGCGGCGATTCCGGGGCCCGGGCACGGATGCCCGCGATCTGTTCCTCTCCCGGGTGTTCACCGCGTTCTGGGGCGGCTTCGCCTGTCTCATCGCTCTGCAGGCGGGAAGACTCGGCTCCGCCATCGAGGTGGTGAACAAGTTCGGGTCTTACTTCTACGGCTCGATCCTGGGAGTGTTCATGCTCGCGGTCCTGACCAAGCGAGCGAATGGCACCGGCGCTTCCATCGGACTGTTCGCTGGAATGGCGGTGGTCGGACTGGTCGCCACCTTCACGCGGGTTCACTTCCTGTGGTGGAATCTGGTGGGTGCCACCACCGTCTTCGTGATCGGCTACGCGATCAGCCTGGCCATTCCTTCCAGGATCGAGGCTTCATGATGCCCAAAGCAGGCGCGCAGATTCTCGGCAAGATCGGAAGTCCGGCCAAAGACGAAGTGGCGGGAGCCTCGGCCTTCGATTCGTTCTATCTCAAGGATCGCTACGGCTCGAAGGCGATGAGGGCCATCTGGTCCGATCGGGCCATGGTCCAGGCCTGGCTCGACTGCGAGGCCGCTCTCGCTCTCGCCGAGTCGGACGCGGGCATCGTACCGAAGTCGGCGGCGCGCGCCATCTCGAAGGCGGCTTTGGTCACCAACGTGAACCTGCGAGCCATGCGAGCCGAGTTCGATCGGACCTGGAACCCCGTCCTGCCCCTGGTCAATGTCCTGCGCGCCCGGCTCCCCGAAGCGGCCGCCCGCTGGGTTCACTGGGGGGCCACCTCCAAGAACATCATGGACACCGGCACCGCTCTCCAGATCAAGGCCACCTATGCCCTGGTCGATGCGGGCCTCGACCGGATCGAGCGCGCCCTCGTCGGCATCGCGCGGAAGCATCGGAACACTCTGATGGCCGGTCGCACCCACGGACAGCAGGCCATTCCCATCACCCTCGGCTACAAGGCGGCGGTCTGGATAGACGAAATCCGCCGGCAAAGGGAAAGGCTGCTCGAAAGCCGGAAACGCGTTCTGGTCTGCGAGTTCGGGGGCGCGGTCGGCACCATGGCCGCGTCGGGCCGGATCGGTCTCAAGATCCAGGAGCGCTTCGCCAAACGGCTCGGACTTGGCTTCCCTCTCGTGCCCACCAAAACCGCGGGGGACCGTTTCGCGGAGTTCTTTCTCGTCCTGTCTTCGATTTCGGGCACCTTCTCGAAGATCGCGGCCACGGTCTACAACCACCAGCAGACCGACCTCGACGAGTTGTCCGAATTCAGCGCGGGCAAGGTCGGCTCGTCGGCCATGCCCCACAAGCTCAATCCCGTGGCTTCGGGTTCGGTGGTCCTGCTCTTCAGACTGATCAAGGCGCGCGCCACCGCCGTCCTCGACTACATTCACTGCGAGTGGGAGGACGACCACCGTCAGGGCGAGACCCTGTGGTCCTTTGGCCCCGAGATCGCCCTCCTCTTCGGCGCTCAACTGGAGATGCTGGCCCGCGTCCTGGAGACCCTGATCGTCAAGCCCGAGAACATGCTTCGCAATCTCGATCGCAGCGGGGGCGCGGTGCTCTCCGAGGCCCTCATGATGGCGCTCGCGAAGAAGATGGGCCGGGACGCGGCCCACGCGCATGTGCTGGAGTTGTCCCGCCTTTCGAGGTCGACGGACAAACCATTCTGCGAGGTAGCAAGGAACGACCTGAAGGTGAAGACCCTCGTCTCGGCTCGCGAGCTCAATCGGGCCCTCGACTACCGGAGTGCTATCGGCCTCTCGGCCTTCTTCGTGGACTCGATCCTCAAGGCGGCGAAGGCTCCCGGCAAGGGCTCAAAAAGGGGTCGGGGCCTAAAATCCTGACCCCATGTTGACGACGAACGGCTCCCTTCCCCTCACCCCTGGTTCGGTGGGCCCGACCCTCGGACCCACCTATTTCTCGGCCTTCGGGGTGGACGAGCGTTTGATCCGCGAAGCCCTCTCCGCCGCCCTTTCCCGGGGCGGGGAGTATTCGGATCTCTTCTTTCAGCACCGGGTCGCGCACAACTTCGTTCTCGAAGACGGTTCGGTCAACCGGGCCTTCAAGGGGACGGAACTCGGCGTGGGCGTCCGGGTGGTGAAGGGCGATCAGACCGGCTACGCCTTCACCGAGGACCTGAGCCTCGAAAGCATCCGCGAAGCCGCCCGCACCGCCGCCACCATCGCGGAGGGCGCTCAGCGCGAGGCGCCCGAGCGGTTCCATGTCACCTCGGGCCTTCCCTCCCGATACGCAACCGAACGCCGATGGGACCACGTCAGACCCGAGGAGAAGCTGCCGCTTCTCACCGGCCTCAACGACCGCACCTTCTCGATGAACCCCGCCATCCGAAAGGTCAACATCACCTTCGGCGACGAGATGTCTGCCATTCTCATCGCCGACTCCTTGGGTCGTATCGTCGAAGACATTCAACCCATGACTCTGCTGTACCTGAGCTGCGTGGCGGAGAAAAACGGCGAACGCGAGCAGAACACGTATGGGGTGGCGGCGCGCAAGGACATGTCCTTCTACTCGAAGGACCGTCTCGACCTCATGGTTCAAGAAGCGGTCGATCGCACCATGATCCTCTTCGACGCGGTGAAGCCGCCGGCCGGGGAAATGCGGATCGTCCTGGGGGCGGGAGCTTCGGGCATCCTCCTCCACGAAGCCATCGGCCACGGGATGGAGGCGGACTTCAATCGCAAGGGCACCTCGATCTACGCGGACAAGATCGGCAAGAAGGTGGCCCATCCCTTCATCAATATCGTGGACGAGGGCACCCAGGAGGGCGCCCGCGGCTCCATCAACGTCGACGACGAGGGCAACGCGGTGGACCGCACGAACCTGGTCGAGGACGGGGTTCTCACCACCTACCTGCACGATTCGATCTCGGCGAAGCACTACGGGGTGAAGCCGACCGGGAACGGCCGGCGCGAGAGCTACCAGTACCCCCCCATGCCGCGCATGCGCTCCACCTACATGCTGCCGGGGCCCCACAAGAAGGAGGAGATCATCGCCTCGGTGAAGAAGGGTCTTTTCTGCACCAACTTCAGCAACGGCCAGGTGCAGATCGG
>JAQBHL010000263.1:0-2627 GCA_032127745.1 Acidobacteriota bacterium
AGCCGACGATTTCAGATTCCGGGTCGGCGTGGCTCATCCAGCGGGAGATAGTGCCCGGCGACAGGCGAAAGAGTTGAGCGGATGCCTGGTTGGTCAGACCCATCTGTTCCTTGAGGCTGAGGATCTGGAACCGCTCGACCGGCGAGTAGAAGGGGCGTTGTCGTTCAGGAAGTCTGGCCAGGCGGGAGCCGAGGAGCCGGTTGGCGTTCCGAAGGTGAGCGATGAGGACGAGGTCGGCTTGGTGAGCCGCGACGGCCTGCTGGTACCGGTCAGCGGAGTGCCTGAGTTCCGCCACGCGCTGGCCGAGGATCAAGGCGAGGCAGCGATAGGCTTTGAAGAGTGTTCTGACCGCCTTGGGTTCCACCGGGGCGTCTTTGCAGGCGCGGACGAACGCCCGGTCTGCGAAGGCCTCCGGGGTGAGGTCTAGCAGGGCTTCATCCGGGGTCACGATTTCCAGCATTCGTAGAGTCTCTCAGGCCGCGGTGCTGCGTTCGGCGCAGCCAGGCTGCGGAGGAGGCTCTTTCGAGTCGCCAAGGCGCAACCCCACTGTCTTTCCCAAGGACCTGGCTGCGGTCATGAAGAGGGCGCACCCAAGAGAGCGGAAGTACAATCGACCTCGGAAAAGGACACATATGAAAGGCCTTCGAAATCATGCCCACCCTGCTTCAGGTCGAGGGCTTTCGCTTTTTCTTCTACAGCGCAGAGAGGAACGAACCGCCGCATGTGCATGTGGAGCGGGGAGATGCCGAAGCCAAGTTCTGGCTCGACCCGTTGCGCCTCGCGTACACGTACCGCATGACGCGCGCCGAACAGCGGCGCATGCGAGAACTCGTCTTTCAGCACCAGGCCCTCTTCAAGGAGCGATGGCGTGAACACTTCTCTCGTCGATAGCCCGCCGCTCGCTCGTGCCCAGGATGTGCAGGTCTCCGGGGACGCTCTCGTGGTTCACCTGGAAGACGGCCGCACGATCACCACACCCTTGTCCTGGTTTCCCAGGCTCCGTGATGCAGCACCCGAACAACGCGCGCGCTGGCGCTTCATCGGACCCGGTACGGGCATCCACTGGCCCGACATTGACGAAGACATCTCGATTGCCAGTCTCCTAGGCCTCCCCGACTGAAGGACATCATGACCACGTCGGAAGCTCGTCCGCTGGCCCGAGAGATCGAGATCACCGAAGACACGCTCGTCATCCACGTCAAGGATGGAAGGACCCTCGCCGTTCCTCTCGCCTGGTTTCCTCGGCTCCTCGACGCCACAAAGGCCCAGCTCGTGAACTACCAAATCGTCGGCGGTGGCGAAGCCCTCCACTGGCCGGACGTCGATGAAGACATCTCAGTCCCCAGGCTCTTCGGGCTGCCCTGCTGAAGCTCATGCGGACGACCACTCTCCTCCGCAGTGAAGATGTCGAGCGGGCCGTCGATGAACGGCTGAACGAGCTCATTCAAGGGGCCACGGTGTTAGGGTCGGCGGCCCCCATCGCGATCAAAGCCTTCACAGGCAGAGAGTGGGATCCCGAAACCGGGCTCTACTACTACCGAGCCAGATACTACGATCCCAAAGCGGGGAGGTTCATCTCAGAAGATCCCATCGGGTTTGAGGGCGGGGTGAACTTCCTCAGTTACGTAGGCAACAATCCAACAAAGTGGCGCGATCCGAGCGGTCATGAGGTCTTTCCGAACGGCGTGCCCCAGATGGATCTGAATGCCAAGGGCGCATTGCCTGTGCTCCTCGCACCGGTCGTTGCGGTTGGCCTCGCAGTCCTGCCCTTCGAATTCGTGCCTGCCGCGACAACGGCGGCAGGCGCGATTTTGACTCGATTCCGAGATGCCGTCACCCAGCCAGGCCAAACTTTAACGTTATGCCTGACGGACGCGGAGAGGGCGAGGCAAGCCATCCTCAGGTACTTGGAAATCTCCCGGCAAACGATGGAACAAATGGGTGGATCGGCCGGATCCAAGGAAAATATTCTGAAGCACGCAGCAAGCGTGGAACAGGAATGGCGCAGGAGTCCCAAACGCTCTGGAGAGTTCTGCAGAACTACTGGGACACCCATTGACCAACGAATTCCGACCTAACGTACTTGAGGGGCGCCGCACTCCCGTCAAGATTCTGCGGCAGTGTTGGCAATGCGGTGGTCACTTCCAGGTGGCATACGTGTGGATTGAGCTCGGGGGCGAGATCACAACAAGCGTGCCCTGCCCGCAATGCGGGAGTGAGAACGACGATATACTCATCAAAGGTGGAGGGGAGTATGAGGTGGAGGCCGTCATGGCTCCGGTGCCGGAGGAGCGCTGACCCCTTGACGTAGATCGCCACGTATCTACTGCAAGGAGGGCTCGCTTCGCGAGCCGTAGTCGTTGAGGCGCACGGCGCGCCGAGTTTCCCGCGCGGAGGTTGAACCGCCTGCAGGTGAGCGGGCTCAAGACCCAGGTAGATCTCGGTCGGAGTGGCGCCGCCAAGGCCCTCGTGAGGCCGGTTGGAGTAGTACGCCAGCGACCGATTGACGACGAGGTCGCGGTTTTCAGACTGGAATTGAGGAGGCAGGAGTCCGAAGAGGAGGGATTTGAGAGAACGCCAGAATCGCTCCAGCTTCGCGTTGGCGCGATGGTGTTGGGCGGAGCAGA
>JAQBHL010000264.1:0-3337 GCA_032127745.1 Acidobacteriota bacterium
CACAAGTACGCGTCACATGGGAGCGCCGATGCATCCCGGATCGCCGAGTTGCTCGTCGTTGCATATGCTGGATATGCGGCCTCCTCGGCGCCTTGCGCTCCGGGCGCCTCGACACTCGCATGTGCCACGTACTTGTGAGGCAGGACACTAGTCATGGCCCTCCAGCAGCGCCTGTCCCTCTCGCCCAAGATGTCGCAGCGGCTGGTCCTGACTCCGGCCATGCAGCAGGCCATAAAGCTGCTGCCCCTGACCACCCTCGAACTGGCCGATGTCATCAACCAGGAGATGGTCGAGAATCCGATGCTGGAGGAGATCCCGGAGGATGAACCCACCGGGCCCACTCCGGACACCGATGGAGACGGAGGCGATGGATCCGCCGGGGCCGAGGCCGAGTTCGACGCCGATCCGGGCGAGATGACGGCGGGCGAGGCGCCCGCCGCGGAGGTAGCGCTCGAACCCCAGGTCGACCCCTTGCCCACGGAGCAGACCGGGCTCCAGGACTCGGACATCGACAAGCTGTTTGAGAATGTCATGGACGACCCCGGCGTCCGCAACATGGCCCAAAGCGATCCTGACTCCGAGTACTCGATCGAGAACCGTCTATCGACCACCATCGACCTGCGCGACCATCTGCTGGCTCAGCTCCGCCACGACGCGACGCCGGGCCGGATGCGCGACATCGGGGAGGGCGTCATCCAGAACCTCGACGACGACGGGTATCTGCGGACTCACGATCCGACCTGTGAATTGAACGATCACGCCTCCTGCGGACGCATCGTTCCCACCACCCTCGAGGAAGTCTGCGTGGCCATGGGCCTCGACCCCGAAGCATGCCGCGAAGACGCGGAGCGCGCGCTGAAGCTCGTGCAGACCTTCGATCCGGCCGGGGTGGGCGCTCGGGATCTGCGCGAGTGCCTTCTCATTCAACTTCGTTTCTTCGGCTTCGGCGACACCCCCGCGGTGACCATCGTGGGGTCGCACATGCGGGCGCTGGAGATGCGCGACGTCGCCTTCCTGGTGCGCGCCCTCCAGAAGCCGGAGGTCGAGGTGCTGGACTGGCTCGATCTGATCGAAAGCCTGGATCCCCGTCCCGGGAGCACACTCTCCGCCAAGCCGCCGTCGTACGTGGTTCCCGACGTGATGATCTACAAGAAGGATGGAGTGTTTGTGGTCGAGCTGAACGACGACTCGCTCCCGCGCCTCCGTATCTCGTCGAGCTACCGGAAGTTTCTGTCCGCCGGATCCACCGCAGACGACGAGGCCAAGACCTACGTGCGCGACAAGATGCGAAGCGCCTTGTTCCTGATCAAGAGCGTGGACCAGCGGCAGCGGACTCTGTACAAGGTCGCGGACTCGATTCTGAAGCGTCAGGAAGCGTTTTTCGAGTCGGGAGTCTCGGCCCTGAAGCCCATGGTTCTCCGCGATGTGGCCGACGACATCTCGATGCACGAGTCGACGGTCTCCCGCATCGTGCAGAACAAGCATGCCCATACCCCCCAGGGGGTTCTGCCCCTCAAGTACTTCTTCCATTCGGGTCTCAAGGGAGATTCGGGCGAGTCGGTGAGCTCGGTCGCGATCAAGGAGAAGATCCGCAACCTCATCGACGGCGAGACTCCAGGCAAGCCTCTTTCCGATGCCCAGATCGGTCAGATCCTCTCCTATCAGGGCACCACCATCGCGCGACGAACGGTGGCGAAATACCGTGAGGAAATGCGGATTCCCTCGTCCTCCGAGCGGAAGGGCCGGCCGCGATGAGCAAGTCCCTCCCCAGGGTTCCGGTCGCCGCGCTTTTGAGCGAGGAGGCGTTGCCCATGGGCCTGCGCCTTCTGGGCGGCCGCTCGGGCCTCCAGAACCAGATCGAGCGCTCCCGGGTACAGAGGCCGGGTCTCGCTCTCACCGGCTTCACCCGCTACCTGAACCCGGGCCGGGTACAGATTCTGGGCGGGAGCGAATCCTCCTATCTGAGAACGCTCCCGGTCCGGAAGCGCGCCGCCGTCCTGCATCGGCTCATGGAGCGGAAACTGTGCTGCGTGGTGGTGACCCGCGGCCTTCCCGCTCCTCCCGAGCTCAAGAGAGAAGCCGAGGCCCGCGGCATTCCCGTCCTCGCCACCGCGCTCGACTCCACGTCCCTCATCAGACGACTGACCGAATTCCTGGGGGACCGGCTGGCCCGCACCGCGCGGCTGCACGGCGTGCTCATAGATGTTCTGGGCGTCGGCGTCTTCATCCGCGGCGAGAGCGGGGTCGGGAAATCCGAGTGCGCCCTCGAACTCGTCGACCGCGGGCATCGGCTGGTTTCCGACGACGCCGTCGATATCAGGACCCACAGCCTCGGCCTCCTCGGCGTCTCACCTCAAGCGACCCGCGACCACATGGAGATCCGTGGCCTTGGCATCCTGAACATCCAGGATCTGTATGGGGTTTCGGCGGTCAGTCCGGAGCAGAGCATCGACCTCATCGTCCGGCTGGAAAAATGGAATTCGCGCCGGGCCTACGACCGCCTTGGCCTCAATCGGGAGACCGAGACCATTCTCGACCTCGAAGTTCCGCTCCTCCGTCTCCCGGTGGCCCCCGGGCGCAACGTGGCCCTGCTGGTCGAGCTGGCGGCCAAAAATCTGCTCCTGCGAGCCCGTGGTCACGATGCCACCGCCACCCTGCTGAGCCGGGTGGAGGCTCAGGAGATCTCCAAATGAAGGCCTCCCCGGTGGCGTCCAGGCGTCACGCCGAGATCGTGATCATCTCGGGACTCTCGGGCTCCGGGAAGTCTCATGCCGCCAACGCTCTCGAGGACCTCGGCTTCTTCTGCGTCGACAATCTCCCCACCACGCTGCTTCCCGGCTTTGTCGACTTCTTGAAGTCGTCCGCCATTCCGCGCGCCGCTCTCGTGGTCGACATGCGCGAGCCCAGTTTCGTGGAGCATTTCGGGCAGGCCTTCGCGAAGCTGAAGCGTCAGCCCATCAAGGTCCGCCTGGTCTTTCTGGAGGCGTCCGATTCGGCTCTGATCCGCCGCTTCTCCGAGACCCGCAGAGCCCACCCTCTGGCCACCAACCAGCCGGTTCGCGAGGGTCTTCGCGAAGAGAGGCAGGCTTTGACCTCGGTCCGCCGGCTCGCCGACCTCATCCTCGACACCTCCCTCTTGAGCGTCCACGACCTGAGGGGCTACATTCAGGAGCACTTCGACGACCGAAGGGGAGGCCATGGCCTGGTGCTCACCGTGCTGTCGTTCGGCTTCAAGCTGGGCCTGCCCGCCGAGGCCGATCTCGTCTTCGACGTGCGCTTCCTGAAGAATCCGCACTTCGATCCGCGGCTGCGCCGACTCACCGGACTCGACCCGAAG
>JAQBHL010000265.1:0-10228 GCA_032127745.1 Acidobacteriota bacterium
GCTGCCGCGGGTGTCACGTGGTGAACGGCCGGGGCGGCACCATCGGGCCGGACCTGACCTTTGTCGGCGACAAGGAAGCCGAGCAGTACGAGTACGGCCGGCTTTCCGGTCAAAAGACGGCTTTTGCCTGGCACGTGGCCCACTTCAGGGATCCCCGGGCCCTGGTCACCGAGACCGTGATGCCGAACTTCAACTTCGGAACCAAGGATGCGCAGGCTCTGGCCATGCTGGTCCTGTCCTGGCGCAAGTCACCGGTGCCGGCCGCGTTCATACCCGGTGTGCCCGACACCGAACCGCAGACCGAGCAGGAGAAGGCGGACGAGGAACGCATGAAGAACGGGCCCGGCGGCTGGTTCGTGAAGACCGGCTGCTTCGTGTGCCATTCCATCAGTTCCCTCGGGGTCAAGAGCCCGGCCCAGATCGGGCCGGACCTCTCGACCGCGGTCGAGGACGTGCAGTCACGCTTCGGGCGCACCCTCGACGACTTCCTGCGTGAACCCACCGGCACCATGTCGGTGGTGCTGTCCCGGCAGATCATCCTCACGCCGGAGGAGAAGGAAGTGGCCCTGCAGAAACTTCGCGAGGCCTATGCCGAGCACGAGAAACAGAAAGCGTCAGCAGAAACGAAAACGGTCCCAGTGGCGGCTCGCCACTAATTCAAGGTGAGGAAAAGAACAATGCGTAAGACAAGAGCTACGGAGATGCCCCGATTTGGCATCCTGGCCCTGGCGATATTCGCCGTGGCCTGCGCACCCAGCGCCCCGAAAGGATCCCAGAGATCCGGAGGAGCCACCTCCGACGTGGCCATCGCCGCCCAGAAGACATATGTGGCGCCCGGGGATCTCGATGAGTACTACATGTTCTCCTCGGGCGGGCACTCTGGACAGGTGTATGTCTACGGCGTGCCCTCCATGAGGCACCTCTCCACGATTCCTGTCTTCTCTCCGTACCCGGCCACGGGCTACGGTTTCGACGACGAATCCAAGGCGATGCTGGGCGACCTGACCTGGGGCGATCTCCACCATCCGGCTCTTTCCGAAACCAACGGCGACTACGATGGCCGCTGGCTGTTCGTCAACGAGATGAACGGCCGCGTGGCCCGCATCGATCTGCGCGACTTCAAGACCAAGCAGATCCTCGGCCCCATCCCCAACGTCTCGGGCAACCACGCCTCCGCCTTCGTCACTCCCAACAGCGAGTATTCGATCATGGCCTCGCGCTTCTCGATCCCCATTCCCAAGGGGACGGTGGCCGGGTTGGACAAGTACGCGACCGACTACAAGGGCGTGATCACCGGTATCAAGATCGACCCGACCTCGGGAGAGCTGAGCTTTGGCTGGCAGATTCTCATGCCTCCTTTCAACTACGACATCGGGGATGCGGGGAAGGTCGCGTCCAACGGTTACGTGTTCTTCACCTCGTACAACACGGAGCGGTCGACGGGCAAGCTCGAAGTTACCTCCGCCCAGCGGGACCGGGACTACATCGCCATGATCGACTGGAAGCTCGCGGAGAAGTCGGCCGCGGAAGGCAAAGGGAAGATGATCGGCGGAGTCAAGGTGCTCGACCCCAAGGAGATCCCGGGCCTGGTCTTCTTCCTGCCCTGCGGCAAGTCACCGCACGGCGTCGATGTGGCCCCCGGGGGTAAGTGGATCGTCGGCTCCGGCAAACTTCAGGGCGTCACTACCGTCTTCAACATGGAGAAGATCCAGACCGCGATCAAGAACAGCAGCTTCACCGGTGACGAAGACGGGATCCCCGTCCTCAAGTACGAAGACATCAAGGACGCGGAGGTCGAAGTCGGTCTCGGGCCCCTGCACACCCAGTTCGGCACCGATGACTTTGCCTATACATCGCTTTTCGTCGACAGCGCGATCGCGAAGTGGAAGCTCGGAACCTGGGAAGTCGTGGACAAAGTACCCATGTCCTACAACATCGGCCATTTGAGCGCGGCTGAAGGCGATACCGTCTCTCCGGACGGCAACTATCTGGTCGGCCTCAACAAGCTGTCTCACGGACGCCATCTCTCCGTCGGTCCCTCTCAGCCGGAGTCATCCCAGCTCGTGGATATCACCGAAGAAAAGATGAAGCTGCTCTATGACGCCTTCACCGAGCCCGAGCCGCACTACGCCCAGATCATCAAGGCGGACAAGCTGCATCCGATCGAGGTCTATCCGAAAGAGGAGAACAAGCACCCGTACGCCATCTGGGACGTCAAAGATGCGGGCGTGACCCGGAATGGCAACAAGGTTCTGGTCAAGATGGTGGCGGTTCGTTCCACCCTCACCCCGACCGACTTCGAAGTGCGCCCGGGTGACGAGGTCACCATCGCGCTCACCAACATCGAGCAGACCACCGACGAACTCCACGGCCTGGGCATCCTCGATTACAACATCAACATCGTGGTCGATCCGGGTGAGACCAAGACGGTGACCTTCAAAGCGAAGAAGTCCGGAGTGTTCCCGTACTACTGCACCAATTTCTGTTCCGCCCTTCATCAGGAGATGCAGGGATACCTGATCGTGCGCTGAGGTTCGTCCTGGCGTCGGTTTCGTGTTGTGGGGCCGTGGCCTTGCCCTCCCTGGGCCACGGCCCCTCTTTGAAAGGGGTGCCCCATGCGTGATTTTCTGAAACGAGCGAACGCTTTCCTCGAAAGCCCGCTCGAGCTGGGCCCCCGGGTGATGGTTCTTGCGGCGGCGCTCGTCCTCATTCCCACCTTCACCTCGCCCCTTTACACCATGACCATGTTCGCTCCGCAGTACCCCGACGGGTTGAGGCTGCAGATCTACAGCTACAAACTGGTGGGCGGCAACGGCGGGCAGGATATCGTCGAAATCAACGTGCTCAATCACTACATCGGCATGCAGGATCTGGTATCGGAGAACTTCGGCGAGTTCAAGTGGATGCCTTTTGTCATCGGCGCTTTCGTCCTTCTCTTCCTGCGGACCGTGGTCATGGGGAAGACGACCCACCTTGTGGACTCGTTGGTGCTCTTCCTCTACTTCGGGACCTTCGCGCTGTGGTCTTTCGGTTTCAAGATGTGGACCTACGGTCACAACCTGGCCCCCACCGCGGCGGTGAAGGTCGCGCCCTTCATGCCGCCCATGTTTGGCTACAAGCAGCTGGCCAACTTCGAGGTGTACTCGTACCCCGCGCTCGGCTCCTACGCTCTGGGCGCCGCGACTATCTTCCTGATTCTGGCCTTCTTCCAGACCGTCCGCGGTTCGCGTCGGGAGCTGGCTCCCTGAGACGCGACCTCCTTCGGAAATCGATCGCGGCCATGGCCGTGCTAGGGATCGGGCTGGCCACGGAGGCGAAGGGCGAGGACGGATCGGCGGCCCCTGCCCAGATGGAGGGTCGGCCGGTGGCGTCGGACCTCTCGCCTCTTCAGGAACGGGTGGACCGGGCGGTCCCGGGTTCGGTGGTGATCGTTCCCGAAGGCATCTACCGCGGCGACCTGTATCTGGACCGGCCATTGACCTTGCGAGCCCAGGGTGAGGTTCTGCTCCTCGGCTCCGGCCACGGGAGCGTGGTGCGCGTCCGTGCGGACCACGTGACCGTCGAAGGCTTCACCATCGACGGTCGGGGGGGAGGCGACCTGAGCCGCGACTCCTCGGGGATTCACGTGGCCGGGCCTGATGCGGTCATCAGGCGCTGTCGCATTCGGAACACCCTGTTCGGGGTTTACCTGTTCGAGTCCAGTCGAACCGTGGTCGAGGATGTCGAGATCGTCGGCATCAAGGGTCTGGCTCCCGGCGAGAAGGGCTCAGGCATCCACCTGTGGAATTCCGACGCCTTTCGGGTGGAGAGGAACGTCATTCGAGACGTCCGGGATGGCTTCTACGTTCAGTCCTCGCAGAACGGAGTGATCCGGGGAAACCGGGTGAGCGATGTCCGCTATGGCCTGCACTACATGTTCTCGGACAACAATCTCTTCGAAGATAATGTCTTTGAAAACGGGGCCGCGGGAGCCGCACTCATGTATTCGAGAGGGATTGTCTTCAGGCGGAATCAGTTTCTGAGGAATCGCGGCTTCGCGTCGGTCGGCCTCCTGCTCAAGGTGTGCGACGATGTCCTGGCCGAAGACAATCTCATGGCCGACAATGCGCGCGGCCTCTTCGTGGAGGGATCGGCGAGGGACACCTTCAGGCGCAACGTGATCGCCGGGTCGGACGCCGGGGTGGTCCTCTACGATTCCGTCTCGGAGAATCGGCTGGAGGGAAACCTGTTCGTCGGGAACCGGACCCCGCTCCTGCTGATCGGGAACCGCACCGACACCGTCTTCGACCGGAACTACTACAGTTCGAACCTCGAGCCCGACCTGGATGGAGACGGGGTGAGCGACCGGCCCTTCAATCTGTCCAGCGTCTTCGATCACTTCCGGGGCAATGTGATCGCCGCGGACCTGCTCGTGGATACCCCGGCGGCCGAGGCGGTGGCCCTGGCGGAGAGAGCCTTCCCGGTGCTCAGGAGGATCGCGGTGGAGGACGAACATCCCCTCGCCCACCCTCCGCTTCTTCCCTCCGTTCCGCTGGTCCGTCCGGAAGGGCAGACCGCGAATCTGGCCGGCCTCACGGTTTCGGCCGGCTTCATGATCGCGGCCCTCGCCGGCTTTCATGTCTTTCAGCGCCCCGAAGGCGCGGCATGATCGAGTTCCGCGGTTTTGGCAAGACCTACGCCGGGCACGAGGCGGTCAGGCGCCTCGATCTGAGGGTCTCGCGCGGGGAGGTCGTGGCCTTGCTGGGGCCGAATGGATCGGGCAAGACCACATCGCTCAAGGCCGCCGCCGGGCTGGTGAGACCGACGCGCGGCACGGTTCTGGTCGGAGATCCTGGACGGCCTTCGAGCGAACCCGAAGCGCGACGGTGCCTTTCCTTCCTTCCTCAGCGGGTGGCGTTCCAGGAGTCCCTCAGCGGCCAGGAGGTATTGAATTTTCACCGCCGGGTCCGAGGCGTCGAGGCGGCCCGCGCGTCCGCGGCTCTTGACGTCGCTTCCTTGAACGGGGCGGTGGTGCGCGCGGTGTCGACGTACTCCGGTGGGATGGTTCAGAGACTCGGGCTGGCCGTGGCGCTGTTGCCCGAAGCACCGGTTTTTCTCCTCGACGAACCCACGGCCGCTCTCGACCCGGACGGCCTCGATGCTTTCTATCGCGTCATCCGGCGATCGCGCGAGGATGGCCGGGCGGTTCTGTTCACCTCGCATCAGATGGGCGATTCGGAACGGCTCGCCGATCGGTTCGCCATTCTGGTGAACGGCGTGCTGGTGGCTGACATCGGCAGCCGGGAGATGAAGGATCGATTGGCGGGGCGCGGAAGCATGAGGCTCCATGTGCCCTCGCTCGACGAGGCCGCTCTCGCCCAGGTGCGGAGCGTGGCTCCGGGCGCCGTCTTCGCGGAAGGAGAGCTTGTGGTCCGGGGAGCCGCCAGTCTTCGGCCGCGGGTGGTCGAGATCGTTCTCGCGAGCGGCCACAAGGTCCACGATCTGGCGGCCGAGGATGGACGCCTGGACGATCTCTATCGCGAACTGGTGGGCCCGGAGGCGGGAGCGCGATGAAACCGCTTCTTCCTCTGGTGTTTGTGTTCGCGGCCCTTCTCCCTTCCTGTACTGGCGAGGCGGCGCCCGAGGCACTGGTCCAGGGCCGGGACCCGTGCGCGTCATGTCGGATGCCGGTGTCGGACCTTCGCTTCGCCGCGCAGATCACCTCCCCCGGAGAATTGACCCTCTTCTTCGATGATCCGGGCTGCCTGGCGGAATTCGTCAAGGGGGGACAAGTGAAGAACGGAGCCGCAGTGGCCTGGGTGGCCGACCATAGAACCAGGGCCTGGGTGCGCGCGGATCGCGCGGTCTATACCCGGGTCAAAGGCCTCTCCACGCCCATGAACCACAATCTCGTGACCCACGAGACCGAGGCCTCCCGCGACTCGGACCCGGATGCGCGCGCCGGCCAGCCGGTCACCCTTCAGGAGATCTTCGGTCCCCAGGGACCGCCCGCCGGAGGCCGACCATGAACCTCCGGCTGTTTGCGGCCGAGGAGCTGAAGATCGCGCTGCGCTCGCGATGGACCCAGATCTTCGCCGCCGTCTTCTCGGTGCTCGCCTGCGGCGTGGCCTCCGCGGGATACGTTCTTTCCGGCGGCCACGGTGTTCAGGACTTCTCCCGGACCTCGGCGTCGCTCGTCTACCTGGTGGTTCTGATCGTGCCTCTGGTGAGTCTCATGCTGGGCGTGCTCTCGCTCTCCCTCGAACGAGGCGCGGCCGAGGTGGTTTTCGCCCTTCCGGTGCCCAGGCGGACGATTCTGCTCGGACGCCTGCTGGGTCTGTTCTGTGCGCTGGCTCTCGCACAGTTCTTCGGTTTCGGCCTGGCCGGGTTGCTGGTCTACCGGCAGTCCGGCCCCGCGGGGGTCGGAGATTTCCTCATCGTGCTGGGCGCGTCGCTCGTGGCCACCGCCATCTTTCTGGCTCTCGCCGCCCTTCTCTCCGCGGATGCCTTTGGCCGAAGACGCACCCGCGCCCTCGCCCTGGCCCTGGTCACCTGGTTGGTGTGCGAAGTGTTCATTGACCTCGGGGCCCTCGGTCTGGCCAGCGTCCTTTCGTCGGGCGCCGCCTCGCGCGTCCTGATCGTGGCCAGCCTCGTGAATCCGGTGGGCGCCCTGCGCACGGGTTCCCTCCTTCTCGTGGAGGGAACGGGGGCTTTCGGCGCGGCTTCGCTGGCCCTCCTTCGCTTCACCCACGGACCGGCCGGTGCGGTGGCCTGGATCAGCCTCTCGTTGCTGATCTGGATCGCGCTGCCCGCCCTTCTGGCCGGGCGCCGCCTCGAACGCGCCGACATCTAGCTCGGGTGCCGCCGTTCTCGAGCACTCCGCCGCCGGTGGGCTGCGGGGCGCCCACGACGCCGGACTCGCAGGGGCCATAGACTCTCGGGGCTCATGAGTCTCGACGCTCCTCGAAACGGTGGCCCGCTGGCGCGGGTCTTCGCCCTCCTCACCGTGGTTTTCGTGGCCTGGGGTGCCTACGCGCTGGCCACCTCGGCCCTGCCTCCCCTGGCCGCCGACCGAGGGCGTATCGACTCCGCCATCGCCTTGAACCTGATCGTCTCCGGCGTGGTCTTCTTCGGCGCGCACCTGGCCCTCGTGATGGCCCTGCTTCGATCGCCTCGCGAAGCGAGAATCCCGCGCGAGAACCTTCGTGTGGAGATCCTGTGGACCGTGCTCACCGCGGTCGTGCTGCTGGCCCTGCTGGTGAATTCCGAGATCGACACGCGCGCCCTGGCGAGCGGAAGGACCGGTACCGACCAGCCCAAACCCGTGGTCATCGAAGTGGTGGCTCAGCAGTTCGCCTGGAACTTCCGCCTCCCCGGCGAAGACGGGATCTTCGGTCGAACCGATCCCAGACTGGTCGATCAGGCCGAATTGAATTTCATCGGCCTCGACCAGAAGGACCCCGCTTCCGAAGACGACATCGTCCTGCCCCAGGGCCTGCTGATTCTTCCCGCCGGACGCGAGATCGAAGTCCACCTCAGATCCATGGACGTCATCCACAGCTTCTTCGTGGCGCCCTTCCGGGTGAAACGCGACGCCATGCCCGGGCTCGACGGCGTGTTCACCTTCACTCCCACCACCCCGGGGTCCTTCGAACTGGCCTGCGCCGAGCACTGCGGTCTGGGTCACTACCGCATGCGGGCCCTGGTCGAGGTCGTCCCCGAGGCCGAGTGGGCGGGCAAAGTGAAAGAGGCGACGCAATGACCGGGCATCGCTCTGCGCCCGGCTTCCTCTCCCGATACATCTTCTCGATCGACCATCGGGTGATCGGGCTCCAGTATCTGTTCACCGCGATGGGCATGGCTCTTTTGGGCGGCCTTCTGGCCCTGGTCATCCGGATCCAGATGGCCTGGCCGGATCATGACTTCGGCCTGGTCTCGAAGATCCTCCCCCGAGGCTTCGACGAAGGCGTCATGAAGCCGGAGTTCTACGCGGCGCTTTTCACCATGCACGGCACGATCATGATCTTCTTCGTGCTCTCCGCCGCTCTCATCGGAGGCTTCGGGAACTACGTCATTCCCCTGCAGGTGGGGGCGAAGGACATGGCGTTTCCGAGGCTCAACGCCCTCTCCTACTGGATCTACGCGGTTTCCTCGGTGGTCATGCTTTCGTCGTTCGTGGCTCCCTCCGGGCCCGCCGCTTCCGGCTGGACCGCCTACCCGCCTCTATCCGCGCTCAAAGGAGCGATCCCGGGCTCCGGCCTGGGCCAGGATCTGTGGCTCGTGGCCATGGCGCTGTTCATCGTGAGTTTTACTCTCGGCGGTCTCAACTTCCTCGCCACCATCCTCGCTATGAGGAAGCCGGACCTGTCGATGATGGACTTGCCCCTCTTCACCTGGGCGATCCTGTTTGCCTCCATTCTCGGATTGCTCGCGTTTCCCGCGTTGACGACGGCGTCTGTGATGCTGCTCCTCGACCGCCATGCGGGCACCAGTTTCTTCGTTCCCATGGGTCTGGTGCTGTCGGGAGATCCGGTTCCAGGCGGCGGAGGCTCGCCCATCCTCTGGCAGCACCTCTTCTGGTTCCTCGGACACCCCGAGGTGTACATCCTGATGCTGCCGTCTCTGGGCATCACCTCGGATCTGTTCACCGTCTTCACGGGCCGGCGAGTCTTTGGGTACCGCTCGATGGTTTTCGCCATGGCCCTGATTTCGGGAATGAGCTTCCTCGTCTGGGGGCACCACATGTTCGTGTCGGGCATGAGTCCGTACCTGGGCTCGGCCTTTGCCGCCACCACCACCCTGATCGCGGTTCCCTCGGGAGTGAAGGTCTTCAACTGGGCGGCGAGCCTGTGGAACCGCTCCTTGCGGCTCACCACGCCCATGCTTTGGGCCCTCGGCATCTTCTCTCTGTTCGTCACCGGAGGACTGTCGGGGATCTGGCTTGGCCAGACCACGATCGATATTCAGCTTCATGACACCGCCTTCGTGGTCGGCCATTTCCACATCATCATGGCGGGCGGCGCCCTTTTCGGAGTCTTTGCCGGCGTCCACTACTGGTTTCCCCTCTTCTTCGGCCGGCGCATGAGCGAGCGTCTGGGCGTGGCCCACTTCCTTCTGACCTTCGTCTTCTACTACGCGACGTTCTTTCCGATGCATATGGCCGGCCTTCGTGGTCAGGTCCGCCGGGTCTACGATCCCTATCAGTACGAGTACCTGAAGTCGCTCGCTTCCATGAACGCTTTCATCACCTGGGCCGCGGTGGCTCTGGCCATCACCCAGATTCTCTTCTTCACGAACTTCTTCTGGAGCATGGTTCGAGGGGCCCGGGCGGGCGCGAATCCCTGGAGCGCCGGGTCCCTGGAGTGGTCGGACCCCGGCCCAGCGGAGGAGGGCGCTTGATCGGCATGGCCCCCGCGACCATGGAGCGAACGGCCGCGCTGGAGAAGGCAACCCGGGTGGCCGTGGTCGCGGCACTCTCGGCGACCACGATGCTGTTCGCCTCTCTCGCCAGCGCCTATCTGGTCCGTCGCTCGTTCGCGGATTGGCGGCCTTCGACCGCGGCATGGCCCTTCCTGCTCCTCGGGTTCGGTCTTGCGGCCTCGGTGGGAATCGAGGTGGCCGCGCGGTCGCTCGGGAGGAGACGTCGCCAGGGCTTCATCGCCCTCGCCTCCGCCAACGCTCTCTATCTGCTGAGCGCTCTTTCCGTCATTGCCTCCGTGGCACGGGGCGAGGGCGGACTGACAGCACCCTGGGACGCCTTCGTGGCCCTTCTCCTGGGCCTTCATCTCGTTCACGCCCTGATTGCGACCGGGTTCGCGGCCTGGATCCTGCGCGAGGCCGAGGGCGGGCCTGAAGACCCCAGCCTTTTCCTGGCCCGACTGGTGACTCACTTCCTGACCGCGCTGCTGTGCGCGATCATCTCCATCCTCTTCGTGCTGCGATGACCGCCATCGTTCCTCCTCGCCCCTCCTCGGTCTCTTTCGCCGCCTGGCCCGCGCACCGCCTCGCGGTCTGGGCTTTTCTGGTGAACGAAGGGTTTCTCTTCGGGTCCATTCTGGCCGCCGGGCTCTTCCTTCGGTTCGGCGGGACGGTGCCGTGGCCGAGGCCGGGCGACGCGCTCCCCCTCGGCGCGGTGGTGGCGGCGACCCTGGTTCTGATCGGCTCCTCAGCCACCCTGAATGAAGCGCTCGATGCCCTCCGTCGGGGGAACAAGCCGTTTGCCCGGGGCTGGCTGGTCTGGACCTTCATG
>JAQBHL010000266.1:0-18676 GCA_032127745.1 Acidobacteriota bacterium
GGTGACTCACGCCATACGCCCCGGCGCGTGCGACCCACATCGGGGCCCGGCCCCCCTCCCATGTGGCCAGAACACCCGGTCGAGAAACCGCCTGAAATGGGGCTCTTTCAGACGAGTCTTAGGGCGCAAGCCTTCTCTAGGGGCGAAAGCTCTTCGCCGCCCGCGCCAGACCTTCGGGCAAGCCCTGATCCTGGATCATCACCTCGGCGGTCTCGAGGCCGGAGAGAAGCGCCGTCCCGGTGGAGACGATCGAGGGGAAGGTCCGGTAGTTACCCGCGAAGTACACGTTTTCGAAGCGGGACGAGCGGGGGGGCGGGTTGCGATAGCCGCGGCCAAAGACCGGCGAGTACATGGGCACGCGTGCGATGTGGGTCCAGAAGGGGTCGAGGTCGAAGCCGAAGACGGCTCTGAAGTCGTCCAGGTAGAGGCGCAGGAGTTCGTCATCGGACCTGGCGAAGAAGGGCCGCGACCGGTTGTTCAGGTGGGTCACGAAGTTGACGCACGAGTCGCCGGGCGCACCGATGCTCGGATTCAGTGAGTTCAGCACAAAGATGCCGCAGGCCGCTCGATCGAGAGAGGCCATGTTCATCCAGTAGAAGTCCGGCGATACCTTCTTTCTCGAGGCACAGATCACGGAGACGAGGGCGGTGTAGCGAATGTCGGCGATGTGGGGTGTCGTCTCCTCGGGAGCCAGCCCCATGTAGACCTCCGCCGGGATCGTGCTCACCACGATGTCCGCCTCTATCCGTTCCCCACCCACGAGTTCCACCGAGCGAACCCGGCCGCCGGATCTCGACAGGCCTGCCACCGAGGTGGACGTCCGGACCGTGACCCCGGCGTCCGCCACGAGCCTGGTGACTCCCTCGCACAGCACCTTTGTCCAGTTGGCTCCGGGAATGTAGCCCAGGGCGGCCGACCCTTCGCGATAGTGGAGCCTCGCCCCGAGCCAGGCCCCGCTGACCTCCTCGCAAGGCAGTTCGAACTTCAGGCGGGTGAGCGGTTCGAACAGCGCGTCTCGAACTCCCGGCCCCGACCAGGAATCGAGCAGCTCCACCGCGCTCCGGTCCTGCCAGTCGGACCACTCGCTCTTGCCGAACGCTCGCGCCATCATCCAGGTGAACCGGGCCTTGTCGGCGAGGGACATGGGAAAGGCCAGGAAATCGAAAGGGTTCGCGAGGTTGTAGAGCCTCTCCTTGATCCGGAAGAGCATGCGGATTCTTCGCCACCGGACGCTCGGCAACGCTCCGATCCGGTCCAAAAAGAAGAGCAGCGTCCGATCCCGGCGAAGGATGTGGTGGTACCCGAGCGGATAGAAGTGGCCCTCGCGCTCAAAGCTGCCGGCCAGGCCGCCCAGGGCCGCCCCGCGTTCCACCACCGTGACCTGAAAGGCGCCGGTGCGGGCCAGAGCGTAGGCCACCGACGCGCCCGAGAGCCCCCCTCCGAGGACGACGACGCGAGGGCAGGAAGCTGGGCTTTTCAACGCGAAGCCCAGGATATTAGCGGACGAAGCTACTGCGGCGGAGTGAAGGTCAGCGTGGCCACGTGCTTGTCGCCGTTGCTCAGAATGACGGTGATGAGGAAGCTCGACCCCGACGATGATTGAGGTGGAACCCGGAAGGTCGCCACCGTTTCGACGGACTTCGGATCCACTCGGGTCTCCATCAGGTTCGTGATCAGCATCATGCCGTCACCCACCACACTGATCGACGACACCTTGATGTTCTTCTTGTTGCCGATGTTGATGAGTTTGAGTTGCACATCGAAGGCCGAGCCCTCGGGCACGCTCTGGGGAAGGCCTTCAAGCTGGAAAGTCCCGTCGAAACGACCGCCAATGAGCCTGAACTCAAGGTCGAAGCCCTCGGGTCCCGGCACCTTGCGGATCGGTTCCCCCAGCCATCGGCCCACCCGGGCGTTCAACATCGGCCTGTGGGCCCCGCCCTGGAGGGCCATCGCTTCGGCTCCCCCCGGCCCCCGCGCGCTCACCGCGCCAGGACTGGCGCCGACAAAGGCCGCCGCGAGAACCGCAGCCAGGGGCGCGATCCGACCGAACCAGATTTCTAACCGACGAGTTTTGTTCATGGTGGTCACCCCTCCGGGAAGAACGATACACCCCGCCCTGCGGGCCCGGCGAGGGAGCACCTCCCGACCCGGACCGGTTCATAATCCCCCATGCTTCCCTGCTGCTCCTCACCCTTGCCTTGAGCGACCCGCGGAAGCGAAGCCCCAGATCGTTCGCCTGAGCGAGGCCTGTTCCTCGTGGGTGACGACGCCGGCGACGAGGATGCGCGTCTTGCCCATCAGGCCACTCAGGGCGCCTCCGGAGCGCCTGGAACGTCGCGGCCCGAAGGATCTCCTAGGACGGAGCGTAGAGCAGGTCCAGCAACTGCCGTTCGACGGCCCGGAATTCGGCCGAGGACTTGAGCGAGATCTCCCGGTTGGCGAAGGCCGGCACATTGACCCGGTGCAGAATCCGCGCCGGTCGCGCGGAGAGAACGTACACCGTGTCGGCGACGTACACCGCCTCGGAAACATCGTGGGTGATGAAGATGGTGGTGTTGTCCTCGGTTCGAGCAACGTCGAGCAGGAGACCCTGCATCCCCCACCGGGTCTGGGGATCGAGCGCCCCGAAGGGCTCGTCCATGAGAACCAGTCGCGGCTGATTGATGAGGGTGCGGGCCAGAGCCACCCGCTGCTTCATGCCCCCCGAGAGATCCTTCGGATAGCGATTGGCAAAGTCAGCCAGGCCCACCGATTTGAGGTACTTGTCGGCTCGCGAGGTTCTTTCCCGGCCCGAAACGCCACGGAGCCTGAGACCGTACTCGACGTTCTCGCGCACGGTCAGCCAGCCAAATGAGGTGTAGGCCTGGAAGACCATTCCCCGGTCACGACCGACTCCGGTGACGAGCTCTCCATCGACATGGACGGTGCCCCTGGTGGGAGCCAAGAGCCCGGCCACCGCTTTGAGGATGGTCGACTTGCCACAGCCCGAAGGGCCCAGAAAGACCACGATCTCTCCCACCCCGGGCCGGTCCTCGATCTCGAACGAGACGTCGCGCACGGCCTCGGTCTTCTGGCCTTCGCGGTTGATATAGGTCACGCAAAGGCCGGCGATGCGGAGCTTGGGCCCCTTCGCCTGGAGCTCCGGACGATAGCTCGCCTGGGCGGGTCCCTGCCCGATGGTGACCGCGACCGTTCCGGGCTCGCCCACCTGCGGAGCGGGGACAGGCGGGGGGCCGGCGCTCACGCTGTCTTCTCCTTCCAGCGGAAGGCGATGTTCCAGAGCAATCGAATGGCGCCGTCCGTGAGCAAGCCAATGCCGCCAATGACGAACAGGCCCGCGAACGACCATGACGCCTTCTGGTGAGTGCGCGCCAGCTCGACCATGTACCCGAGGCCATGCTCCGGGTTCACCGCCTCGGCCAGGATGACGTAGGTCCACGAAATAGCGTTCATGACCCGGAAGGAATCGCAGATCTCGGGCAGGGCGGCGGGCACCAGCACGGTTCGGATGACCTGGAACTTGGAAGCGCCCAGGGTGAGGGCGGTCTGCACCAGTTCCTCGGGCACCGAGCGAATGGCCGTCACCACCACCGGAAGGAGATACACGAACACCCCCAGGAAAAGGAATGCGATCTTCTGCTTTTCATAGATTCCGAACCACAGGATGAGGAGAGGTATGAAGGCGGAGATGGGCATGTAGCGAAGAGGCGACACCACCGGCTCGAAGAGCCGGTTGACCGCCGCGAAAGACCCCATCAGGACGCCCAGGGGCAGGGCCAGGGCCGAGGCCAGAAGGAAGGCCAGGCCGATGCGCCGCGACGAAATCAGGATGGCGCTCCACAGGTCGTGCTCGATGAAGAGCTGGAGAATCCCGCGCAGCACTTCGGTGGGCGAAGGCAGAAAGTCGGGCGGCGCGAAGCCGCCGTAGGACAAACCGCACCAGGTCCCGAACACAACGATGGGAGACACCAGCCCCAGGGCGAAAGAAGCGCCCTGGGGGAGGTTGGTGCGAAGACCGAAGAGGTCCGAAGCCATGTCAGTTCGAACGATGGTCGACGCCTGAAACCCCTGGCTACTGAGCCAGAACGACCTTGATTTCCGTGCGCCGGTTGAGCTGGCGTCCGGTCTCGGTGGCATTGCTCGCCACCGGCTGAGACGATCCCCGACCGATGGTCTGGAAACGCGAGGCCTCGATGTTCGGGAAATTCTTCAGGATGTAGTTCTTCACCGCCAGAGCCCGCCGCTCGGAAAGGGTCAGGTTCGCGGTCGCCGAGCCGGTGGAGTCGGTATTCCCCTCGACCCGAAGATAGGTGGCCCCGAACGAGGTCATGGTGTCGCCCAGCGCATCGAGGACAAAGAACGAGCCGGGCATGATGTCATCGGAGCCGGGGGTGAAGTGGATGTCGATCTGCTTGTTGATGATCGCCCGATCCTGCGAGGAGGGCGCCTTGGCGGCGACCTTCGCTTCTTCGACCCTCTCCCCGGGGTACGCGGGAGCCAGGGCTAAGAGGAACCGGGTGTCCGCCCAGTCCTTGGCGCTGACCGCGCGGGTGACCAGGCCCTTCTTCCGCCAGATCACGAACGCGGTGTCGAACAGCGTCTCGTAGTGGGCCCGGCCGCCGGTGAGGCCATAGAACTGCGCGTTGTCGGCGAAGCCGGTGAGCTTGAGGCCGGAGAGCATCCCCGACACCGTCTCGTTGTCGAGCTTCAGCGCCTTCCCCACCACCGCGTAGGCGTTGGCCGGATCCTTGCGCATCATCTCGATGCCTTCGAACCAGCCATGCATGAAATCACGCACGGTCTCGGGCGCGGAGTCGATGACGTCCTGCCGGGCGATCAGGGTGTCGGCGATGATGTTGGTGGCCGCGGTGGTGGAGACCAGAACGTGGGCTTCATCCTCTCGCGCGGTCACCGCCCCGGAAAGATCGGGCTCCCAGGTGACGGCCGCATCGACCTGCTTCGCCTTGAACATGGCGGCGGCGGCGGGAGCGTCCTGGGTGAAGATGATGTTCTTCTCCACCGCGCTTCGGTCCTCGGCGGAGAGCCCGGACTGCGAGAGGAGGTAGAGAAGCAGGAAGTGCGAGGGCGTGAACTGGGTGCAGGCGATCTTCCTGCCCTTCAGCCCCTCGATCGAGGTGATCGACGAGAGGGACACGATTCCGTCGCCACCGCGAGACCAGTCCTGCATGATGATGGAGCGGGCCTGCTGATTCTGCTCGGCCAGGATGGAGGCCTCGCGCGCCCAGTTGTCCACGGTGTCCCACATGATGTCGACATCGCCGTTGCGGAAGGCGGCCAGCTTCGCCGCCGGGTCCTCGAGGAGGACGAACTTCACGTCGAGCCCGAACTGCTTCTTGTAGAGCGAAGCCGCCGCGCCGGGATCGAGCCCGCCGTTGGCCACGATGCCGGGAGCGTGACCCGCCCAGGTATTGATCGCGACCACCAGGGGCCGGCTGATCTTCCCGGCGCTGGCCAGTACGCCCGCGGTGACGCCGGTCGAGCCGGCATTCCGACCAGGATCGGAGGGAGCATTGCGCAGAGCCCCGAAGTCGTCGCTGTTGGTAGCCGTCTGGGCGGGAGCCGATTCCCTGCCCCCCGTCGCCCACTTCCTGATATCGGCGCCAAAGTTCAAAACGCCGAAGTAGATGATGCCGAGCCCCAGCAGCACCATGATCAGTTTGCCAAGGGGTGTGATCTTCATTGTTTCGCCTCCGGTTGATTGGACCTTGCGACTTTATCTGAAGTCGGCCCGAGGTGAGGGTGAACGAACCGGGCACGGTGGAAGAACCGACGGCCTCGGCGCGGTCCGATCGCGCAGGCGCGCCACCTGAACCGAGGTCACCGGGTCAATGCGTAGTACACCACATAGAGCCATCCGAAGATCCCGTGGATTCCCGCCCACAACAGGGACTTGTGAAGGCTCCAGGAGATGGTGATGGCGAGCGCGGTGCCAAACGAAATCCCGGCTCGGGCCGCTTCGGTTCGGTGGTTCATTGGGGCTCCTCCTTGTTCTCGGTCTGGACGCTTTCAAGCTAGCACACTCACCCCTACCCATCCGTCCCAATAGTCCCTATCCTTGGAGCAATGGCGAAGCCCGTAATCGTGATCGGCGCCGGCCTTTCCGGCCTGCGCGCCGCGAGTCTGATCCAAGACGCCGGCCGCGAGGTGATCCTCCTTGAGGCCTCGGATGGATCGGGAGGGCGCGTGCGCACCGATATCGTCGACGGGTTCCGGCTGGATCGGGGATTCCAGGTTCTCCTGACCGAGTACCCCGAAGTCAAGGCCGCGCTGGACCTCAAGGCCCTCGACCTGAAGCCGTTCGCCCCCGGGGCCATGATCTTCCAGCGCGGCGCCTTCACCACCCTCTGCGATCCCTGGCGCCGGCCCTTCGAGGGAGCCCTCGGTCTGTTCGGACCTCCGGGCCGGATTCCCGACCGGTTTCGCCTGGCCACGTTTCGCGCCCGCATTTCCTGGTCGTCCGAGAAACAACTGGGCCGCAGGTTCGGAACGCCGTTCATCGACGTGCTCCGGTCTCACAGCTTCTCCGCCGACTTCATCGACGCCTTCTTCCGGCCGTGGTTCGGCGGGATTACGCTCGACCGATCCTTGTCGGCCGATGCCGCGTTCTGCGAGTTCGTCTTCCGGTGCATGGCCAAGGGACACACCGCGATCCCCGCCCTGGGCATGGGTGCGGTCGCGGATCAACTTTCGGCCAGACTAGCCCCTGATACGCTGCGAGTGGAAAGCCGGGTCGTGTCCATCGAGGGTTCGCGGGTTCGCCTGGTCTCGGGAGAGGTTCTCGAAGGCCGCACGATCATCGTGGCCACCGAAGGACCGGAGGCGGAAAGGCTCCTGAGGATGTCGGACACCGGATCGAAATCCGTGACCTGTCTCTGGTTCGCCGCGGCCGCGCCGCCCTTCGCCGGCCCCTGGCTGGCGCTGAACGGGGAGAGCGAGGGACTGGTCAACAACCTCGCGGTGATGACCAACGTGGCCCCGAGCTATTCCTCCGATTCCCGCGTTCTGATCTCGGCCACCATTCTCGGGCCCGTCGCCCCGCCCGACGACCTGGCACTCAAGCGCTCGGTCCTGGCCCAGCTTCGAGGTTGGTTTGGCGGGGCGGTGGAGGAGTGGAGTCTCGTGCGGGTGGACCGAATCCGCCATGCTCAGCCCCTGGCCACGAAGGCGGCCGGCTTCCTCAGACCCGGCCTGTTCCTCGCCGGAGATCACACCCAGCAACCCTCCGCCCACGGCGCCCTCCGGTCCGGACGGCTGGCCGCCGAGGCCATCCTCGCGGCCGGCTGAGCCGACCGTGGGGCGTCGCTCAGCCCGCTTGAGTTTGGGGAGAAGCGGGCCGGATCGCTTCACATGCGGTGATGGCGGTACGCGTCCACGAGGCGGGCCAGCAGGGCGATGTCTCCTCGAATCTTCTCGCCCTCTTCGGTGTCGCCGATCAGACGGGGCTTGTCGAACTCCCGAATGCTGGCGATGGTCGGGATGATATCAACCCCGTCGCGCACCGCCGCCGCCACCGACTCGAAGTGATGATGCCGGGCCAGGAAGGTGCGATCCGCCTCGAGGACGAGAGTGTAGCCATGATCGCCGTAGGCCTCGGAGAACGCGCCATCGATGGTGATGGCGTTGCCTCCCCGCTTGAGCGGCGACTCCCCCGCGTCGATCTTCACCGGCACGTGCCCGTTCACGATCAGCCCGCCGGGGTCGCACCCGAACTCCTCGAGCACACGCTCGCAGAAGGAGCGGTCGTGGATCAGGTTGAAGTAGGGATTCTTGGTCTCCTTGTGAGTGGCGGCATCCGCGATGAGATCGCGCTCCAGGGTCGTGATCCGGTCCTTTCCGAACATGGGCGACAACGGTCCGCTCCACAGGTACCAGAGGAAATCGAGGTCGGCTCGTTCCCGATGGTTGAGGGCCCGGGCCACCACGTCGTCGATCGCGTCGAACAGCGCTCGTCCCGCACGGGCCTTCCCGTCCACCTCCATCGAGAGAAAGTTCCCCATCTCGTCCACGGGGACGCAGCCATGGAAGATCAGGTTGTCATCACGACGCAGCCAGCTCGATCCACGGTTCACCATGAACCGGGCGTGATCCCACAGGAAGGGGCTGGACAGAAAGGACGCGCGCATCCGGTCGAGGCAGACCTGTTCGTCCTTCGAAAGCGCCTCCGGGTCCTGGGAATCGATGGTGGGGAAATGGCGATCTTTCAGGACGCAGACCCTTCCGTCGACAACGATCGTCCCCTTCCCGAGGTCGATGGACCGCAGGAGCCGACGGTGATCGAGATTCCACTCCGGGTGACGGGCGATCATCTGGCCTTCGAGCTTGAATTGCAGCACCGCGGCCGCTTTCTGCATTCGAGCCATCATGAGGGGCTCCCGGAGACCCGCCCCGCGGGCCGCGAAACACTCGGCCGGGTCATCCGGATACACGGTCCGCACCAGCCACTCCAGGGGCTGCATCGTGATGCCGTAGCCCTCTTCGAGCTGAGACAGGCGGCGGTAGCGGATGGAGATCCGGAGGAGGTGAGCGATCAGGGCCTCGTGGCCGAGCGAGGCCCCCAGCCAGGCGACGTCGTGATTGCCCCAGGTGATGGAGACGTGGGGCTGATGGCGCAGGTACTCGATCACCCGATCGCTTCTCGGACCACGATCCACGCAGTCGCCGGCCACGATCACCTCGCTCACGGCCAGGTTCCGCACCACCCGAACCACCTGGCGAACGAACATGATCTCCCGGCCCTGCTCGATCAGAGGACCGACGATGGCCGCCACATAGGCCGGTCCGCGCGCGGAGAAGGATTCGTGGAGCATCTCACGCAGGATTTCCGAGTACTCGCGCGGAAAGACCGCGGCCACTCTTTGAATGCTGGTGCGGCTCGAAAGAGTGCGGGCGACGGCCAGGAGATCCCCCAGAACCCGCAGGACGAACTCGTGCCGGTCTTCGGCGGCGGCGCCTGAGAGGCGCTGCTCCAGGGTTTCCGCCGGATAGAACAGCAGGGCCAGGAGTTCTTCCCGATCGCTCTTTGACCGCTCCGCGAATACCCGGTCCACCAGCGGCCGCAGCGTCCCCGACGCATTGTTGATGATGTGCCGGAGCTTCACGTCCTCGCCATGCACGTCGCTCACCACATGGATGGAGCGCTTCTCAAGCGTGAGTTCGGCGCTCAGGCGGGCGATCTCAACGGTCGCAGCATCGGCGTCCTTGAAGTGCCTCGACAGGGCGCGCAGGGCGGCCAGATCGGAAGGGGTCAGGGGGGCCGGGGTGGTCATGGGCCGTTTGACCTTAGCACCGCCGCCGCGACCCGCGGCGGGCCCGACCCGCACGCTCGCGGCCTAGATCGCCCCGGGCCGCCCGAACAGAAAACCCTGCATCAGGTCGCAGTCGAGCTCGGCCAGAGCGTCGCGCTCTCCCTCGGTTTCCACGCCCTCGACGATGCATCCGATGCCGAGCTGGCGGGTCAGGTTGGCCAGCGAGCCGATGATCTTTCGCTTGATCGGCTTGGTGTCCACGTCGCGGATCAGCGCCTGGTCGATCTTCACGAACTCGGGATCCATCAGGGCCAGGCTCGACAGGCCCGCGTAGCCGCCCCCGAGATCGTCGATGGCGAATCGGAATCCCTTGTCCCTCAGCGCGCTGGACCGTTCTCGAACCTCGGGAAGCTCGCTGATGGGCGCGCGCTCCGTGACCTCGAGGACCACCCGGTGGGCGAACTCGCCGAGCGCGTCCGCGTCTTCGCCCAGGGGCCCCATGAGTTCTTCCACGTCCACGTTCACGAAAACCGTGAACTCCGGGTGTCTTCGCAAGACCTCAGCCGCGCGCGAGTGGACCACGAAGCCCAGATCCCGCACCGTCCCGAGGGAGACGGCCAGGGCCAGAAGATCCCGCGGGTTGCTCACCAGCCTTTCGCCGTTGCGCGCCAGCGCTTCGAAAGCGAAGGCGGCACCGTTGGGGCGAGACAGCGCGACGATGGGCTGAAAGGCCAGCCACAGGCTGTCAAGCGCGCTTTCGAAAAGCGTCCGGCGCCCACGATCGTCCAGCGCCTTCCAGGACTTGACGTGCGCCGTCGCCTGTGGTTCGCGGGGTAGAAAGATGGGCCGAGTCAGAAACTCGGTCGCACCAGGGGGGGCAATTTCAAAGGTTGACATAGGTGAAGGGTGACATGGTCCGTAATGTATACAGACTGTACCCACTCTGAGTCAACCTATTTTTCGAATTTTTTTGCCGGTTCCTCTGAGGAGGTGTCCCCGCCGAGGCTCCGCAGCCCCACCGGAAGGCTCTCGCGATCCGTGGCCGCAGCCGATTCCATGAGCTGCCGGAACGACTCGACCTGTTCATTGTCGAGGGCGCGGAAGTCGTGCAGCGAATCCCCGAAGGTCTGGTAGGGCTCAGCCTGTGTGGGCTCGATGACGGCCCGGGTACGGCTCCCGCGCACGCTCCGCACCACCAGGCGGATGCCGAAGCCGATGACGGCGAGCCTGAACCGGAAACGCTCCTGGTAGCTGTTCAGGAGTTCGTGAAGCCAGCTCGCGATCCGAGTGAGGGACCTCGTTTCCGCCAGCTTGAACTGCGCGGGCTGAACGGGCTGAACGGGGACGATGGCCTCGGCCATGCGCGCGTATATGGAAAGGGCACGCAGCCGCCGTTGACGATCCTCGGCCGCGTCTTCGATCGTCTCCGCCGCGATGGCCAGAAGCCTGACCGCCTCATCGTACGAGAGCGAGGCCCTCCGCTTGAGGGCCAGATCGTAGGTATGGCCGGCGATCTCGGTGTCTTCGGCCAGACGTTCCCGGAGCGCCGCGGTCGCCTTCTCGGCCTGACCGGAGAGAACGAAATTCCAGCGCCGGAGCGCGCGGTTTCGATCAAAGCGACCGAAGAAGAGGACAACCACGCCCGCGGCCACGGCGGCGAGGAGGACGGGGATCACTCAGTGGTCAGTCCTGGCACCACGCGGAGTAGGCCAGATACCCGGCGGCACCGTCGTAGGCGGCTGCGTTCATGATGTTGAGGTGCTGAATCTCGCCCCACCCGAGCCGGCCAGTGAGGTCAACGCACACCACGAAGACAACCAGGTAGGGGACGTAGCCAAGAATGATGGATCTCGTGAAAGCCGGGACCGGGATCTGGTACCAGACAATAAGCAGGGCCACGAAGGACATACACCAAATGCCGGCGGTCGTTATGCCGGGTTGATAGCGGGCGAAGTCGGAGTAGGCCGGGTTTGTCGGAGTCAGTAGCAAGACTACGAACGAGGACACAACGACGGCCGCGGCCAGAAAGCTCCGGACGCGATCGGCGATGCCTCGGAACGCGTGAAACGCCTTGTAGGCGAGTTCCAGAGACATTCCAAACAGCAAGGAATCGTAGATGCCCTGCTTGATCATGAATGCCTCGGGCGTGTACGAGGATGGGAAGAGCAGAACGAGAGCGGTGAAGAAGGTGGCGGCGGCGATATACGCTGAAAACACCCAGCTCTGCCCGATCTTCCGGCGCCGCATGATACCCCCGCACAGCAGGGTCAGCAGTCCGAGACTGAGGAAGACCAGCAGGTGGTGGAGCAGAGCCACGTGTATCCGTCGTCCTTTGGGCCCCTAGGCCGTCAACGGCTTGGCCAGGCGGGGAACCTTCTTGCGCGCGATACCAAACGCCGAGAGGCGCATGTAGAGAGTACGCCGCGTCACGCCGAGTTCGCGTGAAACGCGGGCGATGTTCCAGTCGTTTTCCTCCAGGATTCGGAGAATGTTGGCCCGGTTGGCGTCAGCTCGGTTCACATTTGGTACACGCAGGGCGGTGGGCTGATCAAGGGCGCCCACGGCCTTTGCCAGGCCCAGCAGGAAGGGACGGAATTCCTCCGCATGGGCAGAACGAGGGCTCTCGAGATAGACCCAGCCGATCTGCGGGGATCCGTCCGCGCCGATGGGGGCCAGAGCGAAGCCGGCACTCAAGACCACCTCACCTTGGGCCAGACGATCACGATGATCTTGAAAACGAATGGGCAGACTCGCAAGACCGTTCAGCGGGAGCCGGTACGAGAGGAACACGCTCGCGTGGTCTCCCTGGGGGATCAGGATCGCTCCACCCTCAGCTCCAACGACCTGGCACATCTTTTCAAGCAAACGGTCGGCCGCGCGGCGGGGATCGTCCGCAACCAAGCTTTCGATCATGGTTCCAAGAGTATTCATGGCATTGGATTCTGCCACAGTTTGTGCGAACATGGAAGCGGGGCCGTATACTTTCTGTACGTTCGTTTTCGCCGCAGCCGTTTACCCCCATAAACCCCCATAAAAAATAAGGAAACCTAAACCCATGCGCGCTTTCTGGACGATCTTCTTCCTCGGTTCAATGTTGCTGGTCGGCGTCGATGTCATGGAGCAGCGACATTCGGGGCGTTTCTCCAATGAAACGGCGACCCCTGAGATGTCGACGGCCGGCGACGCCCTCGGATTCCCCACCCCGAGGCCAAGGACATAGTCCCATCCGGAACCGTCGTCGGCTGGGCCACGTCGAACATGAGCGATTCACGACTTGACGCTTCACCAGCATCGACTTTCCGTACGTTCGTTCCGCAGCAGCCGTTTACCCCCCTAAACCCCCATAAAAAATAAGGAAACCTAAACCTATGCGCGCTTTCTGGACGATCTTCTTCCTCGGTTCAATGTTGCTGGTCGGCGTCGATGTCATGGAGCAGCGACATTCCGGGCGTTTCAACAGTGAAACGGCGACCCCTGAGATGTCGACGGCCCGCGGCGACGCCCTGGGATTCCCCACCCCGAGGCCATAGTCCCTCCGGAGCCGTTGCCGCCTGGGCCACGCGGCACGTGAGCGATTCACGACTTCACGCTTCACCAGCATCGACGGGTTCCTTTCCACGAAGAACTCAGGCCTGTCTGGGTTGTCAAACCGCGCCGAGCAGAATAGCGTAGAGGTCTTCACCTCGCGGCGACAGCCGCTTCGCTTTCCCTCGGAGATACTTCTCGGAGACACTTGATGACGACCACCGACCTCGATCAGCTTTCCGTCAACACCATTCGCACCCTGTCCATGGATGGCGTGCAGCAAGCGAACTCGGGGCATCCTGGTACGCCCATGGCGATGGCGCCCGTGGCCTATGCCCTCTGGCAAAGACACCTCCGCTTCGATCCCAACGACCCGATCTGGCCGGACCGCGACCGGTTCGTCCTCTCCATGGGACATGCGTCGATGCTGCTCTACTCCCTCCTCCACCTGGCCGGGGTGAAGGCGGTTAATCCCAAGTACGAGACCCTCGGGGACCTGGCCGTTCCCCTCGACGACATCAAGCGTTTCCGCCAGCTCAACAGTCGCTGTCCGGGCCATCCTGAATATCGATGGACCTCGGGCATCGAAACCACCACCGGGCCGCTCGGCCAGGGCGTCGCCACCAGCGTGGGCATGGCCATCGCTTCGAAGTGGCTGGGGGCGCGCTACAACCGGCCGGGTTTCGATCTGTTCACCAATCGCGTCTACGCCCTCGCCGGCGACGGCTGCATGATGGAAGGCATATCGAGCGAAGCCGCTTCGTTGGCCGGCCACCTGCAGCTCGACAACCTCTGCTGGATCTACGACAACAACAAGATCACCATCGAAGGAGGCACGCATCTCGCCTTCAGCGAGGACGTGGCCACCCGCTTCATAGCCTATGGGTGGAATGTGACCCGGGTGGGCGACGCCAACGACCTGCAGATGCTCGATCGCGCCTACCAGAACGCGAAGGTGACGAAGGGACGTCCCACCCTCATCATCGTGGATAGCCACATCGGTTACGGCGCGCCGAACAAGCAGGACTCGCACTCCGCCCATGGAGAGCCGCTCGGGGCCGAAGAAATCAAGCTGACCAAGCGCTTCTACGGCTGGCCCGAAGACGCGAAGTTCCTCGTGCCGGACGGCGTCACCGACCACTTCGCCAAGAACATGGGCGCCCGAGGCGCGTCGCTCCGGGCAGCGTGGATGGAAAAGCTCTCCCGTTATCGCGCCGAAAACCCGGTCCTCGCCGGCGAGCTCGATCGCATGCAGAAACGGGAGCTCCCCGAGAACTGGGACAAGGGGCTGCCCGTGTTTCCCCCCGACCCCAAGGGCGTGGCCGGGCGCGACGCCTCACAGAAGGTCCTGAACGCGATCGCCCAGAACGTCCCCTGGCTCATCGGCGGCTCGGCCGATCTCGCCCCCTCCACCAAGACCCGCCTCACCTTCGAGGGCGCGGGCGACTTCTCGGCCGACACCTACGGCGGCCGCAACTTCCACTTCGGCATTCGCGAGCAGGCGATGGGCGCGGTGATGAACGGGATGTCGCTCTCCAAGGTGCGGCCCTATGGCTCGGGCTTCCTGATCTTCAGCGACTACGGCAAGGCCCCCATCCGCCTGGCCGCGATCATGGAAATCCCCGTCGTCTACGTCTTCACCCATGACTCCATCGGAGTGGGCGAGGACGGCCCCACGCACCAGCCCGTCGAGCAGGTGCTGTCCCTGCGCGCAGTCCCCGGACTGATCACCATCCGACCGGCCGACGCGAATGAGGTCGCCGAAGCCTGGCGATTCCTCATGCCCCAGAGGCACGAACCCGTGGCCCTCATCCTCACCCGTCAGGCCCTGCCCACCCTCGATCGCAAGAAGTACGCGGCCGCCAGCGGCCTCGCCAAGGGCGCCTACGTCCTGGCTGACTGCGAGGGCGGCAAGCCCACCTTCATCCTCATGGCCACGGGCAGCGAGGTGTCGCTGTGTCTCGAGGCTCACGAAGAACTGACCAAGGAAGGGATCAAGAGCCGGGTGGTGAGCATGCCGTCCTGGGAGATCTTCGAGCATCAGTCGCAGGAGTATCGCGACCAGGTGCTGCCGCCCTCGGTCAAGGCCCGCGTGTCCGTCGAACTCGGCTCCACCCTCGGCTGGAGCCAGTACGTGGGCAGCACCGGCCGCGCCATCGGCATGAGGACCTTTGGCGCCTCCGCTCCCCTCAAGGAACTGCAGAAGAAATTCGGCTTCCGGCGGGAAGACGTGGTGGCCGCGGCCAAGGAGCAGATCGCGGGGGCGAAGAAGTAATGCGGATCGTGGTTGGCTCCGATCATGCGGGCTTCACCCTCAAGCAGGAGATGGCGGAGGCCCTCCGCAAGGAGGGTCACGAGGTCATCGATGTCGGCACCCATTCGACCGAGCCGGTCGACTACCCGGATTCGGCCGCCGCGGTGGGCCGCGCCGTGACCGACGGCCGGGCCGAACGCGGCGTCTTGATCTGCGGCAGCGGAGTCGGCGCCTCGGTGGCGGCGAACAAGATGAAGGGCGTGCGCGCGGCCATCTGTCATGACTCCTATTCGGCCCGCCAGGGCGTCGAGCACGACGACATGAACGTCCTCGTCCTCGGCGGCCGCATCGTGGGCCCGGCTCTGGCCGGAGAACTGGTCCGGGCCTTCGTGAGCGGAAAGTACACGGGCGAAGAACGACACGCGCGACGGCTCGCGAAAGTGCTCGCCCTCGAGAACGCCTAGTTCCCTCCGGAGGCTTCGGTCGGGAGCGGGCCGGAGGGCCAGGCGCAGAACGTGAGCAGGCTCACCTTTCGCGCCTGGTAGCACCTCTACAGTGAGGGGAGTCGGCTCTTCGACCGAGGTTTCGAAAACTATGCGCACTGCCCAGTCGTTACTCGTCCTGCTTCTGGCGGCGGGCCCCGCCGCCGCGGCCGACAATGGAGTCGCCCTGACCAAAGCCCGTATCGACGTCCAGAATCTGCTGCGGAAGGTCGCGGCGGCCGAGAAGGCCGGCGACGCCGCCGCTCTCGCCGAATGTTATGAGAGTGACGGGATGCTCCTCCCTTCTTCCGGCGAGCCGGTCGTGGGGCGGGAAGGGATCGCCCGACGCTACGAGGCCATCTTCGCGGGAAAGACCCCGCGGCTGGTGCTGGAATCGGACGAACTATGGATTCTGGACGATCTGGCCGTGAGTCGAGGGGCGGCTCGCGAGCCATCCCCCCGGCGCTCCGTCACAGGCCCCGTCCGCAACCGATACGTCATGACCCTCAAGAAGCATGGAGAGGGGTGGGAGATCCGCAGCCTGGTCTGGAACTCCGGCTCGATGAAGTAGCCGCCCTCGGACCTCTTCAACGAACCTCGAAGCCGTAGGGCAGACGTGCCCAGAGGGTCTGAGACTGCTTCAACAGGCGTGCCCGGAATCGATCGGCGAGCATCTCCGGCGTGAATCGCGCCCGGGCCGCCACGTCGACCCCTTCCCACCCGTCGGCTTCCCCGAAGAAACGATCGAAGGCGCTCCTGGGCGCCGGGAAGATGACCACGGACACATCGTGGCCGGCCTCGATCTTCGCTTTGTCCTTGGCCAGCGCCACCGCCCGGTCGAAACCGCCAAGTTCGTCCACGAGTCCCACCTCTTTCGCCTCGGCGCCCGTCCAGACCCGCCCCTGGGCGATTTCATGGACGGCGTCCACGTCCATCTGCCGGTGTTCGGCCACCAGACTCAGGAACTGATCGTAGAAGCGCGATGCGAGTCCTTCGGCTTTGGCCTGGTCCTCGACCGTCCAGCGCCGGGAGGCGCTCGCAAAGGACCCCCCCTTGCCGAAGTCCACATAGTCGTTGGTGATGCCGAGCTTCTCGAACAGACCCTTCAAGACGAACTTGCCCAAGAACACGCCGATCGATCCCGTGATGGTGGTGGGATTGGCCACGATCGCGCTGGCCGGGGCCGAGACGTAGTAACCCCCGGAAGCGGCGTAGTCGCCCATGCTGACGATCACCGGCTTCGCGGCCGCCGTGTTCTCCACTTCTCGGGCGATCATGTCGGAGGCGGAACCGGACCCCCCCGGAGAGTTGACCCTGAGGACCACGGCCTTGACCGCGTCGTCTTCCGCCGCGTCGCGGAGCGCCTTCGCGATGGTGTCGGCGCCGGCAACCGCCCCCGACCCGAAGCCCGCATCCTGGCTCTCTCCCAATAGGATTTCCCCGTCCACGAAGATGAGCGCGACCTTGGGGCGGGTATCGAAGGCCCCGGCCTGATCGCGAAAATCTCCCAGGTAGCGGTAGGTGTCTCCGGCGGCCTCGAGGGCCTCGTCGGGATAGTCCAGCCGGTCCACCAGACCGGCATCGAGGGCCGAGAAGCCGTCATAGGGCCCGGCCGAAATCAGGCCTTCGACCTCCTCCTCCGACTTCTTCCGCGACGCGGCGACCGACGAGATGTACTCATGATAGAGGCCTCCAACCAGGGACTTCATCTGCTCGCGATGGGCGGGGGTGAACTTCTTCTCCGTGTACTGGTTCGGCGCGTTCTTGTACTTCCCCATGGCCACGAACTGGGCTTCGACGCCGAACTTGTCGAAGGCGCCCTTGAGGAACATCACCTCGGCAGACAGTCCGTGAATCTCCAGAATCGCCGCCGGCAGGGCCACGATCTCATCCGCAGCCGAAGCGAGGTAGTACTCCATGTTGCCGCTGTCCTCGAGGAAGGCCGTGACTTTCTTGCCCTTGGCCCGAACCCGCTGCAGGGCCTGGCGAAGCTCACGCGCGCGCGCCCACCCGAGGTCGGTGGCGCCGATCCGGACGAACACGGTCTCGAGGCCGGGCGCATCGGCGGCCCGATCCATGGCCCGGATGATGGCGGGAAAGGTCGGCGCGGAGTCGCCGGAAAACGCCAGCGAAAGGGTCTGCGGCGGATTTTCAGCGAAGGAGCCCTCGATGGACATCGACAGCACGTGCGAACGGGCATCCGACTTGCGGGTCGAGGACGACAGGCTTTGGCTCTGGACGAAGTAGGCGAGACCGCCGAGAAGAACCGCGGTGAACGAAGCCACGAGCACGAGCCCGACCGCTATCCAAAAGATCCGTCTCCCGCGTGACATCGCCATGGGCTGGTCCGCTCCTGCTTTCTAGTGGCCTACTCGGCGTCGATCGGGACAAAGATGCGCGATGGCGCGCCTGGGCCGTAGACCCACTATAGGGTGGCCAGGGCGTCCATCTTCTGACGCGCTTCCTGGACGTAGGGACTTTGGGGATGCCGATGGACCAGATCGGCGTAGGCTCGACGGGCCGCCAGCTTGTCGCCCGCCGCCTCGAGAGAAGTGGCCAGACCGAAAATGAGGCGGTCCTTGGGAAGACCCGAGCCCACGTCGTCGATCATCGCCTTGTACCGGCTGGCCGCATCCGCGGCTCGACCATCCTGCAGCACGAGCTCGGCCAGCCGAAGCCTCGCCATGGCTGGCTCGATCGAGTTCGGATCGCGGCGGGAAGCCACGGTTTCCAGCGCCGCTTCCGCCTCCTTCGTGCGGCCCAGCTCGGCCAGACACAGAGCGGAATAGTACTGCGCCCGCTTTCCGGCCGGCATCGAGGAATAGCTCTTCGCCACCTCGTCGAACATCTTCTTGGCCTTCTCGAACTTCTCCGCGGAGGTCTTGAAGGTCTCCCCGGAAGCCGGCGGCGCGGTGGCCAGCGGCCCGACCTCGGCGCGGAAGACCTCGGTCGCGCGGGCGAAAGCAGACTCGGCCTGAGAGAGCCGGTACTTTTGACCATAGTACAGCCCGCCCAGAACGAGGACCAGACCCAGAACGGCCAGGGCCGGCTTGACCACGTCGGGCCGGGTCAGGAATCCGCGGGCGCCCTCCAGGGCCTCCCCCATCTCGTCCCGCTGAAGTTCCTTCTTGAGTTCCTTGTCCAAAGCC
>JAQBHL010000267.1:0-2622 GCA_032127745.1 Acidobacteriota bacterium
GCCTCCGCCGAAGGGAGGATCCCGTCGCCGGTGGCTTCGGTGAGCAGGTGGAAAGTGTCCAGGAGGCCCGCGAAGAGGCGGTCGCGGACGATGGGATCGCCGCCCAGGGCGACGAGGCCTGAGCGCAGGGTGAGCAGGTGGGCGGCGAGATTCCCACTGTCCACTGAAGAGACGTAGCGGGGAGTCAGGGGCTCGAGAGTCTGAGTGTCGTACCAGTTCAGGAAGTGGCCGCGGTGCCGTTCCAGACCCGACATAGTGTGAAGCGACCGCTCGGTGCGTTCGAGCAGCTGAGGGACGAGGAGATATCCGAAATCGTAGGCGGCCAGATGGGCGAGGAGCGAAAGTCCCATGTTGGTGGGCGACGTTCGATGGGCCACCGCGAACTCGCGAGACTCCTGGAAGTTGTCCGGAGGCAGCCAGTGATCCTGGGGACCCACCAGGGTCTCGAAGAAACTCCAGGTGCGGCGCGAAACCATGCCCAGGAAGCGGCGTTGCTCGCCGGTCAGGATGGGGGACCTGCGAACCTGCGGCAGGCTCATCCACCAGGCGAAGAGGGGCGACGCGAACCAAAGGAGGAGAACGGGTGCGGCCAGGAACAATTTCGTTGGATGAGATGCCGCGAGTATTCCCGCCACCAGGGCGGAGAGGACTATGGCCGGTCCCATCGAGCGATACGACTCGACCAGTTCACCGCCCCGGCTTCGTCCTGAGCGGCGCCCCTCCTGGCTCGATGGATTCCATTCAAGAAGGCGTGTCCGCGTGACTCCCATCCGCCACAAGGTGCGCACCACGGCGTCGAGACTGAAGTACGCCTCGTAGGGAAGACAGGCGAACTCGAACGAGATCTGGAAGAGCCGCCGGGTCGCGGAGCGCCCCGTCGCCCACAGATGCGGGCCGAAGGCTGCCTCCTGAGGTTTCCGGATCAGGTCGGCCACGGATGCGAACAGAGCGGGAAGAATCAGAATACCGAGGGCGGACAACGTCCAGAACCATGAGGCCGGGCCGAAGATCCAGCCCAGGACGAGGAGGGCGGTGAGGCTCGCCGGCACCAGGCTCCGGCGCAGGTTGTCGAGCAGCTTCCATTGCGATAGCCGGGAGAGCGGGTTGCGGTGGAGCAGCCATCCCGCGATCTGCCAGTCGCCGCGAATCCAGCGGTGGCGCCTGCGCGCGTCCGCCTCGTAGCGGGCCGGGCAATCCTCCACCAGTTGCACGTCGCTCAAAAGGCCCGAGCGCGCGAAGCAGCCCTCGATGAGATCGTGGCTCAGGATCCGGTTTTCGGGAAAGCGCCCGCCCAGGGACCGCTCGAACGCGTCCACGTCATAGATGCCCTTGCCGATGAACGAGCCCTCTGCGAAGAGGTCCTGGTAGACGTCCGAAACCGTGCGGGTGTAAGGGTCGATGCCGGGCTCGCCCCCGCACATCCGCGCGTAGCGCGACCGGCCCGCGGAAGGAAGCCCGATCACCACCCGCGGCTGCAGGATGCCATAGCCATCCACCACCCGCTGAGAGGCCGCGTCGTAGCGGGGGCGATTCAAGGGATGGGCCATGGCGCCCACGAACTGCCGGGCGGCATCCCGGGGCAGCCCGGTGTCGGTGTCCAGGGTGATCACGTACTTCACCCCGGAGAGCACGGTCGTGTCTCCGACCACGGTCGAGAAGTCCTTCGACGGTTGGCCAGGGGCGGCGCGGAGCAGGTGATTCAGATCCTCGAGCTTGCCCCGCTTGCGCTCGTACCCCATCCAGACTCTTTCCTTCGCGTTCCATCGTCGCGGGCGATGAAACAGACAGAACGCGTCGGCCCGGCCCGGGCTCTGGTCACCGTACTTCTCGTTCAGACCTTCGATGGCGTTTCGCGCCTGAGACTCGAGGGCCTCGTCCCCGGCCACCGTCTCCTGACTCGCGTCCTGAAAGTCCGTGAGCAGACCGAAATGGAGACGCTTATCGCGATTGGCGAGGAAGCGGACCTCCAGACCCTCCACCAGTGATTCCAGCCCCTGCGCGCTGCTGAGCAGGGTGGGGATCACCACCAGGGTGCGGGCGCCCTCCGGGATGCCGCCGGTGAAATCCATTCGGGGAAGCAGGACCGGACGCGCCATGAGGGTAGAGGTCCAGTTGACCAGGGCCACCGCGAGGGAGCTGGCGGCGAGGCCGGAGGCGAGCCCGAAGAGCAGGAGCACGGAATCGGAACTTCCGTCCGCTCTCGCCCTCGACACCAGGGCTCCGGTCAGAGCGACGGTGATCGCGGCGATGGAGCCCAGGTAGAGAAGCAACGGAGCCGCCCCCGCCCGCCGGCGCAGCGACTCGACGGGCGAAGGACGGATTCCCGCCGCCGCCTCGAGAGCCTCGAGGCCCTTGCCGACCAGGTAGAAACCCACGTGACCCGAACCGTGGCGGGTCTGGGCGGCCGTGGCGTCCGCCGAGCGAGCGAGCTCCACCGCGAGTTGAGCCACCTCGACCTCGGTGTGCTTGCTCCGCCGGGCCACCCGCTCGGCCACGTGGCGGTATTGATCCCGGGTCGCGTATTCCATCCCGGAGTAGTCGCCCGAAGGATCTCCACTCAGAATGCGCTCGACCACGCTCATGGACTCCACGAAGTCGCGCCAGTCCACCGCCCCCAGGGTC
>JAQBHL010000268.1:0-3986 GCA_032127745.1 Acidobacteriota bacterium
CTGGCTCAGCGCGTCGCTCATCTTCGCGTGCGAGGCGCTGTCGCCCTGGGCCAGCACCGCATCGGCGGCCGCATCGGCTGCGCGGCCGGCGGCGTCGAGATCGCTCACCGCCTTGAGCAGCGCGGAGAAGTCGGGCGCGAACGGCGACGCTCCCGCGGTGCGCGCGCGTCGCGTGACATCGCTGCGGATCTCGTCGAGATCCTCTTTCATGGCCGGCCCGTAGTTGGAAAAGCGCAGAGGCGCAATGTCCGCGGTGGCGGTGCGGAAGGCGAGGAGGCCCAGATAACGCGCGGCGGCCTGGTGGTAGATGAAGTCCGGATCGCCGAAATGCGACATCCAGTAGAAGTTGTCGTACACGGAGTGATAGACGCCGTAGTCGCCGCCGAAACCGCCGTCCACCGACGGAATGCCGAGGTGGTCGATGAACGCGGTGTAGTCCGAGCCCGATCCGAGACGGGTCAGTTGATGCTCGAAGCTCGGATCTTTCCCGTCCAGGTTGACCGGCGTTTCCGCGGCCCACGCGGCCTTCGCCCGCTGCTCCCAGACCGTCCCCACCGTTCCGCCCTTACGCGGTTCCGGAACCATCGAGATCGCTTCGCGGACGGCGTCGCGCAGGGACGGCGTGCCGCCCGAGCCGAAGTTGGGTCCGGTGACCGCGACGTCCATGTTGAGATAGGCGACGGCCTGGCTCTGCAGCATGGCCATGTTGTCTTCGGCCCATTCGGTCGAACCCACGAGGCCGTATTCCTCGGCGTCCCACGAGCAGATCAAGACGGTGCGCCTGGGCTTCCAGCCCGCCTTCAACGCTGCGCCAAGACCGCGTGCGGCCTCGAGCATGGCCGCGGTGCCGGAGTTCGGATCGACCGCTCCGGGTGTCCACGCATCCCGATGGTTGCCGACCACCACCACCTGATCGCCGGTGCCGGGGATCTTCGCGATGATGTTGTAGATCGGCTTCAGGCCTTCGTCCATCTGCACATCCATCTCCACCGCGGCGCCGCCCGGGCCCACGTGATACGAGAAGGGAAGTCCGCCCTGCCACTCGTTCGGGACCCGAGGTCCGCCGAGGTTTCGCAGAAGCTTCTCGGCTTCGCCGTAGGAAATTGGAAGGGACGGGATCTTCGGAACGTTCTTCATCTGGTCGCGGGTGATCCGCCTGGCCGTTGCCGTCGAGGGCACTCCATCCGGGGTCGACGGGTCGCCGGGTTGAAGGGAGAGAAACTGGACAGAGCCGCGCTGAAGCGAGGAAGGCGGCCGCATTGGCCCGTCGGGATAGATGTCCCCGCGCAGGTATCCGTCATCTTCGGGATCCGAGTAGATCAGCACGCCGAGGGCGCCGTGGTCCTGGGCTTCCTTGACCTTCAGTCCGCGGAAGGCGCCGCCGTAGCGCACGAGAGCGATCTTGCCCTCAACGGAAATGCCCATGCTCTTGAGCCGCTCGTGGTCGGCGGGCGACCCGTAGTTGACGTAGACGATCTGGCCATTGGCCTTGCCCGACGCGCCGTAGCCGTGAAAAGCGGGGAACTGGCCGCGCGAGGTGGAGTCCTTGTCCTGCGGGATGTTGTCTTCCATGAGCGAGAGCTCTTCCACGCGAGGCTCCACCATCCTGAGCGACACGCTCTTCGGATGATTGAGGAAGACGTCGTACTTCACCATAAGGACGTCGAGTCCGAATTCCTTCAGCTTGCCCATCACCCAGTCCGCGACCTTCTTTTCGGCCGGAGTGCCGGCCACGTGCGGCTCCTCGGTGAGCTCGAACAGCCAGCGCCGGGCGTTCTCGGGAGTCGGGGTGTCGAAGAAGATCTTTTCGAAAGCGGCGTTCGCGTCCGCGGTCGCGCGGGTGTAGCCGACGGGCGCCTTCGCGCTGTCCGTGGCCAGGGCCAGGGTGGAAGACGCCGGAAACGCGGCGAGGACGATCAGGGCGGACAGACGGCGCGGCTGGCACATTCGGGCACTCTCCTCGTTGATGAGATGGAGCGCGGATTGTATCGGGCAAACGCAGTTTCATTTCAGGCGGTGTGCGTCCTCTACTCGTGGCGCAGGGCCGAGTTCATCGCAACTCCGTTCGTGGAGAAACCTTAGCGGCGCTCTCTCGTGCCACCGGGAGTTGCCCGAGGACAGGTCCGAATCGGCCTCGACCGGGCCACGGGGCAAAGAACAAGGCAGGGCCGACCGCCCCGGCCCGGCCTCAACGACAAGCGCCCCCCAAGGGAGCGCTCAGGTTCTAGTTGTGATCGTACCGGTGATCGCAGCCCGGGCAGCCCTCGGCGGCCTCAATCGTCCAGAACACGTGAGTGATCGTCTTGTTGCCTTCTCCATGATCCCTCTCATAGGTCGAACTGCGCCCGTTGGCGGACTGGCTGACCAGCTGGCCCCACGAGTTCGGATCGCTGTGGTCGACATCGCTGAACCGCCCGGGCTGGGTGACGCCGGTGGCGAGGGTTGTGGTGGTATCGAGGTGAGCGTAGATCAGGTTGAGTTGATCGAAGTCATGAGCGTTGGGCTTGGTGCTCAGGGTGCTCCCCGCGTTGGCGCCGGTGTTCGAGAAGTAGTCCATGCAACTGTTCTGCGAGCTGCCGTCCTCGGACTGGTGGGCGAGGCCGAAGGTATGCGCCACTTCCTGACACACAACGTGGAGTTTCTCATTCGGGTTGTTGTAGGTGGCGGTGTTGAAGTAGGTGTCGTTCATCTTGGCCGTGCCCTGCGTGATGTGGGTGCCCCCGGTGATGTTGATCGAAGCCAGACCGAGCCATCCGTTGTTGCCATACTTTCCGTTGCAGACCTGCGTGGTGCCGGCCACCGCCTTGCACCGCTTGCCGGCCGACCCATTGACGATAGCGGTGAGGAGCGGGGTGGACCCGGAGTTCCAGTCCGAGGAGGTCCGGGCCAGGTACGACTGCCAGTCCGTGGCGGTCATGATGTTGCCCAGTTTGAGGGTGAACGGGTTGGCTGTCCGAGCCCAATGGTAGGTGCCCCAGGCGTGGCTGGCGTCAACCACATTCGCGACCGCAAGGAGGCTCGCACAGACGCCTAGACCGCCCAGGAACCAGCGCCGATTGATCATGTTGTGTCCTTTTCTTTGAATACTCTCGGGGGATTTCCAACGGATGTTGGACCGTATGCGCGCCCTTGGCGCGCTGATGTGTCAATACGATCTCGTACATAAAATTGAAAGTCAAGACCGGTTGGCGGCGCGTCCTTGAGCCCGCCCGGCTCCGCTAGTGGATCAGGCCGTCGATCGCGTCCACCACGATCAGGGTGCCAATCGAGAGCTTCACCAGATCTCCGTCCACCATCACGTACTTGTGCCCCGAGGGCGGAGGCGAAAGCTTCACCACCAGCTCCGCCGGGGCCTCCACATACACCACATCACGGGACAGTCGCTGTCCCACCTGGTACCGCTTTGGCCTGCCCGGGGGGAAGACAGCCGTTGTTCTTCTTGGCGAGTCCGGGAGGGCAGTTGCCACGGCCGTACTTGTGGGCAAAATACTCGCGCGCCGCCTCGCGGTCGCGGTCGCCAAAGGTCACCTTGAGGTGGGCGCTGCTTCCTTTGTCCTTGTCCTTGCCCTTCCCCTTGTTCGGGGGTTTGTCGGCGAAGGCGCTTCCGGCGGAGGCCAGGGCCAGGACCAGCGTCAGGATCGTGAGTTTCTTCATGGTGGATCTCCTCGCGGGCCAGTGTAGGCCACACCAGTGAGGCTAGACCAACCCCCACGCGGAGTCTGAACGACACCGGTCACATCGAAGGGATCACCGCAGGGTGATTGGTAGGGGTCCAATGGGAGGTATGGGCCGAGACTCATATTCATCAGGGAGGTGCAACGTCCTTTCACGAGTAATAACTCGAAGCTCGTTAGCCTGGGATCCGGGGCGTGGGTGACCTGCGTTCTCGATGTGATCCGACGGACGTCCATGCGCATGCATGGGACGCGGCGAATCTGCGGGCCGTACCAAAGTGGGAACGTAATGTGGCGTCGTAAGGACTACCT
>JAQBHL010000269.1:0-38563 GCA_032127745.1 Acidobacteriota bacterium
GAGGCGCCCGGAGCGCAAGGCGCCGAGGAGGCCGCATATCCAGCATATGCAACGACGAGCAACTCGGCGATCCGGGATGCATCGGCGCTCCCATGTGACGCGTACTTGTGAGGCAGGACACTAGTGTCCTGCCTCGGGGAGCAGCAGATCGAAATCGTCGCCTAGGTACACCCGACGGACCTCGGGATCGGTAGCGAGCGCTCTGGGCGTCCCGGTCCTGAGCACCTCGCCCTCCCGGATGATGTAGGCGCGGTCGGTGATGCGGAGGGTCTCGCGAACATTGTGGTCGGTGATCAGGATACCGAGGCCTCGCTTCTTCAGATAGGCGATGATCCTCTGGATGTCGGCCACCGCGATCGGGTCGATGCCGGCGAAGGGCTCATCGAGAAGAATGAACAGAGGCGAGGCGGCGAGGGCGCGACAAATCTCCAGGCGGCGGCGCTCGCCGCCGGACAGAGTGTCCGCCCTTTGGTGGGAAAGGCCCGAGATGCCCAGTTCGCCCAGGAGCTCGGCCGCGCGTGTCTTCTGCTCGCGCAGCGAGTAGCCGAGGGTTTCAAGGACGGCGAGCACGTTTTCCTCGGTGGTCAGCTTCCGGAAGACGCTGGTCTCCTGCGGCAGGTACCCGATGCCGGCCCGGGCTCTGAGGTACATGGGGAGGCCGGTGATGTCGTCGCCACCGAGAAAGACTCTGCCCGCGCGAGGCTTGGTGAGGCCCACAACCATGTAGAACGTCGTGGTCTTGCCCGCGCCGTTTGGACCCAGCAGGCCCACGACCTCCCCGGTGGAGATCTCTATGTCCACGTCCCTCACCACCACCCGGGCGCCATAGGCCTTGGTGAGTCCCTCCCCGCGGAGCATGATCCGGGGCGAAGAGGCGCTCATGGTTGCTTGATCTTTCTCTGAAGCACGGTCTCGGTGCGTCCTTCCTCTCCCACGACCTCTACCTGATCCCCGGTGGTGAAGAACGTGACCGATCTTCCCTGAACGCGGCGGTCCTGATCCTGGAGTTTGACCGGAGTTCCCGTCATTTCCACTCGTCCGTCCCCGGGGGTGTAAAGCAGATGCGTCCCGGCGGCGGTTCGATCCTTCGCCTTGAGGGTCACCGCTCCGCCCTGCGCCTCCAGGGAGCGAACGGTGAAAGGGCCCTCGGGACCGAGATTCACCAGGATCTCCGGAGCCTTGGTCTCGAAATCCTGCTGGCGGACCGAGGCCGAGCCGCTGAACGCGAACCGCCGATCCTCTGGGCTGTAGGTCATCTTCTCCGCGCGGGCCGAAAGGCCCGCCCCGATGGCTCCGCCCCCGACCAGCACCTCGACGTCCGTATCGGCCGCGATCTGCGGGCCTTGCCGCGTTTCCACGGTGTCGATGGTGAGGGCGCGGAGTTCATCTCCGCCCGCGCGGAAGACCACGTGACCCGAATACTGGGTAAGCTTCTGGGGCGCGTCATGGATCACCTGCCGGCTGGTGGCCCGAAGGTCAGAGCCCGGGGAGCCGAAGGGCGCCCCGGGGAGACCGCCCTTCTGGGTATGCCGCACTCCCCCCCAGGCCCGGAAGGAGCCGGTCAGGGTGTCGATATCAATGGCGGTGGCGAGGAGCGATACGTTGGAAAGAGTGTCGTCGAGCGCGATCCCTCCCGAAACCACCATGTGGCCGGTCTTCTCCGAGAACTCGGCCTTGCTTCCCCGGCCCCGCTGGTTCTTGCGCGAGAAGACCACGTTCTCCACGAAGGAAATGGTCTCGGCCTGGCCGGTAGCGGGATCGAGAAGGGCGAAGAAGTCGGTCGAGGAGATGGTTCGCAGATCTCCGGTGCTCGGATTCAAGGGCACAAAGCGAACGCTGCTGCCGCGGTTGCCAAGGTACTCCTTGAGCTTTCCCTCCGGACCGAACTTGAAGATAAGCGCGTCGGCCCGGATCTCACGACGTTCGGGCGGATCTTCGGGCCCCGGATCCACGATCATGACCGCCTCCGGCCCCGCCGCCGCCTCTTCGAGCGCCCGGCCTTCTCCAAACGTCATCTCCAGACGCCGGCCCCCAATCGTCTTGCGGCCGGCGGCTCTGGGGAAGGCGAAGCCCAGGACCGCAGTGTCGCCCTCGGCCACGAGCTCGAAGCCGCCGCGAAAGACGGCTCGGTACATCACGTGGTCCTGGCCAAAATTGAGTTCCAGTGAACCGGACCGGGTTCGGTTCGTTCCCTGCGTGATCCGGACGTTGCCCTCCAGAAAGAGCGTGTTCTCTTCCCGGGAAAGGCAGCCCGCGTCGGCCTCAATGTCGGCCGGGGGGTCGTCGGGATCGCGAAGGCGGATCTTGACCTCCTGGAAGAGCGTGAGGGAGTCACTCCAGCCTTCGTACAACATGCCCCGCGCCTCTCCGGAGACGTCCTTCCGGCTCCAGACCACTTTGCCCTCGCTCTGGGCCAGACCGTCGCGACCGTCGTAGAAGAGTTCGTCGGTCTCCAGAACCAGGCCGTCGTCCGTGGTCATCTTTACGTGGCCCTGGAAAAGGGCGGACGGGCGGCTGGCCACGTGCTGGGCGTGATCGGCCACGATCTCGACGGTGGCCGGCCGGCCCTGGGAGACGAACGGGATCCGGGCCCTTACGGTGTCGAGAAACCGGCTCTCAGCTTCCCGGCCCGACGAGCCCTCGGCCTGGAGCTCAACCCCCTTCTTGCCCGAGGCGGAGAAGGATTCGAAAACAAGTTTCTCCAGCTTGTCGGCGCGAGGGTCGGCCGGGGCGTAGCCCTGGGCCGATACCGGATCGTCGTCGCCGCCCTTCGGTTGGGGGACGGCGCCCTCGGCCGGGCGGTCCGCGGAAACAGGGCTCGGCCGGGGCCTCCGAAGGGACTGGAAGACGGACACAAAGACGCCGACCAGGACCACCAGAGCAAGCGTTCTCAGGACCCAGATGGGATTGGAGCGGAGCGCGCTGGCCCGGCGCTTTTCCTGGAACGACTCTTGCATTCGGTGCGTTTATAGACCGATCACGCGTTCCGGGGCAAGTTCTTCCCCAGCGGAAGGGACCCGATCCGACTCGGGCGTTGGCTAGTCTCGCGACGGTCCGCAGCACCGGACCCTCATCCGACCAAGGGCCGCCTCTCTCCCGGGCGCCGAGCCTCGGGCTCCGCGCCGGTTGTGGTCCTCCGGGCGAGTTCCACCATCCGATCAAATCAACAAGGGAGAGAGAAAATGCGCATCGAGTTCATCGACCGGGAGAACGGCCCCAAGAACCTCATCAGTGACGCCGAGCTCCATTTCGACATCGAAGACGGCCTGCTCGCCGGCCTGAAGCTCGTCGGCTTCAGTCTGTGGCGAAACGAGGCGGGAGACCCCGGCGTCACCGTCCCCGGCCGGTCCTGGGGAGACCCTGGAGAAAGGAAATTCTTCGACCTGCTTCGGGCCGGGGATGGGGGCGGCGATGCCGTGCGGAAGCTCAAGGCCGCGTTCTGCGACCAGCATCGTTTGCGGGGTCGAAGCGCGGCCTGAAAACGCCGCCCGGAGGCTCGGGGGTAAGGGGACCTCCCCTCCCATGGGCCTCCGGGCCGCCGTCTTCCTGCGAGCGCCCGGCGCGTGACACAATTCGAGGCGATGATCCATCTCTTTGCGCTCGTCCTGGCCCTCTCGCTCCAACCCGCCGTGCGGGAGGACCGCTCCGCCGCCTATGGCCTCTTTCTGGATGCGCTGGCGTTGCGCGACGCGGGCCGCCCGGAAGAAGCGCTCAAGGCGCTGCAGAAGGCGCTCAAGGCTGATCCGCAGGCCGCCGACGCCCACGCCGAGATCGCGCGTATTCAAGCGGACAACGGCCATTTCGACCTGGCCATCATCGCGGTCAATCGGGCAATCAGGATTTCTCCCGAACGAGATGACCTGCGAAGCCTCGCGGGCCAGATTCATCAGTTCTACGCCCAGTCGGGAGGGGGCGAGAATGAACTGCGCCTCGCCGTCCGTGAATATGAAACGGCGGCGACCCTGGACCCGGGGAACCCCGGCCCCCTCCGCGATCTCACCCGGCTCTATTCGGTGCTGCGCGACGCCAAGGCGGCTCTTCAAACCTGGAAGCGCCTGTCCGTGGTGGATCCTTCGAACGTCGACGCCTTCGTCCAGGTCGCCTCCTTGTCCCTTGCCACCGGCGACACCAAGAGCGCCATTCAAGCCCTGGAGACCGCGGTGGCCGCCGACCCCGAGAACGCCCTCGCCCTGCAGCACCTGGGCGACATCCAGCGGGAGAATGCGGCGCCCGCAGAAGCGCTCAAGCACTACCAGGCGGCGGCCAGGCTCGATGACAAGGACCTCGTCACCAGGCTCAAAATCGGCGAGATCCTTATTGAAGAACGGCGAGGAGCCGAGGCCCTGGCGGTGGCGGAGGAGATGCTCGAGCAGGACGTGAACAACCGTTTCGCTCTGGACCTCAAGGCGCGGGCCTTCAAGGAATTGAGCCGGGTGGACGAGGCGATCGACATCGCCGAAGGCCTCGCCGCCTCCGACCCCAAGGATCTGAAGGCAGGCTTCCTGCTCGTCACCCTTCTCGAGCAGAAGGGTTCCCTCGAAGAGGCCAGCGAAAAGCTGAATGCGCTACTCGCTCGCAACACCTCGGGCGAGGACGCGGACGGCATCGCCCGGAACAACCGAGTGTTCTGGGCCCACGCGGGCATGGTCCGGCAGAGAATGGGCCGCTTCAAGGAAGCGGCCGACGCCTTTGGCGAGGCCGCGAAGTCGGGTCCGGAGCCTGCCGGATCGCTCATCACCTATCGCATCGACGCTCTCCTCTCCGCCAAGAATTTTGCCCTCGCACTCACCGAAGCCCGGGCGGCCCGGGCTAACCCCGCCTTCGAGAAGGAGACCGACCTCCCGTTCCTCGAGGCCTACGCTCTGCGGGGTCTGGGAGACGAAAAGGGCGCGGTCTCGGTCGTGAACGCCCTGCTCGCCGCCTCGAAGGAACAACCGAACGACATCCTGGCTGCGGCCGAATTCTTTCAGCGCGGGAAGAACCTCGAGCGAGCCCGCGAACTGTTCGCCTCGGTTTCCGAGCGGGATCCCACCTCTCTCCGCGCCTTCTTCAGCCTGGGCGCCGTGCTCGAGCGGCAGAAGAGATACGACGAGGCGGAAGAGGCCTTCCGGAAGGCTCTTTTCATCTCGCCGGATTCGTCCATCACCCTCAACTATCTCGGGTACATGAACGCGGACCGGAACGTGAAGGTCGGGGAGGCGCTCTCACTCATCGAGAAGGCTCTCACCGACGATCCGGACAACGGCTCCTATCTCGACAGCCTGGCCTGGGCCCTGCACCGGCTGGGCCGGAACGCCGAGGCCGAGGTCGCGATACGGAAAGCGATGAGGTCCCAGGAGAAGAACGCGGTGGTCATCGCGCACCTGGGCTTCATCCTGGCCGAAACCGGCGATCAGGCCGAGGCGCTCCGGTACCTGCGTCTGGCTCTCGAGGGCGACGATGTGGACGGAGAGCTCGATCGGGTCATGGTCGAAGACAAGATCCAGGCCTTGTCGCGAGCCGCCCAGAAGAAGCCTTGAACTTCGGTCCGGTCCTTCGGGTGGGCGCGGGTCGGGTCGCTCTGGTCCTGCTTGGATGGTGGTTCGGCGCCTGCGCGGCCCGGGGCCACATCGCCACTCCGGGAGAGATGGCTCGCCTGAAGGAAGCGCGGGGCCTCTCGGCCTCGGGCCGGCTGACCCTTTCCGGACCGCAGGGAAGGTTCTCGGCCCGGGTGGTCATCGGGGTGGCCCGGCCCGACTCGCTGCGGATCGAGATTCCTTCCGGAGCCGGACTTCGCTTTCTCCTGATCACGAGAGAGGGGAGGCTGCGGGCGGATCTTCCCGGGGATGACGCGATGTTCGAAGGTCCGGCCACGGGCGAGATCATGAACCGGCTCTTCGGGATCGACGTGGAGGCGAAGGATCTGGTGGGGGCACTCCTGGGCTCCCCGCCTCCATCCATGAACGTCACCTGGCGTTTCGAGCTTGCTCAGCCGGCCCAGGTGACCCTCGAGGGGTCCAACCGGACGAAGCTCTCCCTGACCGTGGATGATCCGGAGGTCGAGTCTCCGGCCGATCGAGCCTTTGCCTTCCCACCGCCCCGGGCCCGGTCGTGGACGGTCGGAGAGATGTCCGATCGTCTGGGGCTCAGGCGATGAAGCCCCGAAAGTTTCGATCCTTCGCGAAGATCAACCTGGGGCTCGAGGTGGTCGGAAAACTGCCGAACGGCTATCACGAGCTCAAGACCCTCTTTGCCTCGGTGAGCCTCCATGACCTCGTCGAAATCGCCGAAACCGGGAGAGGGGTCAGGGTTCACTGCGCGCATCCGGGCGTGCCGGGCGACCTGACCAACCTGGCCGGCCGAGCGGCCCGGCTCATGCGGTCGCTCGCGAAGACAAGAACCGGTCTGGTCATCACCATCGAAAAACGCATCGCGGTGGGGGGCGGCCTGGGCGGCGGCAGCAGCAACGCGGCCACGGTGCTGCGCGCCCTCGACCTGATGTGGGGCCTGGGCCTGGGGCCCGAGGGCCTGATGGAGGCGGCAAAGTCTCTCGGCGCCGACGTCCCCTACTTTCTCTTCGGCGGCCCCGCGCTGGGCCGGGGGCGAGGCGACGAAATTCACCCTCTCGAGCTCGAGTTGCGCGACCGGGTGCTCCTGGTTCAAGGGGCCGGGGGGGTCGAAACCGCCGCGGTCTTCCGGCGTTTCGAGGCCATGGGCGGGCCCGGGAGAGCGGCCTCGCGCATCGACGCGTTCCTGCGCGCCTCCGCAGTCGATCCGAAAGGCCAGAAGACCCTCGAACTCAAGTCCTTGCGAAACGACCTCGAGCGGGCTGCCCGGGACGAAAGCCCGAGCCTCGCCGCGATGGCCCGGCGGGTGCGCCGGGTGGCGCGCGCCACCTCGGCCACGCACGCGGTCATGTCGGGAAGCGGATCGTCGTTCTTCATGCTGTTCGACGATGCAGCCGCGCTGCGCCGGGCGCAGGGCGCCCTCCTTGGCGAGGGCGTAGGATGCGTTCCGTGTGGTTTCCTGTCGAGGCGATCGTACCTGCGCCGTTTCGAGGTGAAGGCCCCGGCGAGGCGGCGGCGTGCGCCATCCGAAGGGCGGTAAGCAGCTTTCTTCGTTAAGCTTCAGTCTGTCCTGTCTTGACACTGGGGCGTCGCCAAGCGGTAAGGCACGGGACTTTGAATCCCGCATCCGAAGGTTCGAATCCTTCCGCCCCAGCCAGGAGCAGGTCGCATCGCGTTCTCCTCTTTTTTGAAGAAGGACCGCCTATCGCCATGGTTCGACCTCCTCACGACATCAAGATCTTCACCGGGAGCGCCAATCGGTCCCTGGGCGAGTCCGTCTCGCGCTATTTGAACGTCCCTCTCGGGAAGGTTCACCTCTCCCGGTTCCTGGACGGAGAGGTCTGGTTCCAGATCGAGGAGAACGTGCGAGGCAAGGATGTCTTCGTACTCCAATCCACCTCGACCCCCGTGAATGAGCATCTGATGGAGCTGCTCATCATGATCGACGCTTTCCGGCGGGCGAGCGCGGCTCGGATCACCGCGGTCATCCCCTACTACGGCTACGCCCGCCAGGACCGCAAGGATCGGCCGCGCGTGCCCATCTCGGCGAAGCTCGTGGCCAACCTGATCTCCACCGCCGGCTGCAACCGGGTCCTCACCATGGACCTCCATGCCTCCCAGATCCAGGGCTTCTTCGACGTGCCCGTCGACCACCTCTTCGCCGCCCCGGTCATTATCGATCACGTGGCCCAGATGGGTCTGCAGGATCTGTGCGTGGTGTCTCCCGACGCCGGGGGCGTGGAGCGCGCGCGCGCCTATGCCAAACGCCTGAATGCCACCCTGGCTATCGTCGACAAGCGGCGCGAAACCGCCAATGTGGCCGAGGTGCACAACGTCATCGGCGACGTCTCGAACAAGACGGTTCTGATCGTGGACGACATGGTGGACACCGCGGGAACCCTATGTAAAGTGGCTGAGGCCCTCGCGGAAGCCGGAGCGGGAAGGATCCTCGCCTCCGCCTCTCACGCCGTCCTCTCCGGCAACGCGGTGCGCAACATCAACGCCAGCCGGATCTCCCAGTTGATCGTCACCGACTCGATCGAAGAGAGGCCGGAGAGAAAATCAGATAAGATCGTTGTTCTGCCCATCGGAGAGCTGATGGGTAAGGCCATCCAGAATATCCACGAAGAAGCGTCCGTCACGAGCCTCTTCATTTGATGGGGGCTCGTTCCGCCCTCGTCCTTGAGATTTGAAGACCAGAAGCCATGTCCGACATCGTTGTTTCCGCCGAAGCCCGCGACCAGCGCGGCAAGAATGAAGCCCGCCGTCTCCGCGCCCGGGGCCGTATCCCCGCCATTGTCTACGCCCCCCAGAAGGAGAATCTGGCCGTGAGCGTCTCACCCCGCGATCTCGCCGCGGTGTTCAAGACGGGGGCGGCGGAAAGCACTCTGGTCGACCTCGAACTCGACGGCAAGAAGCGCAAGGTGGTTCTGAAGGATTATCAGGTCCACCCCGTGCGCGCCGAGTTCCTCCACGCGGACTTCTATGAAGTGGCCCTCGACAAGCCGATCACGGTCAAGGTTCACATCGAACTCCACGGCGTGCCGGTTGGGGTCAAGACCTTCGGAGGCCTGCTCGAGTTCATCACCCGCGAACTCACGGTCTCGTGCCTGCCCCTCGACATTCCCAAGAAATTCGAGGTCGACGTCACGCTCCTCGAAATCGGGGGCGCGGTGCGGGCGGGCTCGATTCCCATGCCGCCCAACGTGAGGCTCCTGACCGACGGCGACCACCTGCTGGCCCAGGTCGTGGCCAAGCACGCCGAGGAGGTGGTTGAGGCAGCGCCGGACGCCGCCGTCGCCGTGGCCGCCGAACCCGAGGTCGCCAGGCGGGGCAAGGCTCCTGCCGAGGGCGAGGCCGCCCCTGCCGCCCCCGCAGGAAAGGACGTCAAGAAAGACAAGAAATAGCGTTCCATGCGCCTGATCGTTGGCCTCGGCAATCCGGGCGAAAAGTACCGGCGAACGCGGCACAACGCCGGGTTCATGGTGGTCGACGAGGTGGCCCAGAGACTGACCCTCGGCGCGAGGGAACGCATCGACGATGCCTGGGCGGTGAAGACCGAGATCGCGGGCGAACGCGTGGTGCTCATGAAGCCGCAAGCCTTCATGAACCGCTCGGGTCCGGTGGTCGAGGCGGCGCTCCGCTGGTTCAATGTCGAGCCCGACTCTCTGGTCATCGTTTCCGACGACGTGGCCCTGCCCCTCGGGTCGTTGAGGATCAGGCCCCGAGGCTCCCACGGCGGGCAGAACGGGCTCCGGTCCATCATCGAGTCCATCGGCTCCGAAGAGTTCGCCCGGCTTCGATTCGGGATCGGTTCCTCCGAGCCGGTCCTGGATCTGGCCGGTTTCGTGCTGTCGGACTTCACCGACGGCGACGTTCTGAGGGTTCAGGAAATGGTGTCCCGGGCCGCCGATGCCGTTTTCGCCATCATCGAGCAGGGGGTCGAACCGGCCATGAACACCTTCAACGCGCCGAGGGTCCAGCCCGATTAGTCGCGGGGCATCGAGCACGAACCGCCAAACCCGGCTAGAATCGCCGGCCGCACAAAGAACAACCCTCCTTGCTGCCGGTAGCGACGGGGAGCCCCTTGAGGCTCCGCCTACACCCGCCAAAGCAGCTCTACCCTTGATCCATAAGGAGATCAGAAAAACCGTGAGCCAAAGACAGTATGAGATTCTGTTCATCGCCGAGCAGACTCTCGGAGAAGCAGAAGTCGATACCCTGACCGCAACCGTCAAGGGCTTCATCGAGAAGGAAAACGGCACCGTCGAGAAGGTGGAGAAGTGGGGTAAGAAGCGCCTCGCCTACCCGATCGGAAAAAACCGCGAAGGCTCCTACGTCCTCATGGTGGCCAACAGCCCGGGCAGCGCCATCAGCGAGGTCGAGCGCCGCATGCGCGTGACCGACGGCATCCTCAGATTCCTGGCCATCCGCATCGACGAGGAGATGAAGAAGGCCGATCGCAAGCGAACCATTCGTGGCAAGAAGGAGTCCACTCGGCGCGCAAGCGTCCGCGAGAAGGACCGGGCTTTCGAGGGAGGTGCTCAATGAGCGACGCGGAAACACCTGAATTCAAGGGTCGCAGCGGCGGTGAAGGACGTGGCGGCGAACGCGGCGAGCGCGGCGAACGCGGCGAGCGGAAGGGCGGCGGCAAGGGAGGATTCTTCCGCCGCCGCAAGACCTGCAAGCTGTGTTCCGAGAAGGTCGACTACGTCGACTACAAGAACACCAAGCTTCTTCTCGCCTTCATCCCCGAGCGCGCGAAGATTCTTCCCCGGCGGATGTTTGGAACCTGCGCGCCGTGCCAGCGCAAGGTCCGGACCGCCATTCTGCGCGCTCGTCAAATGGCGCTCATCCCGTACTCGACCGAGTAGTCCCATCGAGATCGCGCGGCGCGACCAGGGACGTTGTCTGTCGAAGGACCGAACTTGAGCGTCCCGGTGTCTGGGCCGGCGCCCTACTGGCTCCCGATTTTCGCGGGTTCGATGGCGGGAGTTCTCTTTCTCCTGCCTCGACTGGCGGCCAGCGTTCCGGCGCTGGCCCTGCCTCTGGGGCTCGCGGGCCTGTTCGCCGCCCTGCCCCTGCTGGTGGTGAGACTCTCCGGGCGGTTCACCCAGGCCGCTCAAGCCCTGGCCCTCGCCTTCGTGCTCATCTCCCTCTTCGCATCCACGGAGGCCGCGGTCGGCTTCGCGATGCTCTTCGGCCTGTGGGCTCTTTTGGGCGGCGAGGTCCTGGCCCGGCGGAGGAGCGTCATCCTCGCCTGCGCCGCCGGCTTTGTGGTCCTCGCGGCCTTGGCCCTGCTCACTATTGTGGCCGAGGGCACCGAGCCCATCGAGGCCACCCTGCGCTCACCCGAGGTTCAGACCGCTTTCGATCAGTGGGCGGCGCAGGCTCCCATGGACCCCGCGGAGGCCAAGACCACCATCGAACAGGTACGCTCGGGCATCGTGGCCCTTTATCCTTCTCTCTCCGTGGTCTCCGCTGGGGCCATGGTCTCGCTGAACGCCATCGCCCTCGGGAGATTCGTGAGTCTGAGCCGCGCGCCCTCGTATCCAGAAGGCGAGTTGCTGACTCTTCGCTGGCCGCTCGCTCTGGTGGTGGGGTTTGTGATCTCGGGCGCTCTGCTCCTCGCCCCCGGGCTCAGGTCGGTGGCCTGGAACGGCCTCATCATCACCATGTTCCTGTTCCTGCTCCAGGGGCTTTCGGTCCTGTGCTTCGCCCTCACTCGCCTGTTCTCCAGCGGGTTGATGAGGACGCTCTTCGTGGTGGCCTCGCTCCTCGGCCCCTGGGCCATCTTCCTCTCCCTTCTCGGCCTCTTTGATCAGTGGTTCGATTTCAGAAGCCGATTCGAGAGCAGCGACACTCCAGCTGCTCCCACCAACCAGAACCTTCAGTAAATTCTCTTGTTGAGGTATTAGAAATGGAAGTCATTCTTCGTGAGGATTGGGAAACGCTCGGGCGCCGGGGCGATATCGTCAAGGTGGCCGAGGGGTACGCTCGCAATTTCCTCCTCCCCAAGGGCAAGGCCCTCGCGGTCACCCCTCAGAACAAGGCCCGCATCGAAAAGGAGCGCAAGGAACTCGGGATCAAGCTGGCCAAGGAAAAGGCGGTTTTCGAGGAGCTTGCCAAGAAAATCGACGGCATGCGCTTCGTGGTTCCACGGCGGGTGGGCGAGGGCGACAACCTGTACGGCTCCGTGACCTCGAACGACATCGCCGACCTCCTCAAGGCCAAGGCCTTCGAGGTCGAGAAGCGAAATGTGTCTCTCGAGGAGCCGATCAAGAAGCTGGGCGAGCACACGGTCAAGGTCCGCCTTCATCCCGAAGTCGAGACCACCATTCGGCTGCTCGTGACCAAGGAAGCCTAGGGGCGGCAAAGCCAGAGGCCAGCCACGCGGTCGCTTCTCTCACCTGAGCGAAGGCCGGCCGCGGGAGCCTCGCGCACCAGCCATGGCGACCACCGCGTTCTCCGGCGGAAATGCCTTCTCCGGTGGTACCGGTGAGAGGGTGCTGCCTCACAACGCCGACGCCGAGCGCACCGTCATCGGCGCCATTCTGGTCGACAACCAGGCCTTCAACTCCGCCGCCGAGGTGCTGAGCCGGGACGATTTCTACCGGGATGCGCATCGTCGCATCTTCGAGGGCATGGCCTCCCTCGCCGAGAGGAGCGAGCCCATCGACCTGGTCACCCTGAAGAACGAGCTCACCCGCACCCAGAGCCTGGATGCGGCGGGAGGGGTGGCCTACCTCGCCGGCCTGGTCGAGGGTATTCCCCGCCTGGACAACGTTCTGCCCTGGAGCCGGATCATCCGCGAGGCTTCGGTCCTCAGGAGCCTGATCCACGCTTCGGCGCGAATCGCCCAGGAAGCGTCGGACGCTCAGGACACCGCCGACTCCATCCTGGACCGGGCGGAGCAGGCCATCTTCGCCATCGCCGAACGAAAGATCCGGGCCGGCCTGGTCCCGGTCAAGGACTTCATCAAGACCACGTTCGAGGCCATCGAGAAGCTGTCCCTTTCGAAGGACGCCCTCACCGGCGTTCCCACCGGGTTCATCGATCTCGACCGGCTGACCAGCGGTTTCCAGAAGGGCGACCTCATCATTCTGGCCGCGCGGCCTTCCATGGGCAAGACCTCGCTCGCTCTGAACATCGCGCGAACCGCCGCCCAGACCACGGCCGAACCAGTGGCGATCTTCTCCCTCGAAATGTCCAAGGAGCAGCTGGTCAAACGCCTCATCTTCGCGGAGGCGAGGATCGAGTCGGGTCTGGTCACCCGGGGTCAGCTGCGCGACTCCGACTGGAGCAAGCTCACCACCGCCTGGGCCGACCTGCACAAGCTCCCACTGTTCATCGATGACGCCTCGTTCCTCACCCCCCTCGAGCTTCGGGCCAAGTGCCGGAGGCTGAAGGCGGAGCATGGCCTCGGCCTCATCGTGGTCGACTACCTTCAGCTCATGGGCTCGGGCGGACGGGTGGAGAACCGGCAGCAGGAGATATCGGCCATCAGCCGGTCCCTCAAGGGCCTGGCCAAGGAACTCGAAGTTCCGGTGCTGGCTCTCTCCCAGCTCTCCCGCGCTCCCGAAGCGCGAACCGATCGCCGGCCTCAGCTGTCGGACCTGCGGGAATCAGGCGCCATCGAACAGGACGCCGATGTGGTCATGTTCATCTACCGGGAATCGGTCTACAAGCCCACGGAGGAGAACCGGGGCTCGGCCGAGTTGATCATCGCCAAGCAGCGGAACGGGCCCACCGACACCGTGAACCTCGTCTTCCTGCGCGAGTTCACGCGCTTCGAGAATCGCGCTCCCGAGGACTTCGCCTCCGGTTTCGGCGGGGGCGACGGCTACTGACCTCCCCGACCGGGGCGGAGCCCAGACCGGGATGAGCGTTCACCAACCGTCCCATCACCCGGCGACGGCGTGGATCGACCTGGATCGAATCCGCGACAACTACCGGGCCCTGCGCACCTACGCGGGCGCGCGCGCGGTGATCCCGGTTCTGAAGGCCAACGCCTACGGCCACGGAGCGGTCACGGTGGCCCGCGCCCTCGAGCCTCTGGACATCAATATGTTCGCGGTGGCCTACGTGGACGAAGCCGTGGCCCTGCGGCAGGCCGGCATCATGGCGCCCCTGCTGATCCTCGCCGGCTTTGCCCCCTCTGAACTGAACGACGTGGTGAAATTCAACCTGACCCCCGTGGTCTCGACACCGGAGCAGGTGCGGGCCCTGCAGGAACGGCCCCGGGACGAGGCCTTGCCGGATCTGCCGGTTCACGTGAAGGTGGACACGGGGATGTCGCGCCTCGGCTTCTCGGTGCGAGAGATCGAACCGGTCATCCACCGGCTCGAGGATGCCGAGGGAATCCTGATCGAGGGGCTCATGACCCACCTCGCGGCCGCCGACCTGGACCAGGCGAAGACCGCGCGCCAGCTCGACGCCTTCGATGAGGCCATCATCCGCATCGCGACGCTGGGGGTGAGGCCGCGCCTGATCCACGCCGCCAACAGCGCGGGAATGCTGTCTCCGCGCGACTCCCACACCGCGGTCCGTCCGGGGTTGCTTCTCTTCGGCCTCTCTCCCCGCCCCTTGGGCCCCCCGGTCGAGGTTAAGCCCGCCCTGGAACTTCGCGCCCGGGTGGCTCTGGTGAAGACCATCGCGGAGGGAACTCCGGTGAGCTACGGAGGCCGGTTCGTCACCGACCGGGAGAGTCGGATCGCGACCATCAACGCCGGTTACGCCGATGGCGTGCCCAGGACCGACGCGATGAGGGAGAAGGGCGTGTTGAAGTGCCAGGAGGTGCCGCTGAAGATCGCGGGCACGGTCTGCATGGATCTCACCATGCTCGACGCCACCGATGCGCCCGAGCTTTCGGTCGGAGACGAGGTGACGGTTTTCGGCGACTCGCCCACGGCATGGGACCTGGCCGGCTGGGCAGGTACCAATGCCTGGCAGGTCCTGACCGGAGTGGGCGCCCGCGCGCCCCGGCGCTACAAACTCGGCGGCAGGATCGTGGACGAGACCCTGGCCATATTGCCCTGAGCCCGCGCGCCCGAAGGCGCGCTCCTCCCGGCCGCGATATCGTGGATCGGCCCCATGACCGCTCCCGCCCGCGCCGCCGAACGCCATCCCAAAGGGCCTCGCCTGGTTCGAACCGTCTTCGTGGCCATGACCGCCCTGGCTTTTCAGGGCTGCACGGAATCGATCGTCCACAACGGCCACGCCGGCGCCGCCATCCTGGTGCCCAAGGATGCCCCGCTGGAGATCATGCGGGCGGCGAAGGAACTTCAGACCTACGTCTTGAAGACCTCCGGCGCCGAGCTCCGGATCGGAATCGAGGACGGCCGGCCGCGCCAGGAGAGGGTCGAGATCCGTCTGGCCGTGAATCCCCTCGGCATCACCCCGGGAGGCGACCCCGGCACTCAGCTCATTCACAAGGACGGATACGCGATCCGGAGCAGCGGGCGCATGATCACCATCATGGGGGGGTCGCCCCGCGGCACCCTGTATGGCGTCTACGATTTCATCGAGCGCGCCCTCGGGGTCCGTTGGTTCATGCCCACGCCCATGGGCGAGGACATTCTGGAAGCGAAGACTATTCCCGTTCCCGAGTTGGACCTGGTGACAAACCCGGCCTTCCCCTCGGTCAGCGGCTTCACCTGGGCGGGGAGTCCAGGGGCCGAGGACTGGGAGTTGCGGATGAGAGTGCGGGTGGGCCAGGCGGTGAACTTCGGTCACAACTGGTTCAACATTTATCCCTTCACCAAGGAGAACTTCGCGAAGAACCCGGAGATGTTCGCCATGGTAGGAGGCGTGCGGGGCCGGAGCGACCAGCTTTGCACCAGCAATCCCGAGGTGGTCCGGACGAGCGCCGATGCCGCGCGCGCCTACTTCAAGGCTCATCCGGAGGCGCCGCTCTTCTCGATCAGTCCCAACGACGGGGCGGGACTGTGCGAATGCGATCGCTGTCGCAGGATCGATGCCCGGTACGGCGTCACCGACGGCGCCCGGTCGGACCGCTTCGTTCACTACGCCAACGAGGTCCTGGCCGACCTCGAGAAGACGCATCCCGACAAGCAGTTGGGCATCTACGCCTATGCCGAGTACACCTCGCCGCCCCGAAAAGCCCGGCCCCGGGCCAACTACGTGACCGCACTCACCCACATGCCCTGGGAGTTCTGCCACGTTCACGCCATCGACGACCCAGGGTGCCCGGCCAATCGCCGGTTCTTGAGCTATCTGAAGGGCTGGCTCGCGGTCTCGAAGCACGTCGGCATGTACGAGTACTACGGCCACTTCTTCGCCTTCACTCCCTGGCCGATCGTCCATTCCCTCCGCCGCGACATCCCCCTGTTCCACGAGCTGGGGTTGGAGCGTTTCATCAGCGAGACCCAGCAGAACTGGGCCAACCAGGGCATCAATTTCTACGTGGCCGCCCGGCTGGTGAGCGACCCGGGCCTCGATGTCGACGCCTTGCTCTCCGAATACTTCTCCCGGTTCTATGGCAAGGCCAGCGGGCCGATGCGGCAGTACTTCGATCTGTGGGAGAGCGCCATGCTGAACACCACCGCGGCCGGCGATCACGGCTACGCCTGGCTATCGATGTTCACCCCTTCGCTGGTGGCGCAGGGAGAAAAGTTCCTGAAGCAGGCCGAAACCCTGGCCGCCCAGGACAAAGAGAAGGTGCGCACCCGCGTGGCCTTCGCCCGGCTCGGATTTCGGTACACCGATGCCTTCGCGCAGATGGTCGACGCGGGGATCCGGGGCGACGTGGGGGGCATTCTGGAGTGGTCCGAGGAGGCGCAGAAACGCGTTCTTGCCACCGAGGGTTCAGCGCCTCAGGCCTTCTTCGTGTCCCTGGCGGTGGACCAGACCAAGAACATGGCGGGCATCCTCATCGGCGGCGCCCCCCCGTGGATCGGCGGCAAAGCGCCGCCCCCGCCGTCCCCGTCTACCACTCCTTGATGTGGTTGAAGACGGTGTCGCGCTCCACCGGACGACGACCGGCTTCGCGGATCAGCCGGCAGAGTTCGTCGACGGAGAGGGACTGAGAAGTGGGCGCTCCCGCGTCATGCGCGACCTTCTCCTCGGTCACGGTGCCATCGAGATCGTCGGCGCCGAACGAGAGGCCGATCTGGGCCACCCGCGGTCCGATCATGATCCAGTAGGACTTGATGTGAGGGATGTTGTCCAGCATCAGCCGGGAGACCGCGATGGCCTTCAAGTCTTCGAAGCCGGTGGTCTCGGGCAGGCTCAGGGCCGGCGCCTCCCAGGGCTGGAAGGCGAGGGGGATGAAGGTGACGAAGCCTCTGGTTTCATCCTGGAGCTCTCTCAGCTGGATCAGGTGATCGACGCGGTCCTCCACCGTTTCGATATGCCCGTACAGCATGGTGCAGTTGGTGGGGATGCCCAGCTTGTGGGCCGCTCGGGCGACCTCCAGCCATTGCTCGCCGTTCGCTTTGCCCCTGATGATCTTGTTGCGGGTCTCCTTGGCGAAAATTTCCGCTCCGCCCCCCGGCAACGAATCGAGTCCCGCTTCCTTGAGGGTCTGGAGGATTTCGGGGACGGACTTCTTGTAGATCTTGTGGAAGAAGAAGATCTCCACCGCGGTGAAGGCCTTGATGTGGATGTCCGGCCGGATCTGCCTGACCCCCTTCATCATGTCGATGAAGTACTGGAAGGGCAGGTCGGGATGGAGACCGCCCACGATGTGCACCTCGCGGCAGGCCTTGGGCTGCCGGGCCACGTCGGCGAAAATCTGATCCAGCGACATCACGTAGGCGCGCGGCTCGCCGGTTTTCGCCGCGAACGCGCAGAAGTTGCAGGTGGCTGCGCACACGTTGGTGTGGTTGATGTGGGTGTTGCAGACGAAGTAGGCGATGTCGCCGTACCGGGCTTCCCGCACATGATTGGCGAGACGCCCGAGACCCAGGAGGTCGTGCGTGCGGTACAGCGCGACGCCGTCTTCAAACGAGAGTCGCCGCCCAGCGAGGACCTTTTCACGGATCATCTCGAGCGATGGGTCGCTCATAGGAAAGGTTTCCAGAACAGAGGTGGCGGCCACGGCAGAGACGTTCATTCCTGCTAGTTTATTGGATGAGGGCTGGTTGCGGCTTGCCCCAACCCTCCGGGGCGGGCCTATAATTTCGGCCCAAGGAAGAAAGAACCCTGAGGAAGCTCTTTTTTTGTCTGGTGATTGCCGCCGGCCTGGTCGGTCTGCCCGTGGACCCCTCTTTCCTTCCCGGCGGCTCTCAGTCGCTGGCCATGGCCGCGATTACGCCCAAACTCTCCGTAGTGCGGGGAGAGATCGAGCGGGGCAAGACCCTCGCCGCCGCCCTCTCCGGCGTGATCAGCCCGCGGGAGATCTTCGACCTCGTGGAGAGCGCACGCTCGAGCTACGACCTCAGGAACGTGATGCCAGGCCGGCCGTTCCGGATTTCCCTGAACGCGGACGGGAAGCTCCGCACCTTCGCCTACGCCATCGACGAACTTCGGACCCTCCGCGTTTCCAAACGCGAGGACGGACTGCATGCCGGCATCGCCTCCCGTGAATACGAGGTCCGGGTCGGCGCCGCGGCCGGGGCTATCGAATCGAGCCTGTTCGAGACCATCGATGCGATCGGCGAAAAGGACGAACTCGCCATGCAACTCTCGGAGATCTTCGCCTGGGACATCGACTTCAACACCTCCATCCAGCGGGGAGACACCTTTCGAGTGGCGGTGGAGAAGCTCTACCTCGACGGCGAACTCCGGCGCTACGGGAGGGTCCTCTCCGCGGAATTCGTGAACTCGGGCCGGACCCTGCGCGCGGTTCGATTCGAGGGGGGGGATGGAAACGGCGCCTATTACGAGCCTTCGGGCCAGCCGCTCAAGAAAGCGTTCTTGAAGTCACCGCTCCGCTTCACCCGGGTGAGTTCCAGATTCTCCCGCGGTCGTTTTCACCCCGTGCTGCACATGACCCGCGCGCACAACGGCACGGATCTCGCCGCAAGCTACGGGACCCCGGTGCGGGCCATCGGCCTGGGCGCCGTGGTCAGCGCGGGAGTTCAGGGCGGCTACGGAAAACTGGTGGTGGTGCGGCACGCCAACGGCTTCACCAGTTACTACGGACATCTTTCCAAGATCCTCGTGAGGTCCGGCCAGCGGGTTTCTCAGAACGATCTGCTCGGCCTGGTGGGCGCCACCGGCCTCGCCACCGGTCCACACTTGCACTACGGCATCAGGAAGAATGGATCCTGGGCCGATCCCATGCGCATCCAGAGCCCGCCCGCCGAGCCCCTGCGCGCAGAGGACCGGGCCGCCTTTCAGGCCGCCGCCCTCAGGGAACTGGCCCGGCTGCCTCCTCCTCCCCTGACCTTGCGGGCGGCGAACGACCAGCGCTAGAGTGCGAGACATGAGGTTTCGTGGTTTCACGATCCGTGGCCCGCTGATCTTTTTCGCCCTGGGTGCCTCCCTGTTCGTCCTGCCGGTCCGCGAATCCGTGCGGGCGGCCCCGCCCGTGATTACCATCGATGCGACCGGGGTCAAGGTTCAGGTGGCCTCCGCCCCCTTGAGCGAGACGATCGACGCGCTCTCACGCGCCGCCGGATTCAAGGTTACCTATGAAGGACCCCGGCCGACCGCGATGCTCTTCAACGCCGAGATCGGCACCGCGACCGTGGCCGAGACCCTCTTCCGGCTGCTCGATGGACAAGACCTCAATTACGGAGTGGTCTTCGACCTCACGGGGCGGAAAGTCACCTCGCTGATGGTCCTTGGCCCGGCCGCGAAGAAGAGCGGAGCCACCGCGACCTCATCCGTGGCACCAGGTCCAAGATCGTTCGCCCCGCCCAGAAATCCCCGGAACGAATTGCCGACCCTGGAAGAGGACCCGGCCGAGCTCGATGAAGCCGACCCCGAGCCGCTCGAGCCCGAACCAACGCCTTCGGTGGTGCCCCCTCTTCCCGGGCCGCAACCAGACGAGGCGCAGAGGGTTACGCTGCCCCCATCCCCGTTCGCCCCGAGGCCGCTGGAGGGGAGCCCTTTCGCCCCGAGACCACTGGGGGGGAGCCCATTCGCACCCCGCCCCACGCCCTCGCCATTACCTTAAGACCCTGGTCAGTTCCGCATCGGGCGCACGCAGGCCGGACTGTGCCGGAGCCTGACTAGGCCCACCCGGAGGGCGAGCCCCGGCGGCCTGCCCGCCAATCCCGCCAATGATGAAAGGGACGTTCGGAGCGAAAACCCACTGGCTGTAGTTCTGAGTACCGTTCACCGATCTCAGTCCAGTCTCGGTTGAAAGGCTGGCCACGCCTGCCATCGGGCCCACCGCAGACCCGGTCCTCCCGCCAAAGGCCGGAGTCGGCGAAGGGGTCGGCGAAGGCGCGGGTCGGCCCGGCCCGCCCGGGCTGGGGGGAGCCGCGGGACGGCCCGTCCCCGCTTCGCCGAGGCGCATGATCCTCCATTTCCCGTCCGCGCTCATGGGATCCTTGTAGGCTTGGCGCAGATACTTCCCCTGAACGAGTTGCTCCATCGAGGTGGGGAACGCATTGCCGTTCTTGCGTTGGAAGCGGGCAATGGCCGCAGAGATCTGCCGTCCTCTGAAGATCAGCTCCTGCTCCTTGTCATCGCGAACCAGATAGCGCCATGAGGGCATGGCGAGCATGAGGGCCAGGGTCATGATCGCGAGCATGGCCAGAAGAGCGGGCATCGAGAAACCCCTTGTGGGACTGGTCGACTCGGCTCCTGAGGCGATCCCCTTCACTGCTTCTTCCCGGCCGACGAAGGGTCCTTTTGTTCGCCCTTCTCGAACTCCTTCACCACCTTGCGGATATAGCCCCTGGTCTCGCGGTACGGAGGAACTCCCCGGTGCCTGGCCACCGCTCCCGGCCCCGCGTTGTAAGCAGCGAGCGCCTCAGCCACCCGACCCTCGTACGCCTCGAGAAGCCGGCGCAGAAGGCGGGCGCCCGCGTCGATGTTCTCGGCCGGGTCGAGAGCGTCTCGCACTCCGAGTTCTCTGGCCGTGCCCGGCATCAACTGCATGACTCCTTGAGCGCCCCGGGGAGAAACCGCGTCGGCATCGAAGTTCGACTCCACCCTCGCCACCGCCCGAACCAGAGAGCGAGGAAGCGCGTACTTGCGGGCGGCATCCGCCACCATCTGATCGATGGTTCTCTCCGCTCGTCCGTCAACCGTCGCTTCCGAGTCCGACGCGGGGTCTCCTGCAGACTCCGAGTCGACCTCCTCATCAGGTTCGACCCCAAGCACGTCGCCCGCCCGAACTTCGACCTCACCGCCCCTCACCCGGGCGACGCACGTCCTCGAATCGCAGGAGAGATACTCGATCTTGAGCGTCTTGCCGGCCCGAAGGAACAAGGTGTCGGCCGCGGCGCTGCCGACCGCCAGGGGGGCGAGGCTCAGAAGCCAGAGGCTGGATAGTCGCACGCCGGGTTCAGAGAACTACTGGGTCACCGGCATGGTGAACTCCACCGAGAGCGCCGTCCCGGACAGCACTTCGGCGCGCAACCGGATCGTCCCCGCGGTTTTCCTCTTGGTCTGAACTTCGCCGAAGGCGTCACCATTGTTGTCGGTGAAATGATCCGTGCCATGGAGAATGGTGTCGAGAGCCGGATCGTCGACGACGGAGAAACGAACGGGGACTGCGGAAACGGGGTTGCCGCTGGCGTCGAGCACGGTGACCTTGAAGCCCCCTATCGACCTCCCGGCCGAGAGGTCGATGCGGGGGTCGATAAGGGCGGGCAGGATCCGGGCCGGACGGGTCGCTCCGATGGTGACATCCGCGGTGGTCGTAGCCGCGCCGGAGAAAACGGTCACGGTGGCGGTGCCGGACCGTGCATCCGAAATGAGATTCACTCGGGCCACGCCGTCGTTGGTCTTGCCCTGTTCCTGGATGGTGCCCAGAGTGGTGAAGAACTGGACCACGGTGCCGTCCGGAACGGGCGTGCCCGCCGGTTCGATCACCAGAACCGACACGATCGCGGTATCGCCATTCGCCGCGATGAACGTGGGATTGATGGAAATCACGATGGTGGATCCGACCGGAGCGCTCAGGATGGCTTGCCCACAGGCAGGAGCGATCGCGCCCAGAGGCAGGAGAAGGGCAAATAGGCGCCGGCGGAGCCCGACCGCGAGGAGCTGCCGAATCATGGCGTCACCGTAACACGAACCGCGCCGGCCAGGGGAACCGGGCTCTGGCCTGAACCGGAACTCAGGAACAGACCCTCCACGAAGATGGTTACCTCGCCTGGACGCGCGGCCCTGAAACCCACGAAGACCACGGAACCGGTCCCGCCGGCCAGAGGCGTGGCTCGACGGAACTGGGCGGAAGCCCGCATGCCTTCGAGCTGTCTTTCGCTGAGCACCTGCGCCCCATCCACGGAGAGAAGCTGTCCCGGCCCGATTTCCACGAACTCGATCACCGGCCCATCGGCCCGCACCGCGATCGCCACTTCCTTGAGCGATCGGGCATTGAAGAGATTCACGGCCACCCGCTGCACCTCGCCCAGCCTCATCTGAACCTCGGTGCGATCCCAGGCGGCGCGGGAGGCGAGAGGAGCGGCGGGAAGAGCAGGGTCGGAAACGGCGGAGCCGGCGGGAGCGGGGGGGGGCGAGGGGGGGCGGACCAGCCCCTCGGGAACGGGATCCGAGACGGGGGACGAGTCGGGCTCGACCGCGGTGATCGGGGCGGTGATCGGGGCCGCGCTCGGGGTGGGCGTCACCGGCGGGAGGGGCGAGGAGGACGGAGGACGAAGGGGCGCGGGGGGCGCCGTCATCCCGGCCGGTTCGGAAGGCGCCGGGGACTCCTCCGTGGATGCGTCTTCGGATGCGTCTTCCTCGGGGCCGAAGAGGGGGCGCACGCCCGGGATGCGAAGATTGTTGCGCAGACCCAGGTACAAAGGATCTACATCCTCGGGCAGGATATTGGGGGCCCGAAGAATGTGGGGGGTGAGGGAGATGAGGATCTCGATCTCTTCGTCACGCTTGGTGTGCCCGCCCAGAATCTTGTTGAGGAGCGGTATCGACTCCAGGCCCAGGGCCCCCTTGAGGGCGCTGGCTTCGCGGCCTTGAAGCAAGCCGCCGATCACCGCGGTGACGCCGTCGGACATGCGGATCGTGTTCTCGAGCTTGCGGGTGAGGAACTGAGGGTAGTTCACCTGTTGTAAGCCGACCCCGAACACCTTGTCCTCTCCGATGAGCGAAAACTCCGCCTTGAACTCCATGGTCACTTCGTCGGTGGCCGTCACCTTGGCCTTGTCGATCTCGAGATTCACGCCAACCGTCTTGTAGGTCGCGCTGGTGGTGCCCCCAAACCCTCCGGTCTGTCCGGGCTGACCCGCGGTGGCATAGCCGGGATAGAACTGCGGAATGGGCGTATCGGTGCCCACGTTGAAGGTCGCTTTCTTCCCTTCGAAGGCGCGGACCTTGGGGGAGGAGAGGATCTTCACGATGGACTCATCGTGAAGAAACTTCGCGAACAGAGCCGACGGGATCTGAACGATCCAATCCGAGGCATTGAGGGAGGAGAGAAGGTGCGCCCGCAGATTGGTGAGCCCGCCGGAAACTTCTCCCTCCACCCCCGTCGGCTGCAACTCCACGCCCGCCTGATAGTTCGACAGCTGGAGCCCGTACTCCTTGGCCTTGGTCCGGTTGATCTCCAGGATCTCGACTTCCACCAGAATCTCGCCCTTGGGTTTGTCGTTCGACCGGAAGAAACGATCGGCCAGCGCCATCTCGTCGGGAGTCGAGATGACGGTGATGGCGTTGGTGGCGTCGTTCTTGGAAATCTTCACCTGGGCTCCCAGGGCGGCGCGAAGCCCGGCTTCCACGTCTTTGGGCTCGATATTCTCCAGGTAGAACGTCCTCATCACCTGATCGTCCCAGCGCTGGCGAGTCTGGGCGTTCGTATCATCGAAGATGAGAATCGTGTTTCGATCCAGGACCCGATAGGCCTTCCGGTTGATGAGGCCAATCTGGTCGAGCGCCTCCTGGAAGGTGACGCCGGTGAGACTCGAGGTGATGGTCTTGTCCTTGTCGCGCATATCCGGCTCGAAAACGACGTTGACGCCGGCCAGCGTGCCCAGGGTCTGGTACACCTTCTCGAGGGAAGCGGTCATGTTGAGCTTGATGGGCACCGGCGATCGGGGCGAGAGGAGGGGCACGGGGAGGGTCACGTCGGATGGCCGGCGCGCGCTCAGTTCCCTGAGTTCGCGCTTCTCCTCGGCGATCTTGGCGAGGCGCGCCTTCAATACCGCCATGTCATCGGTCGCGGCCTTGTTGGAAGGGTCGTACCCGGCGGCGATGCCGTACTCCTCCAGGGCTCTTTCAAGGTTTCCGATCTGAAGCTGCTTACGGGCGCTGTCGGTATGAAGGCGGCTGGCCTGGATCTTGGCGTTCTCGAGGGCGATCTTGTACTTGATGTTCTGGGGCGCGGCCTCGAGCGCCTTGGCGAAGCGCGCCACCGCCAGATCCCAGTCGCCGCGCTCGGAGACTTTCTGCCCGTTGCGGTAGGCCATGCTCGCCGCGCAGCCCGAAGAGACCGCAGCCAGGATCAGGGCCGCGACCAGTGGCCGTGCTCGCTTGCCCAACTCTTTCGTCCAGTTCAATCTGATCTTCAACGGAATCTTCAACTTTCTTTCCCTAGCGACGCAGCGGCAGGCGGCGGGTTCGGCCCGATCCGAGTTCTTGTACCTCGGCCGACTCCGTTCCGATGCGGATGACCCGAAACGCGTTGCCCAGCACCTGGCCCGGCTCGCCGACCAGAAGGATCTCTCCGTCTTTGACGAAGGAGCCAACCGTCCGGCCTTGTCCATTATCGACGATCCCGATGAGAGACAGGTCCAGAACGGGCCACGGGGTGGGGGTCGGCGACGGGAGAGGGGTTAGAAGGTCCGGGGCGGGAACGGGGGGGAGAGGGATCACCGGGGTGGGCACGGGGGCCAGATCGGCGCGCGAATCTCGACCGAACCTGAAGAGGTCGCGCATCGGAGCATTCACCTCCCCATCGGATCCGCTCAACCGGGCGAGCGCGATGACGGGCACCTCAGAGCCCGCGTCCAGACGGAGCACCGCCTTCGCCACCGGATCGGGAGCCGGCCACAGGGTCTTCCAGCTCAGGAAGACGCCAGCGAGGACGAGCACACTCACGCCCCCTTCCTTGAGGCCCATCACCACTCGTTGTAGGGCACGCCATTCGTGCCCACCTGGGTCGACAAGCTCTTGACGTCGAAGACGCCGGTCAGAACCTCGGCGCGGTTGGGGTCGGTTTCCGGCGGAATCTCAGTCCAGGGTTCTCTCGACATCGGATCCACCGGAATGCTTCTCACGTAGCCATCGGTGACCAGGACATCGAGACTTTCCGGGTACCGGCCCTTGTCCGACTGGTACTGGTCGATCAGGTCCCGGAGACGGTAGAGGTTCTCGCGCAGCACCGCCTCCCGAGCCTGCAGAACGGAGTTGCGGTAGTTGGGAAGGGCGATCGAGAGAAGGATGCCCATGATCGAAACGACCACGATCAGCTCGAGCAGGGTGAAGCCCAGGGAACGCCGGGAGATTCCGCTCGCTTGATCTTCGTTCTTCGGGTTGAGTCGAACCATCACCAGTCCTTCAGGGTCGTGCCGTCAAGTGCGGTCCCCCCGGCCAGGGAATAGACATCGTAAACGTTATCCCCGCACCAGGACGAAGAGTCCTTCTCGTCCTGATAGCACCGCATCCCCCATTCCGGCTTTTCCGAGAATGGATCCTCGGGAATCCGCCTCATGAACTTCAGCTTGAAACCCGGCCGGCCCACCTGATTCACGCCTTCCACGAGCGTGTCCAGTGACTCGGGGTACCCCTCGCTGCCGAGTTTGACGTCCGTGCCTCCGATCTGGCCCCTGTCGACCGCGTCCTTGAAACGATCGATGGCGGTTCGGATCTCACGCAGGTTGCGGCGAAGTTCGAGTTCCTTCTGGCGCTCACGGGTGATGCGGGAAAGGGGGAGGATGGCGGAGGCGAGGATGGCCACGATAGCGGCCACCGCCAGCACCTCGACGAAGCTGGTGCCCCGTTCAGCGCGGTTCACGGGCGTCCTCATCCTTGAAGACGGCGGAGAGCCGCAGATTCATGCGCGCCCCCTCTTCATCGCGAGCGAGAGCCATCTGATCCACCACGATGAAGCGCGACGCCCTTTCGATGCGGGCCAGGAACCCGGTCAGGTTCTGGTAGCTCCCATCGAGGGGCAGGGCGACCTCGCACCGGACGAGGCCCGTTCCCTTGATCTCCTCCATCGAGTAGGTGCTTCTCTTCGGATTGAGACCGGCGGCTCTGGCCAGGCTCTCGATCTCCCTCTGGGCCAGGAAGAGGTCGGCGCCCCTGGTTTTCAAGAGGTCGCGAGTGAGGCTCTCGATATCGAGGCGATTCTGGGCCAGCAGCTCCTTCCGCGAAGCGGCCCGTTCCCACAGCGCCTCCAGGGCGGCCCGGCGGGCCGAGACCTGCTGGGCCCGGCCCTCCGCTTCTCGAACCCGGTTGAGCCGAGGCCAGGTGAAGGCGGCGAAGGCCACGGCATTGCTCAGGAGCAGGAGGGCGCCGAAGACCGCGATCCGCAGCCGGGTCTTGGATCGTCGCTCGATCATGGCCGGTTCTCCGAGGCCGCCCGTGGCGCCGCGAGCGCTCGGGCCGCCGGTGCTCGGACCTTCGGACTCAGGGAGGCGGGCCCCAGATCGGGCTCAAAGACGACCTCCAGGTCGAAATCGATGACGCTGTCGTTGTCGGTCAGCGACTTCAGAGCCGCCCTTGAAAAAACCGGTGACGCCTCGAGCCCTTCGGCCAGGGAGAATGCCGCGTCCTTCGTGCGCGCCTCGCCGCCGAGCTCGACCAGCATCCCGCCCCCGCCCTTCGAAACGGAAGGCGATATCCGAGTGAGGCGAACATCATCGGATAGGGTGGCCTCGAGGTCGGAGAGAAGACGGCGCCAGGGAAAGACCCGGCGATCCACCAGCTCCTTGAAGGCCTGAAGGCGGATGATTTCGGAAGGTTCAACCTTGAGCGGGGGTTCGGCGGAGAAGCGGGCCTCCAGCTCGGCGATGCGTTCCTCGTCCTCTCGGACCGTGCGCACCGTGCTCGCTTCGTCCCGGGAGAGCAGCCCGAAGAAGAACCGGCCATGAACGAAGGACGCGAGCAGAGCGGCCAGGGCGAGCAGAGCGGCCAGGAGCCAGGGCAATCGTTCATTGCGAAAAGGCCGAAGGGCGAGATTGGTCGGGGCGGCCAGCACTACCGTCCCTCCAGGAGGGCGAGTGCGGGCGTGGCCGATCTCAGGGTCGCGGTCGGAAGGCCGGCCACGGCGAGGCGGGAAGGCGGCTGGACGCGCTGCGCGACGCACCCGAACTCCGAGGCCATTTCGGCCCCGAGCGCCTCGAACCAGGGGTCGGAGGCATGGACGAAGGCCGCGGCGAGCCTCTCTCCGCCAAGACGATCGCGCCAGTACACCGCGGTGGAGGCTATTTCCCGGCGCACCTCCGTGCGGCTCCCCGCCACCGTCGCATCCAGGGTGCGAATCGAGATGGGCCACCCGTGGCGCACCAGGGTCACGGTCAACCAGGCCGGATCGTGCCTGACCAGAAGCACGTCCCCGTCCACGGACAGGCCGCGAAGGAGAGCCATGGACGAGGTCTCGACCGACCCGACGTCGAGACCGAAGGCCCGACCCACCTGCTCATAGGCGCCGACCACGGCGGCGGAAAAACCGATGCCCAGCACCGGGTCGGCGGAGGATCGCGGCCAGGCCGAGATCACGCGCACATCGGCGGGAGCGAAGGGAAGGAGCTTCTGCATCCGAAAGGCGATGACCGCATCCCGGTTCTTCGGCTCGGGTCCGACCTCGTCCTTTGTGAACAGGCGGAATCGCGCCACCACATCGGGAACCACCAGGGCGGCCCGGACCCCCGAAACGGCTCCGAGCCTGGACAACACCCGCTTCACCGCGTCTCGCATCTCCTCCCGGGCCACAAAGCCCGGGTCCTCGAGCGTGGGCGCGAACGCTCCTTCTCTCAGCGACTCGCTCGCGATGGCGCGCAGGCCGGTCCGGCCCCGCGTCGATTCCACGCGAGCGCCCAGAACAGCGGCGGAGGAAAAGTCCAGCGCGATCTCGGCGCCCGCCGGCTCCAGGAAGAGACGGCGCAGACCTTCCCGGAAGGACCGGGAACGAGGGGGAGCCGCTTGAATCACATCACCTCGACGAACGTCACTTTGTTGATCTCCTGCAGGGTGGTGGTCCCCGCGAAGACCCGGTTGAGGGCAGAGTCGCGGAGAAAGGTCATGCCCTCGTCCCGGGCCGCGCGCTTGATCTCCGAAGCCGGACTCCTCGACAGGATGAGCTCGCGCACCCGGTCGGTCACGTCGAGAAGCTCGCAGATCGCGGTCCGCCCCTTGAAGCCGGTGCCTCCGCATTCGAGGCAACCGGCGCCTTCGTGAAAGGTGTGCGTCGCGTAGGTCGCGGTGTCCAGACCGGACTCGACCAGCAACTCCGGGGACGCGCGAAGAGGTCGTTTGCAGTGCTCGCAGATGGTCCGCACCAGCCTTTGGGCCAGAACGCAGTTCAGGGCGGACACGAAGTTGTAGGGCTCGATCTTCATGTTGAGGAAGCGCCCCAGAACATCGATCACGTTGTTGGCGTGCACGGTGGTGAAGACCAGGTGACCGGTGAGCGCCGACTGAATGGCAATGTCCGCGGTTTCGGGGTCGCGGATTTCTCCCACCATTATCTTGTCGGGGTCGTGACGCAGAATCGACCGCAGGCCGCGAGCGAAGGTCAGTCCCTTCTTCTCGTTCACGGGAATCTGGGTGACGCCCCGCAACTGGTATTCGACCGGATCCTCGATGGTAATGATCTTGTCCTCGTCGCTCTGGATCTCGGAAAGCGCGGCATAAAGAGTGGTGGTCTTGCCCGAGCCGGTGGGGCCGGTGACCAGGACCATCCCGTAGGGCTCGCGGATGAAGCGACGAAACCGGGCGAGCTCCCGCTGCTCGAAGCCCACGATGTCCAGGCGCAGGGACGAGAACTGCTGGGAGAGATTCTCCTTGTCGAGGATGCGGATGACCGCGTCCTCCCCGTGGACGGAGGGCATGATCGAGACCCGGAAGTCGATCTGCCGCCCCCCCAGCCGGACCCGGAACCGCCCATCCTGGGGCACGCGCTTCTCGGCGATGTCCAACTCGGCCATGACCTTGAGGCGGCTGATGATCTCGGCGTGATGCTCCTTGGCGATCGGTTTCATGGCGGGCTGAAGGACGCCGTCGATCCGGTACTTGATCTGAACCTCGTTGTCCCTGGTCTCGACATGAATGTCCGAGGCCCGGCGCGAGAGCGAGTCGAAAAGAGCCGAATCCACCAGACGCACGATGGGCGACTTGTCCTTGGCCTGAATCGAATCGACGGAAAGAATCTCGCCCTCATCGCCCTCCCGCACGATCTGCATGACCAGCGATTCGGAAGCCTGCTCCAGAACTCGTTGCGACCCCTGGCCCCGCTTCAGCGCCTCGCCGATCGCGGATGGAGTTCCCACCGCGGCCTGGATTCTGCGACCGAGCAGAATGGCCAGATCGTCGAGGACGGTGAGGTCGGAGGGATCGGCCATGACCAGGACCAGGCGGCTGTCCTCTTCTCGATAGGGCAGGAAGTTGTACCGGAACATCAGGTCCACGGGCACGCTGTGAAGGATCTGTGGATCGGGCGCGAAGGAGGTGACATCCACAAACTGAAGGCCCAGCCGGTCCGCCATCAAGCGAGCCAGGGCCTCTTCCTTCGCGGAGGAGAGCGCCGCCATCGAGGCGGGTCTGGCTTCGTCAGCGAGCACGGCCATTGACCCTTTAGCCTCCCGCCCGAGACTGAATCACGGAGAAGGCCTGGAACATCGGCAGGTACAAGGCGAGGACCATGGCGCCGATAACCACGGCCATGAAGATCAGAAGCACCGGTTCGACCAGGGCCAGGATGGTCTGGACCTTGACCTCCAGATCCTCGTCATAGAAGTCCGCGACCTGGTTGAGCATTTCCCCCAAGGCGCCGGTGTTCTCACCCACCCGGATCATCTCGATAGTGAGGGGCTCGATATGGCCGGTCGCGTCCAGGGCAAGAGACAGGCTCTTTCCTTCCTGGATCTGGGGCACGGCCGCCGCCGCCGAGGCGGATATGGCGCGGTTCCCCACCGACGCGGCGGCGACGCCGAGCGCCTGAACCAGGGGCAGGCCTCCGGACAGCAGGGTCGAAAGAGAGCGGGCCAGCTGGCTGGTGGAATAGGTGCGCAGGAGCGCGCCGAAGAAGGGGATATTCAAGATCCACCCATCGAACCGTTCTCGATTTGTCTGGGCCTGCAGCCACGACATCAGGCCAAAGCCGGAGACGATGACGAGCGCGAACATGACCAGACTCCACTCCCGAACGTAGTCTGAAACCCCCAGCAGAATCCGGGTCGGCAGCGGCAGTTCGGCCCCCAGGCTGCCGTAGAAACCGGTGAACTGGGGCAGGACCTGGGTCAGCATCACGTACATGAGGCCGAACATGGCGGAGAAGAGAACCATGGGGTAGACGGACGCGGAAATGGCCTTCTTCTTGATCGTCTGATTGAGCTTGAGGTACGAAACGAAACGGCGAAGCACGGCTTCGAGATTGCCGCTGCGTTCGCCGGCGATCAGGCTGGCCGAGAACATCGGCGGATACAGGGCCCCTTCCTGCCGGAAGGACTCGGAGAGTGCGGCCCCGGACTTGACCCGGTCGCGCACGGCGCCAAGGGAACGCCTGAAGGCGGGTTCTCTTTGTCGCTCCACCATCAGATCCATCGACTGAGCCAGGGGCAGGCCCGCCTTCAGGAGAGCGGCGAGCTCCTGTCCGAACAGTTGCAGGTTTTGGGCCCTGATTCTGGGCGAGCCAAAGCGAAAGCCCCGGGAAACCCTCCGGTGCGAAAAGAGGAACAGACCCTGGCGCAGAAGGTCTGCCTTTAGAGCCCCCTCGTCAGCGGCCTTAAAACTCCTTTCGAGAATTTCCCCCGAAGGAGTCCCAATCTTGCAGATGTACTCCATAAGTTATTGGAAAGGAGGAGTGTAGCAGCCGGCCCTTTTCACATGGACACCGGGATGAACTCGAGAAGAATGAGACCGCCCCCGACCACGGCGGCGACGAGCAGGACGGTGGCCAGAGGCAGGGCGACCTGATCGGACCCGAGCCGGCGCAGAAGAGGCAGGTTCACCACCGAGGTCAGACCCGGTTGCGGAAAGGCCTGGAGATCCCTCTCCGCGAACACCGAAGCCCCGGCTACGGCGAGCAGAGGAACCAGGGCCAGCAGATATCTGACCTCGACCGGCGAAACCAGGGCCACGATGGCGAGTACGAATCCGGTCAGGGCCAGGCTGCGTCCGCCGACGAGGACATCGCGAACTCTCCCCGCGAGAACAGATAGGACGATCAGTCCCACCAGCGGCCAACCGGCCCCATCCATGATCTGGCGCGGCAAGCGCAGGGGTTCGAAGACGCCGGCGCTTCCTCCCCGCTCGTCGAGGAGCCGCGGAATCTGCCCGAGGATCATGGGAAGAAAGAACGCGTAGTACGAGGCGGCCAGGAGGACGCCGCCCAAAAGGGGCTTGAAGACCGCGCGGGCGCGGTCCTGCGGAATGAAGAAGGTCACTATAAGCAGGGAGAAGAGAACGATGAAGGAGGAGAGATGGGCGGTGGCCGAAAGAGCGACCAGGAAAGTGAGGACGGCGGCTCTCGCCCTTCCCCCGGGCAGGAGCCCGGCCGCGACCAGGAACAGGACGAAGATGGCCTGGGCAAAGACGTTCGACAGATTTCCAAACCCCATGGTCTTGATGTTCACCGGCGCCAGCGTCCACAACGTCAGGGAGGCGGCGGCGAGGCCAGGCGAGACTCGACCCAGCGCAAGGCCCAGGGCCAGGGCGGAGAGAACGGAGAAGAACGCGGCGCCTTCGCGCACCACCCTGACGTTGGTCACGCCATCGGACGCAAAAGGCGTGAGGAGAGCGTAGAAACTGAAGCCGTACGGGATTTCGAAAGGGGGCTTGTGATCGGTTCGGCTGGTGGGAAACATATTCCCCTGCGCCACTTCGGCCAGCTTGTTGCCGTGCAGCTGGGCATCGCTTTGAATCACCAGGGGTGAGGGCGGGAGCACGCCCTCCACGGTCAATGCCAGAAACAAGGCCACCTGCAGCCATCCCCGCGCGGCTCTTTCGCCCTTGCTGCGACTCGCGAACAGCGATGAGATGACGGTCACGAGGCCGATGAGCGCGGCGCATTCGAAGAGCCAGTTCGATCGCCAGAGCCCGGCGGGGAGAACCATCAGCAGCAGGGACACGGGCGGAAGGAGGGACACGCTCAGGCTGAGGCCGCAAAGCGCCTGGGCGAGGACCGAGATCAGCAAGAGAGCGAAGACACTCAGCCAGAGCCGCATCGGAACTCCGCCCGGGCCGAGGCGGGCCGCCGGATCCGGCTGGACCCGCAGGGAAACGAACTGGGCGCCCAGAGTGCGCCCGGGGGCGGCAAACCCATCGGTCTCGATTCCGAAGACCATCGACGAGCCGCTAAGCCGGATCCTTGAAGTGAAATGGCCCTCGCCGGGCAGAAGGCTTCCCACTCTTGCTCCGTTCGCGACCAGAGTCACCTCGGTCCGATGGGCACGCACCAGGAGGTCGACGTCGACCAGACCCGGGCCCACTCCTTCGAAACGGAAGGCCGCTTTCGGGCGCATCCAGCGCAGAGCACCGCCGCCGACCTGGTTCTCCCGCGGTTCCAGCCCGGAGGCGGCAAAGGCATCATCGGTGCCCAGAGCGAGGCTCGCCAATGAGGACGGATGGCGGGCGAGCAGACCGGGCAAGGTGAGACCCCCCGCGATTCCTGCAAGAATCACCATCACCGTCGCGGAACGAACCTGGCTCATTGAAACCCGGAGTCTATGCGCCAGAGTTTGCGCTCCGCCCCCGGAGACGCGGGAGTTGCAGGTGGCGGTGTCGGGGTTCCGATTAAACTCCCTCTGAAAGCAGGCAAAGACCATGACCAATCTTCAGGCTATCGAACAATCCCTGGGTAAGGACGCCCGACTGCTTCTTGACCACAAGTGCGCGACCATTTCCAAGGACCGCCTCCACCTGCCGGGTCCCGACTGGGTCTCGCGCATGCATTTGGGCTCGGACCGGCCGATCCCGGTTCTGCGCGCCCTGCAGGACATGTTCAACACCGGGCGGCTGGCCGGAACCGGATACCTCTCCATCCTGCCCGTGGACCAGGGCATCGAACACTCGGCCGGCTCCTCCTTCGCTAAGAACCCCGACTACTTCGATTCCGAGAACATCGTCAAGCTCGCGATCGAAGGCGGCTGCAACGGGGTGGCCTCGACCCTGGGCGTTCTCGGCTCCTGCGCCCGCAAGTACGCGCACAAGATCCCCTTCATCCTGAAGTTCAACCACAACGAGTTCCTGACCTACCCGAACAAGTTCGACCAGATCTTCTTCGCCCAGATCAAGCAGGCGCGGGACATGGGCGCCACCGCGGTGGGAGCCACCATCTATTTCGGCTCGGACAACTCGTCACGACAGATCGTCGAAGTGAGCGAGGCTTTCAAAGTGGCCCATGAAATGGGTCTGGCCACCATCTTGTGGTGCTATCTGCGCAACCCCGCCTTCAAGAAGGACAAGGACTACCATCTCGCCGCCGATCTCTCCGGCCAGGCCAACCACCTCGGAGTCACCATCGAGGCGGACATCATCAAGCAGAAGCTGCCGGAGAACAACGGCGGCTACGAGATGTTGAACTCCAAGGAAAATCCCTACGGGAAGACGGACAAGCGCGTCTATACCGAGCTGTCGACCGATCACCCGATCGATCTCACCCGCTACCAGCTGGCCAACTGTTACATGGGCCGCGCCGGGCTCATCAATTCCGGCGGCGCTTCCGGAGACAACGACTTCTCCGAGGCGGTGCGGACCGCGGTCATCAACAAGCGGGCGGGCGGCACCGGCCTCATCTCCGGGCGCAAGGCGTTCCAAAGGCCGCGGGCCGAAGGGGTGAAGCTCCTGAACGCGATCCAGGATGTCTATCTGTGCGCGGGCGTCACCGTCGCTTGAGTGGTCATCCGAGCCCTCCATCGAACCCAAAGGCATTCCCGTGAGCGAAACCCAGACCGAGAAACGGATCTTCACCTACGCGGAAGCGAAGGCCCTTCTGCCCAGGGTGCAGCAACTGACCCAGGAAGCCTTCGAGCGGGTGGAGCGATTGCTCGCCGCCGCCGCCGGAAATCCTCAAATCCGTGAGCAGGCGCAGTCCATCGTGAACGGGTGGGCGACGGAGATGGGCTCGCTCGGCCTCGACATCAAGGGCCTGTGGCTCGTGGATTTCGACAACGGCAGCGGCTACTACTGCTGGAAGCACCCCGAGCCTTCGCTCGACTACTACCACACCTACGAGGAAGGCTTCGGAGGCCGGGTCAGGATTCAGTAGGTCGAGCGGGAAGGCTCGGCGATGCCTTGGGATCGGGCTTTGAGCCAGGCGGCCATGCGTTCCGCTATGTCCCAGCCTTCCGGTTCGATGGGCAGGGCATGAAAGGCGCCCGGGAGTTCGATGAACGTCTTGTCCTTCGACCCGAATCGTGGAAAGGCGAGCCTCGTCCCGAGAATGGGAACCACCCGATCCGCCGTGCCATGGAACACCAGGAGCGGCGTCTCCAGTTGTTCGGCGCGACGGTGGACCTCCTCGATCGCCCCCAGCACGGCCAGGGAGAGAGCCGGTGTGGTGCGAGCCCGCCACAGCGGGTCCGCCCGATAGTCGCGACAGACCTCTGGATCTCGCACCAGAGCGGAGTCGTCAAGGCCCGGATCGACGCTCAAGGTGGGCCACCATTTCGCCAGGAAAGGGAGAATCCGGCGCAACCAGGGCGATGTCCCGGAAACGTCGAGAGCGGGAGCCATGGCGATGCAGGAATGAACGCTCTCGGGCGAGGTCAAGGCAAAGTCGAGGGCCTGGAGGCCGCCCAGAGACAGCCCGACCAGCGCGGGCAGGCGGCCGCACTGGTCTTCGACAATGTCCACAAACCGCCCCAGATCGTCGCGCAGGTCGTCCCAGGTCGCGGCATAGTTTGGGGGGCCCGCCGATCGGCCCGATCCGCGCCGGTCGAATGCGAAGACCTCAAAACCCCGTTCGGCCAGAATGCTCCCGAGCCTCAGATACGGGCGTGACCGCGAGTGGTCGGAGAGGCCGTGGATGAGGATGACGGGCTCGAAGCCGCAGTCTTGAACATGAAGGCGGTAGGTCGACAGGACCAGGCCTTCACGGGTGCTAAAGGAACCGTCTTTGACTTCGGTCCCGTTCACCCCGTTCGTGGTCACCGGTTCGCGACCACGAAGCACTCAGTGCTTCTTTTCGCCGCCCGCCGGGATGAACACCGGAAACGGAGACACCGTGCCAGCCTGCCCGGCGGTGGTGAGAATCTTCGACGTCCCTCCGTGATCCACTTCATCGATCCGGATCACCGAGTGCATCGGCACGAAGAACCGTTTGACTCCTTCGAACTCGTGCTTGAGTGAATCCTCGGACGGATCGATCACCACCGAAGACTTCTGACTCCACACGAGCTGTGAGATCTCAACGAACCCGAACAGGTCCGCGGAGCCGACGCTTTTCGCGTAGAGCTCGTAGATCCGGCCCTGGCTCATGAAGGTGATCCGGTAGACGCGATTCGTGGCCATTTGAGTGGCCTAGGTTACCAATGACGGGGACAGAAACCTTGCGGCGGCTGAGGTTCAACTCCAGCCCGCCCGCCATCCGGCAAACCCGGGCCCCCCTTATAGGCGCGGTCATGCGCCCTGGCGGACGTTGTGGGCCGTAGCCCATTGGATTGATCTCGCGAGTGGCGAGAACGCCCTGCTATCTTGCCCGAATCACGAAAGGAGCCACACGCATTCCCGACCGTCCGTGGCGACATGTCGTTACCTGCCACCGTCCCCCAGATTTCTTGCCCCGGTTCCGCCAAGGCTGCGACCCAAGCCCGCTCATCAGGGCTCGCGCGGCGGGCGCCCTTGGGGGTATCTCTTCGCCGCCGGCGACGCCGCGGGCGCGGGCGAGGGCGAGGGCGAAACATCAGGAAGGCGTCCCGATTTCTCGAAGCCGATGTCCGCGCCATACCAGATGCGCTTCTCGCTCACGAGCAGTCCGGTCAGCTTCAACTTCAGGGCCAACTTGATTCCCTGGATGTCCAGCGACTGCTTCAAGCCGGCCGGCAGCCGGATGGGCTTGATCAGCTTATGGGGAATCGAGACGTTGAAGCCCTTGCCGAGGACATTGCCCAGGACCTCCTTGATGTCGATCTTGTTGAGCGCGGCCTCACACACGGCGCGCTGATCCTTCACCACCTCCTCCACGGCCCGCCAGGCCTGCTCCGAGGGGTCGACCCGGATCCGCACTCGCAGATCTTCGGGGAAGTCGGGGAGGAGGGTGATGGCGCTTCCCGCCCTCGCGATCTTGAAAGCCCCGGCCAGCGTGTAGTCCTGCGGGATCACGCCTCCCGTCACCGCCTTGGTGACGTCAACGTCCCCGCACGCGAGTTTGGCCGCGAGGCCCTGGCTGTCCCACCGCAGCCTCAGGTCCGCGTTGCCCTGCCCCTCGGCCAGCCTCACCGGAAGGCTCAAAGCCACGCGGTCCCGGCCGAACACCACCTTCGGTTTGCCCGGGCGCAGGATGCCCTGCACCTCGTGGATCTTGACATCGAGCACGTACTTGCCCATCGTCTGCTTCCGGCCGAACAGGGTGTTGACCCTGACCTCGCCTTCCTTGTGCACCTTCAGATTCTTGAGGGTTAGGGTCACCTCGCCGAAGAGGCCGGTGACGATCTGATCGAGGATCGAGCGGGTGAAGCTGGTGGGAACACCGATCATCACCCCGCCCCGGGGCGCCGTGGCGAGACTCTTCTCGCCATTCGCGGCGACCACCTCCGTGAGCCGCTTCTGCAGGGCGTCGCGCCGCTCAAGCAGCGTCTGCAGCTCCACCTGCGTCGGGGGCGGCGGGAGTTCGGGCCGTAAGGAGCGCCAGTAGACAGACCCGAGCGCCCCGGCAACCGCGAACAGGGCGAGCAGCAGCAAGGACCGCTTCACTTCGCCACCGTCTTCGAATCCGCCCGCCACGGCCCGGCCGTGGCTCGCACCAGCACCCACAGCCGCTGGTTGACCGGGATCACCCGACTGACGGACATTCCCAGGAGAAGAACACCTCCTCTCGCGACCACGGCGCCCTCGGTGAGGCCGCCGATCCGGATCGACTGTTCGAGTCGCACCGGGATCTCGATCCTAGGAATCGCGTTCTGGATGACTTCAAGATTGCCGCGCACCAGGCCATCGAGGACGCTTTCGCCGAGCTCGCCGAGCGAGGATTCGATGATGCTGAAATGCTTCAGCTTCACCCGGGAAAGGAGCCGGCCGTCCTCGAAGGTGAACTCGTCCAGGCCCCCGCCCAGCTCGACCGTGGCGCCGGCATCCACAAGATCGGTGCTGCTGGCGCGGGCGCGGAACAGCAACTGCGCCTGACCTCCGCGAAAGAAAGTCTGGGCCGATTCGAACCGAACCCGAATCCGGTTGGCGACCACGGTGTCGGGCGGCGGCGACGCCTGCAGCAGGTCCCGCACCAGATCCTCGGAAACGCCGATCGCGATCTGGTCGGTGGTGACGATCTCACGCGTCTCGGCCTCCGCGATGAGCCGCTCGAGGTTTTCGATTTGGGCCAGCCGCGACTCGGCGGTGACCCGCGCCAGCGTGACCTCGGGTGCCTCACGCTGCTGGCACCCAAGACCGAGTGCGGCCAGAAGGCCTAGGGCGGCCGCCCCCTTCTGTCTCCGGCCGGGCGGCGTGTCCAGACGCGCGACGGCGCGGCGAGCGCCGGGCTTGGTCGCGGCCAGAACGTTCACGAGCAAAGTCTACGCTTGGGACGGATGCTGTTCTCAAACCCGCCGTCCTTATGCGTGTAAGCGGAATTGAGCTGGTGACGCCGGCTGATCCGCCCGGTGCTGCCCACCCAGAACGTGTTCACGTTTCGGTTCTGGGCCAGGTCCTTTTCGAAGCTAACCTTCCGGAGCCACCTTCCGGTGAGCAACCACTGGCCGGCGCGCCGTGGGTGGCGATCAATCCGCGAGCGGACGAACGCGAACACTTCACGCACCTGTTGCACTGCGTCCAGGATGGCGGGCGTCTTCACCGGTGCCGGGCATGTTCTCGATTTCCGGGCTATCGATGTCGGCGGGGTCGTCTTCACCTCGTCTTTGGCGGTCGTCATTTCGTCGCTCGCCCGGTCGTCCCCGCCCATTGACGCGCTACTGGTCCCTGCGGAGGCGCGCCACCAGACCAGTGACTTCTGGATCGGTCGGGCGTAGCAAGCGCAGCTTCTCGGCCCATTCGAGGGCCTCCGCTGTCCGCCCCGACTGGGCATAGAAGACCGCAAGCGCGTAGGGCGGGGCGGGGTCATCGGGGTCCAACCGTTGGGCTTCGAGCAACGCCGCCTCGGCCGGAGCCTTCTGCCCCATCTGCTGCAACGCGAGGCCGTAGTTGTAGTGGACGCTTGCACGGTCCGGCAAGAGCTTCGCGGCCCGGCCCAGAGCCGCGGTGGCCTCTTCCATGCGCTTCTCCTCGGCCAGCAGGAGTCCCAGCGAATACTGGAGTTCGCCGAGCTCGGGCAGGCGCTTGAGTCCCTCGACCAGCACGCGCACGCCATCGGCGTTGCGGGACAGGGCGCTGTATAGCCGGGCAAGATTCGCACGCGCGGGGGTGAAGTCCGGATCGATCTTCAGCGCGCTCAGGTAGTGCTGCTCCGCGAGGTTGGGCCTGCCGGTGTTCTCGTACACCACGGCCAGGTTGAGGTGGGCGCCCGGCATGTCCAGGGCGAAGCTTTGCGCCGTGATGTACTCGAGGAGTGCGGCTTCGAAGGCCGGACGCGTGGCTGCGTCCAACTGGTCGATGGGCACGAACGACAGGTTTCGGGCGGCCGTGATCCGCACGGCGCGGACGGG
>JAQBHL010000270.1:0-3484 GCA_032127745.1 Acidobacteriota bacterium
CATCATCGCTCCACGCGGCGGCAAGATAGTCCGTGATCTTCGTCGGCCGCTCGAAGAGAGCCGGTAGGCAGAGTTCCTTCAACGAGCATGATTTGCAGCGCGCGTCGAACCTCGGTAGCGGAACAATGCCCGCCTGAAAGATCTCGTGGAAGCGTCGAGCCGCCTTCGCCGTCGCTTCACGGAGGTCGTCGGTTATCGGAATGGTGAGTCGACGACGCGACTTGATGTAGTACAGCTCGCCCGAATCGATGTTGATGTCGCGCATCTCCTCCAGCGCCATGGCCTGGGCGCAGAGCTGGACGCAGTCCGCCCTGAGACTCTTGCGCTTGGCTCGCTTTGACTCGACCGGCTGAACCCTGGTCTGACCGCCCTCCTTCCACGTCTCTACCCGATCGGCCCGGCCAACAAGGCCAAGGCGTTCGGATCGCAACCAGACATCGGTCTCAACCCGAACCCCTTCTCTCACGCGCCCGCCGGGCGTCGCGACCGAGTCATGCAGCACGCGGCCTTCGCTCGTGAAGACGTTCTCTTCGAAGACACGCTCGACATGGATTAGCGCAGCCTGCCGCTCGCAGAAAACGAGATGCTGAATGCCGGACAGAGGCAGAAAGTCGTCCTCGTGCACGACTGCTAGACCATTGGTTCGAGCTTCACTCCCGCAGGAAGATCTTTGATGTCGACGTTCACATCGAAGTCCGAGAAGGCCCTCGCTGGCTTGGACGGATCGTCCTGCTTGACCCTGATTCGCTCGAAGAGAGCGTGCGCTGGGGCATCTCCGAGAGCCGAACTGTGCGCGAACACATAGAGACCCCGCGTAGACATGAGGCCGCGGGCGGCCGAGCGATCATGCTCGAACATGTTCTTCAGCGCCTCCCAGAACAGGTTCAGGTCGTCATCGGAGAACTTGGTCTGGGCCGCAAGATGAGCTGAGATGAAGCCGTGGGTGCGATATAGACCGTAAGGGACCGTGAATTTTCGGCCCATTGTTCGGTTGTCGCCCTGCTGATCTTCAGCCTCCTTCTCCGTGGCGACCGCCATTCGGGTGATTGAGTGTTCCAGTGACACGATTGGCGCGACCGAACGACCAAACGTAAGCTGGATCGGACCGCGCACCTGCCCGCAATTGACGCCGAGGCTCATGACAGCGCCGAAAGCGCGAATGTCGAAGAAGTTCGCGCACATCCATGCGCGCGTCTCCTCTACCTCGTGACCACCCCCCTTTCTCTTCTTGTCACCCTTGAGAGCCTCTTCGTTGCCAGTCTCCTTGTAGGCGCGTTCGTGGCTGCGAATGAGGACGGCCTTTTCCTTCACATAGATGTCGTAGCCCTTTTCCTCACCCTTCGTCAGCGCGACGAAGTTTCTGACCTTTCGTTTGATGCAGACGTCGGTGACGAGGCCATGCCCCGTTTCCGCGTCAACCCGCGGCAGGTTGCCAGCATCGGGGTCCCCGTTCGGGTTGCCGTCTTGAACATCAAAGAGCAGGACAAAGTCGTATCGCTTCTGGATTGCCATTACTTCTCTCCTCCGGTCTTCTCAAAGAATTTCTGTCGTTGGTGGTAGTAGCCCACGGCGAACCGGCCCTGGTCGGCCAGGGACATGTGCGGTGGGAAGGGGTTCTGGGCATCGAGGCCGTTCATGACTTCACCGATGAGCTTCTCCAGATTGACCATCCGGCCGCGGTTGTCAAGCTTCGAGAGGTGGTGCATCTTGAGACGGTTGAGCAAGGGGAACGCGACAAGCGGCGAAGCCGACGCGGCGCCGAAGTAACGGTCCCTGATCGTTGCGTTGAGTCCAGGGTTCGCCTCCTCTTGGATCTTCTCGAAGACGGCAAACAAGCGGCCGAGGCGATAGCCGGTGTTCGTGTTCTCTGGGTCAAGTGCCACGGTGATTTCCCTTTCAGAATCGGGTCGTGAACGGTTAAGACAAGCTTTGATGATGGCGGCTCTCACCGGCCCGACGTCCTGACGGGCGCGGCATCTCCGAACCGCAGATTGCAGCAGGGTCTGCGGGTAGGGGCTACCCGTCAGGATGCTGCGCATCCAATCGCCTGCGAGGTTCGGCGGGACGTTCTCCGCTTTCTCAAGGACAGCGATTGATCGCAAGAGCCAATAGATCGAGGGAAAAGGAGCAGCGCCCGGGGGGCGTACGATGTCGAGGTCCGCGAAGTGCTGGAAGAGCCGCTCCCCGATTTCCTTCACCGTTGCGACATGCCAGAAACGGATCGACACTCTCGCGGCATTAGGAGCCAGGCCAAGAACAAAGAAGCGCTGCCCGTCGTCCTCGGTCAGGGGCTTGCCTTGCCTGAACTCAAACAGCGCCTTCACTCGTCCGGCATTGGCGTCTGGGTCATCCTTTGGGGGATCAAACCAACCTGCGAACGCCTCCTCCATCGCTGCGCCCGAGGCCTTCTCAGACCAAAAGACCGTGGTCGAGTCTCCGACTTGAATCTTCTGCCTGGAGTCCTTCCTAAGCAAATGATTCAGCGCGGTCGTGTAGGCGAAGGTCGACTTCTGGCCTACAGGAGCATTCGCCCCCTTCGCCTTGCCAAACGAACGGAAGGCGGCAAGATTGAAGGAGACAATGTTCGCTCCAGCGGGCTGCGCATCGCGGACGCCCTTGATCGCTGGATGAAGCTCGGCGACAGTGTCAGGCTCGCCAGAGACGAGGCAGACGCCGTTGGCTTCGGGTGCCCTGACGCTGTCGACGAGGGCCCGAACCTTCGGGCGCCGCGCGATGATTCCCTCGTCTCCCTTGAGGCGGAACGTGATGAAGGGGCCATTCTCCAGGAGATCCTGCCAGACTGATTCTTCACCAATCGGTGAGCCGTCATAGCCCTCCAAGAACCTTGTGAGTGCCTCCAGTCCCTCATCGCTGCCTCGACTGGTCAGCAGGGCAAGACGGTCGGAAAAAGCTTGGTGACGCGTCTGCACCTTCTTGAGTGCGGCGAGTTCCTTGTCCGACGCGCGCGACTTTCCTGTCGCCACGCCGAGGGCGTATTCGACGCTGTCCCAGAGAAGATTGGCCTTGATGCTGGACGCCTTTTTCACGCCCGCGGGCACGAGCTGGCTTTGAAAGCGTCTGGCCTTCCCTTCTCCCTCCATGGTGACATCGACCTGAACCACCCGGCCCTCACGATCAATGACGACGATGTAGGGAATCTCCTTCCTCTCCCATCCAGGAGGAGCAATCCCAGAGGGATCGTTCGCCGCCTTTCGCCGGTAGTAGTCAACGAGCGACTGGAGAATCATCCGACGACCTCCTTTGAGTTCCAGTCCGGCACCTTGATGACCCCAGACTCCAGACGGGCGCGGAAGAACCGCGGCCTCGGGTCGGCGGGATCCTCAAAGTCCAGGTCGTAAAGCATGAAACCCAAATCACGGGTCTCCTGGATCGACTCACACGGGGCGTCCGGTTTCTCGACGTAGCTGAAGGACGCAGCAAACTCGCGACATCCCAAGTAGGGCTGATTCACGCACTGCCCGCG
>JAQBHL010000271.1:0-27350 GCA_032127745.1 Acidobacteriota bacterium
GGGAGTAGACGATGGCCAGGGGCGCAGGGTAGCCGCCCGCCGCCTGCCACTCGGCCCGCGCGCTCTCGATATCCGGAGTGAGGCGGTCGTTGGTTTTGCCCAGGGCGGGCGGCAGAAGGCCGGTGGCACGGAAGGCGAGAGGGTTCTCGCCGAAGGCGATTTCCGCCACCAGGGTGCGATCAATGGCCAGGGCCAGAGCGCGGCGGAGCCGAGCGTCCTTGAGCCGCTCGGTGTTGAGATAGAGCATGCAGGTTGAATTGACCGGCTTCATCACCACCGCCGTGCTCTTGAGCCGATTGATATCGCGCCAGGACAGACGCGGGGCCAGATCGACCTCACCCTTTTCCAGGGCGGCCAACAGTGCCTCCGGTCGTCCGGTTCGGGGTTCGACGGGGAAACACCGGACCTCAATGGAGTCGATCTTCGCCGGCCTTCGAGCATGAGGATTCCGCACCAGACGCACCACGTTTTCGTCCGATGGGCCCAGCATGTAGGGGCCCGAGCCCAGGAACTGGCCCCCGCTCTCGCGGTAGAGCATGCCGCTCATGGTGAGGAAGAGGTCGAAGCGGGGGTTCGGAGCGAACAGAGTCAGGACCACTCGCCCGTCGCGGAAGGTGGCGGAGGCGCGAGAAGTGAAGACCGGGTCCTGAGCGAGGGCCCCCACCACATCCTCGGGTGTCACCGCGGTGCCGTCGCTGAACCGGGCTTCCGGTCTCACCGTGGTCGAGAACTTGAGACCGGCGCTCCCCGGCTCCTCAACCAGCTTGTCCTGGAACAGAGCCGGCACCGCCTCTCCCGAGGCCGAAGCCTGGAACGGGGTTTCGAAGATCTGCCGGGCCAGGAGGATGGTGGTGGCCTCGGCCATGGTTCGAGGGTCGATGGAGCCCACGGGATCGACCACGCCCATGCGAAGAACGGAAGCTCCAGCGGCCATGCGCCGATTCTAGTGGCCAGCCTCGTAAGCGTAGGTACGTGGCACCTGCGAGGGTCGAGGCACCCGGAGCGCAAGGCGCCGGGGAGGCCGCATCGTTCTGCGCGGCCTGAAGCGATCTTGCCGACATCCTCGTGGCGGCCCGGGGGGCCGAGGCCCCGATGTAGGTCGCCGCGTCGGGGACGCCTCCCGCGTCGGCACTGACTGGCGAACTTCGGAATCGTGCGCCTCCTTGCTCGGCTCGGATGGCGTGAACGACGCTGACGGACCGCGGTGACTCACGCCATACGCCCCGGCGCGTGCGACCCACATCGGGGCTCGGCCCCCCTCCCATGTCGCTAGAACACCCGGTCGAGAAATCGCCTGAAACGGGGCTCTTTCAAACGAGTCTCATGGCGCGGCCCGATCGGCGGCAAACCAAAGTCGGCTCTGGAAATCGTCGCACGGCGCGACGATTTCTCGAAGCAGTAGATCAGCAGGCGGGACACTAGTGTCCTGCCTCACAAGTACGTGGCACATGCGAGTGTCGAGGCGCCCGGAGCGCAAGGCGCCGAGGAGGCCGCGTATCCAGCATACGCAACGACGAGCAACGCGGCGATCCGGGATGCATCGGCGCTCCCATGTGACGCGTACTTGTGAGGCAGGACACTAGCGCCGAGAGTGGCGGTCGTTGTGCCGATCGCCGTAGCCATGGCCTCGCCGATCCGAGTATCCCTGGCCGTAGCCTTCCTGGAACCCCCGGCGGTAGGCGTTGACGTATTCGTTGCGCGGACCGTAATCGCGGCGATAGCCGGCATCGCCTTCCCGATATCGCTTCTCGTCGCGATAGTAATAACGATCGTGGTGTCGATCGTCCTTCTGGCCCTCTCGCAGGCCGTCGCGGTAGCCGTTGTCGAAGGCGATGCGATCGATGCGGTAGCGACTCGCGGCGTACACGCCGGGCCGATGGCTGCCGATATGGATGCCCACGGTGACTCCGGCCTGGGCCGGAACCGTCCCGGTGAGGGCGAAGCTCGATGCGATGGCGGCGATGGCGATTCGGTTCATGGTTTTTCTCCTTCGCTTCCCTACCAAGCAACCGCCGTGCCATACCCGTAAGTGCACTTCCGCGATGGCGATGGCGGGGTCAGTTGTACTCGGTCGGCGACGCGCGCCGTCCTCCCGCCGCATCAGTCGTGCGCTGGACCACCCGCGGAAGAAGATCTAGCGGAGAGTCTCCGGCCAGAGCCGGGCCGCGCCTCGGACCCCGCTCGAGTCGCCGAACTTCGGGGGCAGCAGTTCCGTGTCCACGCGGTCAGAGAACACGAACCGCGACCAGAGACGCGGCACGTCCGTGTACAGCCGTTCGATCCTCGACAGGCCGCCCCCTAGAACGATGGCATCCGGATCGAGAACATTGATGATGGTGGCGAGGGCTCGAGCCAGCCGGTGGACATATCGGTCGAGGCACGAAACCGCCGCCGGATCGCCGGACAGGGCGCGGTCCACCACCACCACCGCGTCTTCGGAGCCACCGGTTCCGCGCTGGTAGTCGCGGGCGAGGCCCGGCCCCGAGAGCCACGTTTCGATGCAGCCGCGGAGGCCGCAGTAGCACTCGACGCCCGGCAACTCGGCCGGATCGGGCCAGGGCAGAGGGTTGTGTCCCCATTCCCCGCCCACCGCATTCCGACCGCGCACAACCCGGCCATTCACCACCACGCCGCCGCCCGTGCCGGTTCCGAGGATGACGCCAAAAACGCAGGGGCGCCCGGCCGCCGCTCCGTCGCTCGCTTCGGACAGGGCGAAACAATTGGCGTCGTTCTCGACCCGAAGAGGACGCTTCAGGGCCGCTTCCAGATCGCGGTCGAAGGACCGGCCGTTCAGGCAGACGGAGTTCGCATTCTTCACCAGGCCGCTGGCCGGGGAGATGATGCCAGGCATTCCCAGCCCCACCGAACCGCGAGAGCCCAGCTCACCTTCGAGGTGGCGAACCACCTCGGCGATGGCGCGGACCGTGCCGTCGTAGTCGCCCTGGGGTGTGGACACCCGTCGGCGAGCGCTGATCTCGCCCGTCTCATCGAGGGCGACGCCTTCGATCTTGGTTCCGCCGAGGTCGATGCCGATGCGCAAGGTCAAACCTTCACGTGTATGCCGCGCTGGTCCATCCACCACAAGACGACGTACCACAGGACCACGTTGGCGATGGCGTACCCGAGGGACGCGTTAAGGGGCGAGAGCCAGGACACAAACAACGTCCGGTAGAGGAATACCTGCGACGAGATCCACTCCCCGTCGAGCGGCGCTTTGATGAGGCCCATGGTCTTGGCCAGAAGCCCGGAGGCCACGAACACCACGATGGCGTTGACGCCATAGATGACGAACGGCCTCAGAAATGACTTGTAGCCCTTCACATCCGCCACCCAATAGAAGCCGGCCAGAGAGAGGGAGGCCAGGCCGGCGGTGAACAGGACATAGGACGATGTCCACAGACTCTTGTTGATTGGAAAGACGTGGCTCCAGAGCAGGCCGGAAATGGTCAGAGCCACGCCGGTGACGATCAGGCGGCGAAGGATCTCGGTAGCACCCAGACCGGCCCTTAAGAGCGATCCGGCCAGATATCCGAGCAGGGTGGTGCCCACGGCGGGGAGAGACGACAGAAGTCCTTCGGGATCCCAGGTCTTTGACGAGACCCAGAGGTGCGATCCGAAGACCAGACGATCGAGCCACGCCCCCAGATTCGTTTCGGGCTCGAGATTGGGCGCGATCCCGCCCGGCACCGGGACCACGGTCATGAGAAACCAGTAGCCGAGGCAGCAGGCCGCGGCGATGGCCGCGACCGCCGGTTTCCCGAACCGCTTCTTGATGAGGAAAGCCACGAAGTAGCACAGCGCGATCCGGGGCAGCACGCCCGGAATGCGCACGGTGAGCAGATTGAACCGAGGGTAGAAGGCCATGAAGAAACCGAGACCGAAGATCTTCATCGCCCGGATGGCCGCCGCCCGGGTGGTGTCGCGAGACGAGAAGGCGAGCGAAGCTCCGACCACAAAAAGGAAGAACGGGAAGATGAGATCGGTGGGCGTCCAGCCGTTCCACTTCGCGTGCTCGAGCGGCCAGTAGATGTGCCCCCAATCGCCGGGATTGTTCACCAGGATCATGGCCGCGACGGTCGCGCCCCGGAACGCATCGACCGACACCAGGCGTTCGCGATTCATGGAGGGGTTCAAAGCCGCCATCCTACAAGCGAAGCAATCGGTCCTTCAGACTCGCGTATTCAGGTTCCAGCGGTTCGCTCGTGGACGGCCGGTTGAGCATGTTGGTGAGGGCCGGGGGCGGTTCGACCGGATGGCCCACCAGAGGTTCGACCACATCCTCGAACTTCGACGGATGGGCGGTGGCGACCACGCAGAACGCCTCTTTCGATCCCCGGCGACGCTCGCGCTCCAGCATCTCGATGCCGCACGCGGTATGCGGACAAAAGACCTTTCCGTAATCGGCCTCGCCCGCGCGGATGCGGGCCCGGATCGAATCGTCCTCGACTTGGTCCGCGGCCAAGGCCTCCCGCAGAGTGGGATCCTGAGCCATCATGAAGCGCAGCCGGGCCACGTTCGAAGGATCACCCACGTCCATGGCGTTGGCGAGGGTGGGAACACTCGGTCGCGCCCGATAGTCGCCGGTCTCGATGAACTCCGGGATGGTGAGATTGGCGTTGGTAGCGAAGAGCACGCGATCGATGGGAAGCCCCATCCGCTTCGCGATCAGGGCCGCCACCGCGTTGCCGAGATTTCCGGTGGGCACGATGAAGGAGAGCGGCCGGGAGGTGAGGCGGAAGTGGCGGAGCGAGGCGAAGGCGTAGTAGGTCGCCTGGGGCAGGAGTCGACCCAGGCTGATGCTGTTCGCCGATGACACCGGCACCAGCACCCGCAGCGCGGTATCCGCAAACGCCTGCTTGACCAGACCCTGGCAGCGGTCGAAGCCCGAGGGCACCCGCAGAGCCAGAACGTTGTCGCCGAAGCAGCCCAATTGATGTGCCTGTCGCCCGGAGACGCCGCTCTCGGGGTACAAGATGACCACGCGAAAGCCGGGCCTTCGGTGAAACGCGGCCGCGACCGCGCTGCCTGTGTCCCCGGACGTGGCCACCAGAATAGTGAGCGAGCGGGGCTCCGAATCCGGTCCGCGCATTCGTCCCAGGGTGTGGGCGAGGAACCGCGCCCCATAGTCCTTGAAGGCCGCGGTCGGGCCGTGGAACAGCTCGAGGAGATGAGTGTCCCGTGCGATCTCGACCATGGGCGTTTCGAGGTTCAGACTCTCGTCGCAGATCGAGGTGAGGTATTTCAGCAGCGAGTCAGAGGCGAAGAACCGATTCAGGAGAATGCGGGCGATCTGGGGCAGCGTCTCACCGGCATCGAAGGTCCCTTCCGGCAGGGGCTCCATCTCTTCGGGCAGATACAGGCCCGAATCCGGAGCGAGACCGGCGAGCAGCGCGGCCTGGAGGTCCACCGCCTCGGCCTGGCCGTTGGTGCTGATGAACTTCATGAGAGGACTCGCGCTTTCGGACCGTCCACCGGGGAGATGAAAACATCGGAATCGAGACCCGCCTTCGCGAAGGCAGCCTGCATGGCCGAAGCCGCCGCCGCCCCGGTCACCGCGTCCTCGAACCAGGCGAAGACGCTGGGTCCCCCCCCCGAGATCGAGGAGCCGAGCGCGCGCGCATCGAGCGCCGCTTTCTTGACCCCCGCGAAGCCGGGAATCAGAGGCGCGCGCCTCGGCTCCACCAGAACGTCGTCGAGTCCGCCGCGAATCGAGTCGAGGTCTCCAGTAAAGAGCCCCACCAGGAGCTGGGCGAGGCCCGCGCTCTGGGGCACGAAGTCCGAGATCGCATACGGTGCTTCGAGCGCGGCCCGGGCCCGGCGGGTTTCGAGCACCAGATGGGGATGAACGAGGACGCAGGTCAAACCCTCCGGGACCGGGAGTCGGATCAAGCGCGTCCGGGTGGCGAGAGTCACGCCTCCGAGCAGCATGGGACCGACGTTGTCACCATGCCGACCGCCGCTGGCCGCGGCCTCGCCCTCGAGGGCGAAGGGGTACAGCTGGTGGGCGGAAAGAGGTCGATCCAGAAGGACGTTCGCGGCCACCAGGGCGGCCACCGCGGAGGCGGCGGACCCCCCCATCCCCGAGCCCAGCGGAATGCCCTTGACGATGTCGATCTCGAAACCGAAACCAAGGCTCTGCTCCAGGCGGAGAAGATCCAGCGCGCGCAGGGCGGTGTTCCGCTCCGGATCCCGAGGGAGATCGATCACCACCCCGCTGAGGGAACGCAGACGCACCTCGCGCTCATCGATACGCCGGACCGAGACCCGATCGGCCGGTCCCTCAATGGTGTGGCCGAGGATGTCGAAGCCGGTGGCCACGTTGCCGATCGAAGAGGGGGCAAGGGCGGTGATGGTTCGAGCGTTCATGAGACGCGCATTCTCCCATCCTGAAGCGCCGATCCATCGTGTGCTAGCTTCAGCCCCGATGCAAGACACGTTCGACCCGAACGCGCCCACCAGTGCCGACGGCATTTTCGGCCTGCCCCATGCCCCGGAGGATTCCCGTGTGGTTCTCCTGCCCGTGCCCTGGGAGGCGACGGTCTCGTATGGAAGCGGAGCCAGCGAGGGCCCGGCAGCCATCCTCCGGGCGAGCCGTCAGGTCGACCTTCTGGACCGTGACACCGGAAAGCCCTACGAATCCGGGATCGCCATGTTGCCCATCTCGGAAACCGTGCGCGCGTGGAGCAATGAGGCCAAAGCGCTCGCGGCCGCCGTAATCGAAAACGGCGGAGTGGGAGGCGACGCTCAACTGGCCATGAATGTGGAGCGCGTGAATGACCTGGGCCGGCTGCTCAATGGATGGGTGGCCAACGAGACCCGGGCCTGGCTGCAGTGCGACAAGATCGTGGGCATCGTGGGCGGCGACCATTCGGTGCCCCTGGGCGCCATCGCCGCGATCGCCGACAAGTACCCGGGCCTCGGGATTCTCCATATCGACGCTCATGCCGACCTGCGTGTCGCTTATGAGGGCTTCACCTTCTCCCACGCGTCGATCATGGACAACGTGATGCGCGAAATCCCCGTCGTCTCCAGGCTCGTTCAGGTGGGAGTTCGCGACTACTGTGAGCAGGAGGACGAGGCCATCAAGGAGAGCGCGGGAAGGATCAGGACGTTCTTCGAGTCCGACATCCGTCGCGAGCTGCTCGACGCCGGCTCCTGGCGAAGGGTCTGCAACCGGATCGTGGCCGAGCTGCCGGAGACGAACTACATCTCCTTCGACATCGACGGTCTCGATCCCACCCTGTGCCCGAACACCGGCACCCCGGTTCCGGGAGGTTTGTCCTTCGCCGAGATGGTGGTGCTGCTGCGGACCCTGGTCGACAGCGGCCGCACCATTGTGGGCTTCGATCTGGTCGAGACCGCGCCCGATCCCACCGGGGCCAGTGAGTGGGATGGCAACGTGGCCGCGCGGGTTCTCTACAAGATGATCGGTTTCGCGATGATGTCGAACCCCGATCTCCCCCCCGCGGCCTGAGCCGGCGGCTCCCGTTTACGGCCGGGGAACCGGCTCTTCCGTGGTCTCCACCGAGAATTTCCGGTAGTTCCAGTACATGGTGGTCCTTCGAATCCTGAAGGTCTTGAAGAAGAAGGCGCGGCCGGTGGCGAGGGTCATGACCCGCTTCGGAAGCCAGACCCCGTCCTGGACCAATGAGTACTCCATCACCATTTCGAAGGCGCCGACTTTCACCCCCGTGGCCACGCTCGCGTTCTTTCCGGGAGTGTTCCGAGCGTCGAGCCGGACCACGCGTCGATCCGCCTCGTCGATATGGACGCGTCCGACCAGGATTTTCGCCACCGCGTCGGTGGTGCGGTTCGAGGAATCCCTCCGATCGGAGTGCTCTTTGGGCTTGAAGTCGAATACCAGGGTCTCCCGGCCCGCGCGCGTTTCCCGGCCCACGGTCTCGAATTCGAAAGAATCCACGAGCCTGGAAAGGCGTATCCCGGCCTGTTCGCGCACCGTGTGGCCAAGGGCGATGGCCCGGGCCCTTTCCCGGGCCTTCCGATCGACCTCGGCCTGCTCCTTCGGGCTGAGCGGGACCCTGTCTCTCGAAACCAGCCGTCGCACCGGACGCGTATCCACGAAGTACACCTGGTAGGCGAGGATTTCGCGCGAGGTCACGACTCCCTTCTTATCGAGATCCTCCCGCATCTCCACCATATCGTACGAGTAGTCGTTGATGGCCGCGTCCTGCGACCGGGGGCCGCCCTCCAGGACGGCGGCAACGTAGGCGTTTCCCTGAGGAAGCGGGGCAGCGGGCTCCTGGGCGGCTGCGGTTCCGCGGAAAGGCACCCCCGAGAGCGTCAGGAGCATTAACAGTCCTGATGGCAACCGATCAGCCCGAGATCCGGGTGGCGATCGCTTCCGCGACTTCGGAGGTGGAGGCCGAGCCCCCGAGGTCGCGAGGGATGTGTGTGCCTTCCAGCAGGACCGACGCCACCGCATCTCGCACCCTCACCCCGGCGGCGTTCTCTCCGATGTAGTCGAGCAACATGGCTCCCGAGAGGATCAGGGCGATGGGATTGGCCAGATTCCTTCCCGCGATATCGGGGGCGCTTCCGTGCACCGCCTCGAAAGTGGCGCCTTTCTCCCCGATGTTGGCCCCTGGGGCCAGGCCCAGGCCACCCACGAAGCCGGCGCAGAGGTCGGACACGATGTCGCCATAGAGATTTGGGAGGAGCAGCATGTCGAAACGGGTCGGGTCCAGAACCAGCTGCATGCAGCAGTTGTCGACGATGATCTCGTCGTACTTGATGTCCGGATACTCGACCGCGACTTTGGCGCAGCAGTCGAGGAAGAGCCCGTCCGACAGCTTCATGATGTTGGCCTTGTGGACGGCGCTGATCCGCTTCCGTCCGTTGGCGCGCGCGTAAGCGAACGCAAACCGGGCGATCCGGGTCGAAGCTTTCTCGGAGATGACTTTGATCGACTCGACCACCCCGGGGACCACGATGTGCTCCAGGCCCGAGTAGAGGTCCTCGGTGTTCTCCCGAACGATGACCAGATCGACGTTCTGGTACCGGCTCTTCACCCCTGGCAACGACTTGATCGGCCGGACGTTCGCGTACAGATCCAGGGTCTTGCGCAGAGCCACGTTGATGGAGGCGTGACCGCCTCCCACCGGAGTGGTGGTCGGACCCTTGAGGGCCAGGCCGTGCTTTCTGATGGAGTCGATGGTCTTCTGGGGAAGGGGCGTGCCCTCGGTGGCGATGGCCATGACCCCGGCCATCTGCGCGTCCCATTCAATGACCACCCCGGTCGCTTCCAGAACGCGGACGGTGGCGGCCACGACCTCCGGACCGATGCCGTCGCCCGCAATCAACGTTCCCTTACGCGTTTCGGTCATGGGGCTCCCTCGACGTTGTTCTTCCGCAGGATTTCCAGCACCGCCTGAGGCGTCTCCGCCATCTGCAGGATGCCCGCTTCGGCCGGCCCCACCTTGCCCCGGGCGACCAGAGAGTTATGAATCCAGTCGATCAGGCCCTGCCAGTGGACGCGATCTCCGGCCAGGATGATGGGGAAGTGCGCGATCTTCTTCGTCTGCACCAGGGTGGCCGCCTCGAAAAGCTCGTCGAGGGTTCCAAACCCTCCGGGCATGACCACGAAGGCCCGGCTGTGTTTGACGAACATCACCTTGCGCACGAAGAAGTACTTGAAGGAAATGGTGTGGGTCAGGTAGGCATTGGCCTTTCCCTCGTGAGGCAGGCGGATGCACAGGCCGACCGAATTGCCGTTTGCCTCCTTGGCTCCACGGTTCGCCGCCTCCATATCGCCGGGCCCGCCCCCGGTGATGACGTCGTAGCCCGCGTTGGCGAGGGCAAATCCCATGGCCCGGGCGGCCTCGTAGTCCTCGCTGCCGGGCTGGGACCTCGCCGACCCGAAGACCGCCACACCGCGGCTGATGCCCTGGAGTTCGTCGATCCCGTCTACGAATTCCGACATGATCCGGAACAGCCGCCAGGAGTCTTTGCCCGAAAAGTCGATCCCGGAAAAACCAATGCCTTCTGCCATGGCCCCCATTATCGCTTGCCCGGGCCACCCGGAACCTTTTTTCTGGTCGAGGCGTTACCACCCATAGAGCAGCCCGTATACCGGAGGAAAGCACCATGTTTCAACGATTTGTAGTCATCGCCGCCCTGGCCTTCGCCAGCGTCGGCTGCCTGGTGAACGTCACCCGGGTCTCGAACCCGGACCGATATTTCGATGAGGCGATGAGAAACGCCCAGGCGGTGGCGGGCAAGCGGGGTCCGGCCCGGGAGCTTCATGTGCTGGTCTACGACGCGGATGAGCGCAAGCTCGTCCGGGTCGATCTTCCCCTCGGGCTCGTCCAGAGACTGACCCGAGATGCCGACTTCGACTGGGACTTCGACGACTTCGACATCTGCCATTCGTCCGGTCACGGTTGTTCCGAGGCGCGTCACCGGCTCAGAAAGTTCACCGGCAAGGATCTCGAGAAGCTCCCTCTGGGGCCGCTGGTTGAGGTTAGCGATGATGATGGCGAACGCGTCTTTGTCTATTTACGCTGAGGTCGCAGAAGATCGCTTCTTGTGGAGCGGGGGAACGGAATCGCCGATACGGATCTGCTCGCCCGGCTCTCGGCGGGCGATGAGGGAGCCCTGTCTTCGCTCATGGTCCGCCACGAGCGCCGCCTCTATGGGATCACCTACGGCTACTTGCGAAACTCCGAGGATGCCATTGAGGTCGTCCAGGACGTCTTCGTCAAGCTCTTTCAGCAATCGTCGCGGATCGACGCCCGCGCCGAGGTCGGGGCCTGGCTCACCCGGGTGGCCATCAACGGGGCCATCGACCGGTATCGGCAGAAGAAGCGCCGGGGCAGCCGCGAGGTCACGGTCGAGAACGAGGACCTTCAGCACGTACCATCCAGACATGAGGCCGGACCCATCGACCATCTTCACACTGAAGACACCCGTCGCGCCCTGGAGCATGGGCTTCTCGCCCTCAACGAGAGGCAACGGGCGGTGGTGACCCTGCGTCATTTTTCGGAGCTGTCTCTGGAGGAGATCGCCTCCACCCTCGGGGTTCGCCTGGGCACGGTGAAGAGCTCGCTCAATCGCGCCCTGGCCCGGATGAAGACGGCCATGGAGGATGCGCGCTCGTGACCTTTCTCCACTTCCGCTACCGCGCTCGCCTGGGTCTTCTGGCCGCTCAGGCCCTCGAAGGGCGCGAGGCCGAGTCGGTTCGAGCCCATGTGCGGAGCTGTGGCTCCTGTCGGGCCGAGTTCGAGGGGTTGGCGCGGGCCGAGGAGACGTTGCGGCGGGATGCCGCTTCGGATCGTGCCCTGCCCATCCCCAGCGAGGCGCTGCGCACCCGGGTTCTGGCCCGGATCCGGGCCGAGGCCCGACCGGCGCCCCGAGGGGCCCGGATTCCCGGGATGGCTCTCGCCGCCTCTTTCCTGGTCGTGGCGGGCCTGGTCGCCGGGGTTCTCGCCACCAGGCCCTCTCCGCCCGCGATCCCGTCCGCCGCCGTGGCCGGTCGGCCGGAAGCGCCGAGCGAGACTCTGGTGAATAACGCCGCGTTCTACGAACGCCTCGAAAAGACCCATGTGCGCGCGAACGCCGCCCGCTATCTGGCCGAGGCCCAGGACATCCTGATTCAGGTCACGGCCGCGGCTGACTGCCCGGACTCGCCCCAGGACAGCGTGGATGTGAGGCGGGAAGCGCAGACCAGCCGATCTCTGCTCCGACGCCGGGCCGCGCTCGTCTCCGGCTCCGGAGAGACCCTCACCGCGGCCCGAGGGGTGATGGAAGAAGTCGAAGGAGTCTTGCAGCAGGTGGCGGATCTTCCCCAGTGCACCCGGCGCACCGATGTGGACGCCATTGCCCGCAAGGTGGACCGCGGGAACCTGCTGATGAAGATAGATATGGTTTCTCAGGAGCTCGCCGCGCCATGAACCTGGTGGCCGCCTCACTTATCGCCCTCTCGGGATTGACCTTCGTCCTTCCCCTCACCGCCGAGGTCGACCTCACCGAGGCCAAGGCTCTCTTCTTCGATCGCAAGTACGAGGAGTCGCGGGCCAAGTGGGCGGAGATCGCCGCCGCCACGGGGCCTTCGAGCGAGGCCGCGACCTATTGGATCGCCCGCTGCAGCGAATCTCTGGGCGATAGCGAACGCGCCTTCCGGGAGTATGGAGCCTTCCTGGATCTGCCGCCCGCGGACGCCCGGCTGGCCGAGGAAGCAGAAATCTCCCGCATCGGCCTGGCCACGAAACTGACCCGGGCTGGAAAGACGGGGTTCCTGAACGCAGTCCTTCGGTCCCTAGGAGACGACCGGCCTCCAGTCCGATACTTCGGGGCCTTGCAGGTCGGCTCGCTTCCGAATCTCACCGAGGCCCGCAAGGCCACGAGGGTTCTCCGCGAGATCGTGACCACCTCGAAGGATCCCGACATCGTGGACCGGGCGAAGCTTCAACTTCTCCGTCTCGAACCCCGGAGCCTGAGCGATGCCGTTCCACCGCCCGCCGTCCGCTCGACGCCCCGTCCGTCCGGTTCCACCAAGAGCGCCTCTCCGGATCGCGAGCCTCAGGGGACCGCTCGCCTGCTCAGAATCCGAATCAGCAAAGGAGGCAAACAGACGGTGGCCGTGACCGTGCCCTTTTCCCTCGCCGAGTTCGTCTTCGGATCCCTGCCCGAGAGCACCAAGCGCGGCCTGGAGCTCAAAGGCTACGACGCCGACGGGTTCTGGAAGCGCCTGCGCGCGCTCAACATCCGCGAGATCGTTTCCATCGTGGGCGAGGATGGCGAGACCATCGAGGTCTGGGTGGAATAGAAGAGGGCTCCGGAAGGTAAGATCAGGGTTCGCTCATGCACCCCGATCTCGAGACGCTTGTGGATCTTCACCACTCCGATGTGGAGTTGAAACGGTTCGACGGCGAACTCCTCGCCCTTCCCCAGAAGAAAGCGGCGATCGAAGACCGGATCGGGGTCGACCGGGCCACCCTGGACGCGGCCAAGGCCGAACTCGACGGCCTTTCGAAGGAGCGAAGGGAGCTGGAGATGGAAGTCCAGGACTACGAGGCGAAACGCTCGAAGTACAAAGGTCAGCTCGGCGAGGTGAAGACCAACAAGGAATACACCGCTCTTCTCCACGAGATCGAGAACGTCGAACGCGAGATCCGAACCCGCGAGGACCATATCCTGGACGCCATGGAGAAAGTCGAGCGCGGGCAGGCCGCGGTGAAGTCCGAAGAGACGGCTTTCAAAGCGGTGGAGGCCTCGAGACGCGAGGAGATCCGCGCCCTCGATGCGGGAATCCTGGAATGCCAGAAGAGAAGAGCCGAAGTCGCGGCCATCCGGGAGAAGCGGGTGAAGGACCTCAAGCCCGATCTTCTGGCCGAGTATTCACGGATTCTGCAAAGACGAGGGACAGCACTCGCCGAGGCCAGGGAGGGCGGATGCACCATGTGTCACGTCAAGCTTCGGGCCCAGGTCTACGTGGATGTGAAGCGAAACGACTCCATCATCACCTGCTCTTCGTGTTCGCGGATCATGTTCTTCAACGCTCCGCCTCCCCAGGGAGCGATTGAAGCGCCCCTTCCCCATTGATTCCAGGGCGCGCACCCTGCCGCGCCTGACCAGGGATATCGCTTGAGTTCCGCTCTCACCCCCGAACTCGTGATTCACATCGATGGCGGATCGCGGGGAAATCCAGGGCCCTCCGGTTTCGGCGTCCACGCAGTGAACGGAAAAGGGATTGTCGTGGCCGAACACTTTGGCTTCATCGGTGTGGCCACGAACAACGTCGCGGAGTATCAGGCCCTGGTGCATGCCTTCCGGCTTGCCGCCGCCCGGGGCGCCCGCCGCATCGAGATCCGATCGGACTCGGAACTGGTGGTGAAACAGATGAACGGGGTTTACAAGGTGAAGCATCCGGACATGATCACCCTGTGGCGGCAGGCCTCGACCCTTCGCCGCGGCTTCGAGACGGCCGAAATCAAACACGTCCGCCGAGAACAGAACAAGGAGGCCGATGCCCTCGCCAATCAGGCCATGGATCTCCAGGAGTCGCACCTGTTCTGAATAGTATTGCCCAATGAAGACGACGAGACTGAAGAGCTATCTGGGCGGCCGCTGGCAGGAAGGGGAGGGAGAGGGTGAACCGCTTCTCAATCCCGCGACCGAGGAAGTCCTGGCCCGCGTTTCCTCCGACGGCCTGGTCCGCGCGATGGCTCTCGAGTTTGCCAGGACCGAGGGCGGGCCTGGGTTGCGCGCCCTGACTTTCAAGCAGCGCGGGGATCTCGTCCAGCAGACCGCCGCCCTTCTTCAGAAGAATCGAGACGAACTGATCGGCGTGTCGATGACCAACGGCGGGAACACCCGGTCCGACGCGAAGTTCGACGTGGACGGCGCGATCGCGACTCTTCAGGCCTACGCTGAGGTCGGCGCCGCCCTCGGCGACAGGCGGATCCTGGTCGACGGAGAGGCAATCCAGCTCGGTCGCTCGCCGCGGCTGGTGGGCCAGCACATCCTGACTACGCGTCACGGGGTCGCCGTCCACATCAACGCTTTCAACTTCCCGGCCTGGGGCCTGGCGGAAAAGGCCGCGGTGGCCCTTCTGGCCGGAATGCCGGTGCTCACGAAGCCCGCGACCAGTTCATCTCTGGCCGCGCATCGCCTGTTCGAGCTTCTGATTGAGGCGCGGATCTGGCCCCCGGGCTCGATTTCTCTCCTGATGGGCCGGGCCGGTGATCTGGTTGAGCATCTGGAAGGACAGGACTGTCTTGCCTTCACGGGCGGCGCTTCAACCGCGGCGCTCCTGCGCCAAACCCCCGGGGTGGTCATGCGGGGCGCCCGGATCAATGTCGAAGCGGACTCGTTGAACGCCGCGGTTCTCGGTCCCGATGTCACCCCCGACTCTGAAACCTACGATTTCTTCCTCAAGGACGTCTTGCGGGACATGACCCAGAAGGCGGGCCAGAAGTGCACGGCCATCAGGCGCATTCTGGTGCCGGAGGCTTTGAGCGAAGGCGTTCGCGACGATCTGGCCGACCGGCTCTCCGCCATCGTGGTCGGCAACCCGGGCGCCGAAGGCGTGCGCATGGGTCCTCTGGCCACCGCCGATCAGAAGACGGCGGTGCTCGACGGACTCTCCCTCCTGGCCCGTGACGGTCGTCTCGTTCACTCCCGGCCCGGACTCAAGCCGGAAGGCGTGCCCGAAGGCAAGGGCTTCTTCGTCTCGCCCACGCTGCTGGAGGTCGAGCCCGGAGCCGATGCCCCAAGCGTCCACTCCCATGAGGTCTTCGGCCCCGCGGCCACCATCATTCCCTACGACGGCACCGCCTCCCAGTCCGTGGGTCTTGTCACCCGCGGCGCCGGCGGCCTGGTCTCGTCGCTCTACTCGGAAGATGTCGCGTTCGTTTCGGAAGCGACGGTCGGTCTGGCTCCCTTCCACGGGCGGGTTTTCCTCGGAAGCGCGAAGATTGCCGAGCTCTCTCCCGGACCTGGCACGGTTCTGCCCGGACTGGTGCATGGCGGCCCGGGTCGCGCCGGCAACGGCGAAGAACTTGGCGGCGAACGAGGTCTCGCTTTCTACATGCAGCGAACCGCGATCGAGGGCTCGAGGCCGGTGATCGACCGGGTGCTCAAACATGGAGGGGCCTGAGGCCATGACCGAACCTCGGGTCAAGGATCTGGACGGCCACGACACCACTCTGGCGGAGATCGCGAAGAACCAGCCGACCCTCTTCATCTTCGTCCGTCATTTCGGTTGAATCTTCTGCCGAGAGCAGGCGGTGCAGGTGCACCGCGAACGAGACGCGTTCAGGGAGCTGGGTGTCCAGGCCGTGGTCATCGGCCATTCAAGCCTGCGCTATGCCCGGGCCTTCGTCGAGGAGACGAAGATTGATCTGCCCGTCTTCGTCGACGAAAAACGTGCTCTCTACAAGGAGCTCGGGTTCAAACGGCCGATCCTGGCCTTTTTGACCCCAAAGATGTTCCGGCGGGCCGCGGAAGCGCGCCGCGCAGGCTTCAGCCAGCCCGGGGTTTACGGCGACGCCTTTCAGCTCGGAGGGGTCATCCTTCGCATGCCCGACGGGTCGATGCCCTACAGATACGCCGGCCAGTTCCCCGGCGACCATCCGAAGGTCGAGGACTTGAAGGCGGAGGTCGCAAAGGCGGTGGCGAGTTAGCTCTCGTTTTTGACTCCGGGCGGATCGGTGGCCCGACGGCTCCGCAGGAGTTCACCCGTCGCTTCCGTCAGGTACAAAGAAGCGTTGGCCTCGAGGGTCAGCACGGTGAGGGGCTTTCTCTTTCCCCTCAAATTCAGGATGCCGACCAGCTTGAGCCCCACAGATTCGGGTTCGCGATCCCCGATCAGGCCGCTGTCGAAGAGGGCCGAGCCGGGCATGGCCCGGTGTTCGAGGCGCGAAGCGGTGTTCACGGTGTCGCCCAGCAACGTGCGGTCCTGCTGGTAGAAAGGACCCACCGAGGTCACGATGGTAGGACCCCAGGCCGTGCCCACGCGGATCTGGATGGGGCCGATTTCGTGCTCCTTGAGCTGCGCGGAAATCCGGGTCCGGGCATCCAGGATTTCGGAGGCCGCGGTGATGGCGGCGAGGCCGTCCGGGAAGAAGCCCATGATGCCGTCGCCGATGTACTTGACGATCTCTCCGCCATGCTGGTAGCAGATCGAGGCCACCACGGTGAAGTAGGCGTTGAGCAGGGCCACGATCTGAACCGGCTTCAACAGCTCCGACATGTGGGTGAAACCGCAGATATCGACGAACATCACCGCCCGATCGACCACCTCTTCGATCCCTCCCGGTCCTTCCGGGCCCACCTGCTCGATCTTGTCCCAGGTCGAGGGAGGGACATAGCGCCGGAGGACTTCCTGGATGCGGACGTTCTCTTCGTGGATCGCTTCCAGTTGCGTGTAAGAGGCCTGGACCTCCGCGTTCTTCCGGGCCAGCTCCCGCTCGTAGTCGAGTCGCCGGATGAGCAGACCCATCTGGTCGCACAGGGTCAGAAAGGCGGCTTCGTCGGCACTCTCGATCGCGTCGCGGACGTCGTCTTCGATGATGAAATAGCCCCTGAAATCCGGCCCTGAGAACACCGGGATGGCGTGGGAGAACCGAGGAGCATGTCCAAGGATGAAGCTCTGCCTGGGCAGGCGCAGCGCTTCACCGGGTTTGGCACTCGCGGTCTGTAGCTCCAGAACACTCCGCATCAGATCGGGAGCTTTCGCGCCCTGGAAGGAAGGGCATGGGGCCTCAATCGACCAAAGACCCTCCCCATGCCTCTCCAGGAACGCAGAAAAAGCGTAGCCCGCGCGGGTGACCGCGGCCGTGGTCATCACCGACCGGGCCCCGCTCAGGTCGGCGCGCTGGAGGGCCAGGTGGACCACGTCGCGGACCATCTCGAGTCTCGAACGAAGGCGGGCCTCGGTGTCGTAGGAATCACGGTTCTCGAGGACGGCGGCGACATAGCCGGAGAGGAGCGACAGCAGATGCATGCTGTCCTCGGAGGGCCGCTGACCATCATCGGGGTCCTCGAAGAGGATGTATCCCCAGAGCCGATGCGGCGACCGGATCTCCACCAGACCATAATCGCCGGGCTCGGGCGGATGTTTCCGCGCCAGTCCCTCGAGGTAGGGCCCCCGGGGCGAGGGCGGGCTGGAGGCGCCGCGCGATCCGGGAACAAAGCTGGCGAGGTCCAGCCGGAAGCCGCGCTCGAAGGCCGCGTGGAGCGCTGTGGCCGGCACCCGATCCGGGAGAGAACCGGCGCCTTGCAGCGCCGCGCGGACGGCCAGGCGGCCGTCCGGCTCGGAGATGTAGATCGCCGCCCTCCGAAAGGGCGTGATCTCGCAGACCGCCCGGACGAAGCGGCGGAGAAGCTCTTTCGAGTCGCCGCCCACCTTCAGGTTCCGGGACACTTCAAGGAGCGCCGGGGCCCGCCGCCGCATCCGTCGCCGTTCGCGTCCAAGACGGGACAGACGCAGGGTGACCTCTCTCAGCCGGTCGAGATCTATGGGTTTCGGCAGAACGTCGTCGATGGCTTCCCGGACGAAACCGCTCAGGGAGTCGATGTCGAAAGCCCCTGAAACCACCAGGATGGGAACATCGGAATCGGTCTCTCGAACCCCCTGAACGAAGTCGTGGCCGTCTCCGTCCTCGAGCAGGTAGTCCACCAGCACCAGATCGAACGCACCCCTTTCGTAGGCGGCGAGTCCGTCGACAATGCCGCTGGCGGAAACCGCCTCCCATCCGGCCGTGGTGTAGTGGCGATCGAGAAGCCGGAGAAAGACTGGATCGTCGTCAACGATGAGAACTCGCGGCTTCGATGGACTTGACACGGCAAGGGGATATTAGACCGCCGACTAGAATCCCCGGGTGGAAATAGACCTAGACCCCCGGATCACCCAGGCTCCCAAAGTCGAACTCCACCAGCACACCGATGGATCGATCCCGGTGGAGGTCACCTGGAAACTGATGCGGCACCACGGATTGAACCCCGTGGACACCATCGAGGAAATGCGCCGCCGGCTGGAAATCCAGGAGCACGAGGAGGGGGCGCTCATGTCCTACCTCGACAAGATGCACTACCCGCTGTGGATCACCCAGTTCTACGAGAACATCGCCACCGTCACCGAGTCGATCGTGGACGAGGCCGCAAAGTCGGGAGTGCAAACCCTCGAGCTTCGCTATTCGCCCATCATTCACACCTTCGCTGGCCTCACTCCCCGTCAGTCCATCCGCGCGGTGCTTTCGGGGATGAACCACGCCAACAAGCGGCACAATATGAAGCTGGGGCTGATTGTCATCGCCATGCGTCAGCACGGGCCCCACATCGCCAAGATCCTGGCCCGGTCCGCCATCTCCGAGGCCCAGCATCTTCACGCCCGGACCGGCGTGGTCGGGTTCGACATCGCGGGTCCCGAGAGGGGAAATCCGCCTCATCTCTTCGCCAGTTCATACGAGATCGCACGCCTCGGACGCCTGGGCCTGACCGCGCACGCCGGCGAAGATGGTCCGGCCCGCTACATCTGGGAGGCGGTTGACGGCCTCGGGTGCCAGCGGATTGGACACGGCTGTTCGGCGGTCGAGGACGGGGAGCTCATGAAGCGCCTGGCCCGGGATCGGATCATGGTCGAGTGCTGCATCTCGTCGAACCAGCACACGGGGGCGGTCAAGAAGGGAGCGCCTCATCCCATCAAGACCCTGCTCGATTATGGGGTTCCGGTTTCGATCTGCAGCGATAACTCCACCGTCTCACGCACCAATCAGAACATCGAGTGCGGCAAGGCGGCCCGGGAGATCGGGGTGGACGCGGTCCTGCAGATTCTCCAGGACTCCGAGCAGCACACCTTCATCAAGCCCGAAACCGCGTTGGTTGAACCGGACGACTAGAGCCCCACAACCCTCCTGAGTTCCGCGCGGTCCGTTTCGTCGAAGACCATCTTCCAAAGGAAGACGTCGGCCGAGACGGCCAGACCGGCGCGAATGAGAGCCCCCACCAGGTGGTGGTCGAAGACCGTGCCCAACACAAAGCAGGCAACCCCGGCGGCGAAGGCCCCAGTGATCCGGGGCCACTGCATGGGAATGGGATAGAGCTTCTTCGAGATCGTGGCCCCGAGCAGCGCCATGAGAGCGTAGCCAAAAACCGTGGCCCAGGACGCCGCCATCACCCCATAGCTGGGCACCAGCCAGAGATTGAGCCCGATGTTCAACGAGGCGGCAGCAGCCGTGATCATTGGGTAGTAGCGAGCCGCCTTGGAGATCGAGATGCCGATCGAGGAGAGCAGAAACACCCCCTGGAACAAGGAGGCCAGAATCAGAATGGGCACCACCGGCGCCGCTCCGTGGTACTCGACGTTGCGGATGACCACCTGGAGCAGGTCGGGAAGAATCAGAGACAGGGTCGTGGCCACCGCGATGAAGACCACGCACATCCTCGAGGCCACAAGACCGATGTCCCGGGCCCCGGTTTCCCGCCGCGCGTGATCGAACACGAAGGGCTGCCAGGCCGGCTCGAAGGCGGAGAGAGGGAACTTCATGGCCGAGGCGAAATTCGATCCCATCTGATACACCCCCACTTCGGCCCGGGTGACATACGAATCGAGGATCCTGCGGTCGGCCAGATTCAGAGCCTGCACCAGCAGGCCGTGCGGGACCTTGGGCAATCCGAAACGAAGGGCCTCGCGCAGGGGCGGCCAGTCGAAGGCCCAGCGGGCCCGTGGTCGCAGCTGCACCAGCAGGCCCAGGGAAAGGACCACGCTGGCCGCGGCGTCCGAGACCAGCACCCCGGTCACCCCGAAGCCCGCGACCACCAGAATCACCTTCAAGGCGGTGTTCGTGGCGTGGCGGGTCAGCGAATAGGTGGAGAAGAGAACCGCGCGCTCCTCGATACGCAACAGGGCGAGGGGCACGAAGGCGAAAGAGGAGGCGAGAAGATCGAAGGCCACCAGACGCACCCACAAGGTCTGCTCGGACGAACCGAGAAGGGCCAGCGACACCGTGGGCGAGAAGAGCCAGAAAAGCGCGAAGCCCACGGTCGAGAGCGCGGCCGAGAACGAGGAGACGGTGCCGGCGAAACGCGCCTTCGCCTCCGCGTCCTTGAGATCGTAGTGAATCCGCATGAACCCGGAGTCGAGCCCTACCCGGAAGAGAATCTTGAGGAAGGTCGAAAGCAGGAGCAGCAGGGCCAGGGCGCCATAGTCCGCCGGGGTGAGGTACGAGGTGTAGAGGGGTAGAAGGAGGAGATTGATCCCCTGAGCCAGGACGTCCGCCGTCCCATAGGCGACGGAGAGGCGGGCCAGTCGTCTCAGGATCGAGGCGGGCTTCGAGCCCTCGGGCCCCGTTTCGGGCTCAGGCGCGGGAGTTGAGGTCATCGAAGGAGGCCGAGAGGGGAAATGCTCTCGGGAAGCGTGGGCGGAAGACGGATGAGTTCAGTCCTCAAACCGCCACGGAAATCAGATGAGTCCCTGATTGGTCGTGAAATGCTCGATGACGCGGTCGAGGATTCCGTCGAGGTCGACCTTCGGCTCGTAGCCGATCAGATTCCGGACCTTCGTGAGATCGGGGATCCGGCGCGGCATGTCTTCGAAACCCTCTTCGTAGGCCTGGGCGTAGGGGATGAGCACGATGTCGCTGGAAGACTTCGTCTTCTGCCGGACCAGCTTGGCGAGATCCATGATGGACACTTCACGCGAGTCGTTCCCGATGTTGATGACCTGGCCCACCGCCTCTTCCGAGAGCGACAGCTTCAGGAGCGCTCCCACCACGTCGGAGACATCGGTGAAACAGCGCCTCTGTTCGCCATCGCCGAAGACGGTGATCGGCTGGCCGGAGAGTGCTTGCCGCACGAAATTCGGAACGACCATGCCGTACCGTCCAGTCTGTCGCGGCCCCACCGTGTTGAACAGCCGGAAGATGACCACCGGGAGCTTCCGCTCCTTGTGGTAGGCAAGGGCCAGGAACTCGTCGATGGCCTTTGAGCAGGCGTAGCTCCACCGGCCCTTGATCGAGGCGCCCATGACCAGGTCGCCGTCCTCGCGGAAGGGCACGTCGGTGCTCTTGCCGTAGACCTCCGAGGTGGAGGCGATCAGAACCTTCTTCCGCTTCTTGTTGGAATGGCTCAGGACGATTTCGGTCGCGTGCACGTTGGTCTCGATGGTCCGCACCGGGCTCTCGACGATGAGCTTCACCCCCACCGCGGCGGCCAGGTGCACCACCACGTCGGCGCGGTCGATGAGCTCGGCGGTGACGCCTTCGTTCATCACCGTGTCGATGGTGTACGAAAAGCCCTTGCGACCCTTGAGGTGCTCGATATTTTCGATCGAGCCGGTCGAGAGGTCGTCCAGAATCTCGACATCGTGCCCGGCGTCGAGAAACGTTTCCGAGAGGTGCCCTCCGATAAAACCAGCCCCGCCCGTGATGAAGACCTTCATTGTTTTCCTTCCCTGGCCGCAACGTTCCCGCCGGATTCCACCTGGACCTGCTCGAGGACGATTTGAGCGGCCCTTGCCGCTCCATACCCGTCCACCAGACTCCGGCCCCGGGCGCTCATCTCCTGCCGCCTCACCGAATCCGTCAGGATCCGCCGGACCGCATCTTGGATCGTGGCCTCATCGACATCGACACCGAGGCCCAGATATTCGATGGTTCCGAATCGGGCGAATTCTCGCATGCGGCGATCTTCCCTCGCGTTTTGGGCCAGAACCACGCCCGGCGTTCCGAGGGCGGCGATCTCGTAGACGGACATGCCGCCCGAACACAGGACCAGATCGGCGTCCAGCATCAGATCGGCGATCTGAACCTCAACGCCCTTGACCAGGGGGAGATTCCGGTCGAGCGTTCTCTGCAGGGCCTCGAAGACAAGGGTGTGGGGGAAGGCGGGGCCGGCCACGGAGATGACCTCGACTTCGGGGGTCAGAGGAGCGAGGGCTCTGGCCACCTTCAGGGTCAGGGCCTGGGGATCGGCGCCGCCAAAAGTGAGCAGGACCTTCATGGGCTTTTCCCGAAAGACGCGCTCCCGGCCCTGGAAGTGGCGTCTCAGGATGGCGAAGGCCGGCCCGCCGTAGAAGCCTTCCGGGGTTTCCCGATCTTCGTTCATCACCGAGATGACGAACTGGGCGTCCCGCGACACCCGCTCCAGGTCGTCGAGGGTGTCGACCAGGTTGATGGTGATGGCGCCGAGGCGGGCGAGCGAGCGCAGGTACGTCTCCTCGACCAGGGGCAGGTCGTTGATCACCACGGAGGGGGCGAAGTCCTGGATGGTGTCGATGAGGACCTCGAGACCCCCGGACTTGAAGACCCGGACGGGGTAGCCGCTCTTCGACACCGTGGCGATGCCTTCGGCGTGATCGGCGCTCATGAGGAAGGCGATCTCGGCCCGTGAACCCTCGCGCAGGGCTTCGGCGATGGCGAGGGACCGGTAGACATGGCCCATGCCCATGATGCGGCTGCCATCCACCCGGAACAGGATGCGCGGCTCCCGGAGCAGCCGCTCCGCCATCCAGAAGTCTTCGAGGTCGTGGACGGTGAACCCCTCTCGTTTGTCGAGCACCACAAAGCCGACCGAGTCTCCGAAGCGCGCGTCGCTTTCGAGGACGTTCCGCGAGATGGCCACGATGGCTCCGTTCTCCAGGTAGACCGGCTCCTGTTCATCGCGGCGTCCGGCGCGATCGAAGAGGGGACGGAGCCTCTCGTCCTCCGCCTTCCAGCGCAGGGAAAGATCGGAGGTCACCGACACCACGGCCGAGAACCGCCCGGTCGCGATCTTGGCGAGAGCTTCGTCGATGCTGCGGGCGAGCCGAAAGGGCGTGGTGGCCTGGAGGATGACCACCACGTCCGCGCGCCCATGACCCTTCTCCGACTCGGTCACCGCATGACGGACCACCGGCATCAGGCTGGACAGATCGCCCGAGAGTTCCCTGGGCCGCAGGAACGGGACCTCGGCGCCATGTTCGCGCGCCACTTCCGCCACTGTCTCGTCGTCGGTGGAGACGATGATCCGATCGATGCCCTTCGCCTCCTTCGCGGCCCGGATGGTGTGGGCCAGAAGTGGGGCATCTCCGAGACGCCTGATGTTGAGGTAGGGAACCCGGTCCGACCCGCCGCGGGCCGGGATGACGACGGTGACTCTCAAACCATCTCCCAGGTCAGGGTGGTGTCTTCGGGAATGTCCTGCCTCGCGGTTCGGCCGATGACCAGGTCGAAATGGCGAGGGGAAATTCCCGTGCCCGGGCGCTTGTAGGTGAGCATGTCCCGGGTGATGGTGACGCCCTTCGCGATGGGCTTCGCCGAGGTGACGCTCCGCCGCGCATACAGGAACGCTTCCTTCTCCAGGGGCTCCAGGCCCTTCACGGATTTGCCCAGGGCCTTCTCGATGGTGCGGACGCCCTCCATCAGTGCCTTTCCCTCGGCCGGGTTGATCGAGAGGTGATGGTCCGGCGAGCCCTGGATGGTCTTGTCGATGGTGTAGTGCTTCTCGACCACGCAGGCGCCGAGAGCGACCGCGGCCTGGGGCACGCTGATGCCCAGAGAATGATCAGACAGGCCCACCGGGATGCCGGGGAAGGCCTGCATCAGATGGGTCATCATGCGGAGATTGATGCCTTCGGGCGGGCACGGGTACTTGAGGGTGCAGTGGAGCAGGACGACCTCCTCGCAACCATTCGCCGCGACCGTTTGCAGGGCCTCGTCCACTTCGGCCAGGGTGGCGGTGCCGGTGGAGAGGATCATCGGCTTTCCGGCTTTCGCCACCCGTTCGAGAAGCGGCTTGCAGGTGAGGTCAGCCGAGGCGATCTTGAACACCGGCATGTCCATCGAGACCAGGAAGTCGACGGCTTCATCGTCGAACGGGGTCGAGAAAGCCACCAGGCCGGCGGCGCGCGAGTAGGCGATCAGGGCCTTGAAGTCGGTGTCGCTCAGCTTGTCGAGCTTGGCGAAGGTGTCCCACTGAGTTCCGTTCGGGTCCTTCTCTTCCACCCAGTAGCGGGGCGCCACCCGGGTGGCGATCTTTGACGCGGTGTAGCTCTGGAACTTGATGGCATCGAAACCTGCGGCCTTCGCGGTATCGACCAGGGCCTGGCCCCGGTCGAGAAGGCAGTCATGGTTGACCCCGGCCTCGGCAATGACGTACGCGGGCTCCCCGATTCCGACCTTTCTTCCGGCAATGGTGAACGTGGACTTCATGGAACCTCTGTTCTTCGCTGATTGGTCAAGGGAGGGGACTCCCCGAGCACCATTCTAGTGGGCGGGCACACCAAGCCCATGTGAGCGTGGCGGTCCGGCTGTCGTGCGTCACCCACCACTGTGCCCGCCCGTGCGGAGACCGGAGGCCGACGCAGTTGCGGCCGAGGGGCCGTTCTCGCCTTCACATCCGCGGGCCGCATGTCGTCTTTAATGAATGGAGCGATGCTGACCGCATCGCCAAGCCTCAGAGGAGGCCTCCGGCCCGCGGAGTTCACCTGTGCCCGCCGGGCCGAAGGGCCGGCAGGGTAGGCGAGCCCCTCGGCCGCAACCCGGACGAGCGGCCTCGCCGACGTCGCGCACCCACGTCCGCATCGTCATTGCGAGGGACCCGGAGTTCTCGCCGGGACCGAAGCAATTCGCCCCTTGCCCGGAACGTACCGACCCCCCGCATCTCAGACGCTGTCACCTCACCTGCGGCTCGCGCGACTGGAAGGCCACGCGACAATCCACACGGGAGGTGTCCTATGCTCCGGTGGCTGCTATGAGCGCATCGCGACGCCACCAGCGCCGAATGCGGGCGCTGTTTAGGGGCGTCCTTCCGCCTCGCAATCATCCGGAATACGGAATCCCTCGTTTCGAAGCTGATCGAGCCTTGGACATGGATCTGGGTCTGCGGCGTGATTGGGCAGAGTTCCTCAAGAAGTTGCCATCGATCTTCGACGTCAATGATCTCGGCGGTTCGGGCCTTTCGATGGCTGACACCTTGCGAGCGTTCGCTCGAGAGTTCTCCACTCGCTACGGCAAGTTTGGCCCGTGGGGCATGCCCTCCTCCTTGCCCTCCTGAGGCATGTCATGAAGGAGGGCCTGGCGTACGAGTTCGAATTCGCGCGGACAGGCATCCGGTTTCCCGTGCCGATTGTGGATCGCCAGTTCGTCGTCGTGAGCGTTGCCCTCATCCGCTCCAGCGGTGAGTTGAGCGTGGTTCTCCTGGGCGGCGAGTTCCCCCCGGGGGTTGCTGTCGACTACAACAACGCCCTCTCAACCCTGTGGTCGTTCGGAACCGATGAAGCTCTTTGCGAGGCCGCGCGCGTGCCCGAAGCCGAGTATCGAAGCCCCGGTATCGTGATGTCGGAGGCCGCCTTCAAGTCGTTTGAGGTTCAGAAACTGCTGGCCTTGGGCAAGGAGGCCTCGACCCCGTCGCTCATTGATCGGATCTTCGAGGAACTAAACGAGGTCGTCAAGGCTCGCTTCCGTGCCACACGCGCACTGGTGAGTGGTGATGGCGTCGTTTTCGACCAGCATCTCGTGAACGTCATCAAGCTTCACAAGAAGGCAGTGGCAAAAAAGCCAGGCGATCTTGAGGGTTTGATTTGCTCAAGCGGAATGATGCTGTGTCGCTTGGCTCTCCGACACGGCATTCGAGTCCCGGATCAGAACTACCTGCCTCTGCGCTTTGCCCCCTGGTACTCGACGTAGCATCTTGGAGGTGGTGCCCCGGAAACGGGAGTTTGAGCGGCGGCACCGGCGCGGCAAGGGTCCAATGGCGGGGCTCTCGACTCCCGCAGCTATCGTCCTCGTCGCCCAGCGCCTGAAGGCGAAGTACCCGCTCTTCCAGTGCGGCGGGCCACGGTCTGCCAAGGGGTCTTGCATGGCGTATGGTCCTGTTGATCCGCGTACCGATACAGTGTACGGTCAGGAGGTGATCCAGTCGGTTCGCCATCGTGGCCTCAAGCGTCTCTATGAACGTGAGGACAAGAGCGGGGTTCGGGCCGATCAGCTCAGGCGCATCCGGGACGTCCTGGCTCACCTCGACTCTGCGACCAAGCCTTCGGATTTGGACTTTCCTGGCTATCGCCTTCATCCCTTGAAGGGTGAGTTCCGGGGGTTTTGGAGCGTGACGATTTCGGGCAATTGGCGGATTGTGTTCCGCTTCGAGGACGGTGCCGCGCTCGATGTTGACTTGACGGACTATCACTAGGAAGAGGATCGACCCATGCCCATGAAAAGACCGCCGCATCCCGGCCACTCGATCAAGGATGCTTGTCTCGAACCCCTCCAGCTAAGCGTGACGGACGGCGCGAAAGTGCTGGGCGTAGCCCGGCACACCCTTTCGCGCATCATTAACGGGCAGGCGGGGATTTCGCCGGAAATGGCTATCCGACTTGAGAAGGCCGGATGGTCGAACGCCGACCATTGGTTGCGTCTGCAAGGGGCCTTCGACCTCGCGCAGGCGAGGCAGGGCGAAAGCAAGATCAAGGTGAAGCGCTACGAGCCAGAAGGGCTGCGAGCGCCCTGAACCAGATCACTCGCACCCCGCATGTTGTTCCCCGCACAACCTGCGCCGGTTTCCCTGGGCCAGTTGTTTCCGAGATCGCTCGCGGCGAGCTACGCATTTGACGGAGCGACACGAGGACGCAGGACGTAGCGCAGTAGTGCCTCGCGGCCCTCGGCGTCGAGCCCGCCCGCGCGGGTCGCCGTGCGCAGCGTAAACCCATCGAGTGACGCGCACAGCGGCGTGTCATAGGCGAGCGCGTGGAGCCTGAGCGCCCGGAGTCCGCTTGACCAGCGCGAAGCCTGCCCTTGGGGCACTGCGGCCCGGCAGGGGGCGACTGGCCGGAGACCGCGGAGGAGGGAGCGTAAGTGAAGCAATGGCAGTTTGCCAGTCAATTCGCGTGACCGCTGGCGCATCGCGGCGGGCGGCGG
>JAQBHL010000272.1:0-2559 GCA_032127745.1 Acidobacteriota bacterium
GTCCGTCCGCGCGTTGACGGTCAACACGGCAAAGACGTTCGCACAGACGCTCAAGATGATGGCGCTCTCGAAAGAGCTGGTGCAAACCAGCGACTTCGCCACGAAGCGAGATGCCTACTACCAGTCGAAGAACTGGGGCGAGGCGATGTTCGACGAACAGGGCGAATCCGACATGGTCATGGACGACATCGAAGCCATGTTCTCGGTTTCCGGCGTGAGCCGGGAACAGCTCCGGTACATCCCCGACGAACACGGGGGCGCGATCGCCGGCGAGCTGATCGTCAACGACACGGATCTGGAAACGGGCAAGGTCGAACGCATCGACTGCACGAAATTCGGCTCGGGGGCGTATTCGATCCCGTCCCTCGTCGAGCATCTCACCTTCGAGACCAAGGCCAAGTTCATCTTGTGTATCGAAACGGGCGGCATGTTCCAGCGATTGCAGAGCCACAAGTTCTGGCAGAAGTCGCACTGCATCCTGGTTTCGATGGCCGGCGTGCCCACCCGAGCCACCCGGCGTTTTGTGAGGCGGCTTTCGGACCAGTGCGAGATTCCGGTCTACGCCTTCGTCGACTGCGATCCTTACGGGATCTCGAACATTTACCGCACACTCAAGGTCGGCTCCGGAAACGCGGCCCACATCAATCGGTTTTTCTGCGTGCCTCAGGCGTCGTTCCTCGGGGTGACGCCGAACGACATCATCGAATACAAGCTCCCGACGCATCCGCTCAAGGACGTCGACGTCAAGCGCGCGAAAGACGCGCTCAAGAACGACCCCTTCTTCAAGATCCACAAGCCGTGGGCCCATGCGATGGAGCAGCTCATCAAGATGGGGGTGAGGGCCGAACAGCAGGCGCTGGCGCGCTGGGGGCTCAACTACGTGATCGACGAGTACCTGCCCCGCAAGCTCAAAGCGACCAACAAGTTCCTGCCGTAATAGGGGACGAGGAAAAGGGGAGTGTCCCAGTGCTGTCCCAACGTTTGAGGTCGGAGCGTCTGTAAGTCGTTGATCATGAAAGCGTAAGCAGTGATTTTTCTTGGTCTCGATTTGAATTGCGGATTCCGGTTCGGCGACCCTGCGAAGCACGACTTCGTGGGGGTGACCGATGAATCACGGCAAGCTGGTGTTCGCGCAGATGATGCAGCACCTCCCGCTGACGACTTTTCGCCGATGCGTGAGTCGTTATCGGGGCGAACGCAAGCTGCATTCGTTCTCGTGCTTGGATCAGTTTCTGTGTATGGCGTTTGCGCAGCTGACGTTTCGAGAAAGCCTGCGCGACATCGAATCCTGCTTGCGCGCCCAACGATCCAAGCTCTATCACCTCGGCATTCGGTCGGCCGTAGCACGCAACACGTTGGCGAATGCCAACGCCGTTCGCGACTGGCGCATCTACGCCGATTTCGCCCAGAGCCTGATCGGGATCGCCCGGCCTCTGTATGCCGACGAGTCGTTCGGCGTCGACTTGAAGGACACCGTCTATGCGCTCGACGCGACCACCATCGACTTGTGCTTGTCGGTGTTTCCGTGGGCGCCATTCCAATCGACCAAGGCTGCGATCAGGCTGCACACGCTGCTCGATCTGCGCGGAAATATTCCGTCTTTCATTCACATTAGCGACGGGAAGCTGCACGAGGTCGGCGTCCTCGATCAATTGCTACTGGAGGCCGGCGCCTTCTACATCATGGATCGGGGCTTTCTCGACTTCGCGAGGCTGCACCGCTTCCACCAAGCCGGGAGCTTCTTCGTCACCCGCGCCAAGTCCAATACCAAGGCGAAACGGCGATATTCGCATCGCGTCGATCGCAGCACCGGGCTGATCTGCGATCAGACCGTCTTCCTTACCGGCCAGTACTCGCCGCAGGACTACCCGGCCCCGCTACGACGCATTCGCTTCAAGGACCCGGCGACCGCCAAGACGCTGGTCTTCCTGACCAACAACTTCACCCTGCCGGCGTTCACGATCACCGAGCTTTACCGCTGCCGCTGGCAAGTCGAACTCTTCTTCAAATGGATCAAGCAGCACCTGCGGATCAAAGCCTTCTTCGGCACCTCGGAGAACGCGGTCAAGTCGCAGATCTGGATCGCGGTGTCGGTTTACGTCCTCGTCGCCATCGTCAAGAAGCGGCTCAAACTCCCCGCTAGCCTCTACCAAATCCTACAGATCCTGAGCCTCACCTTATTTGAACGAATGCCGTTGAATCAGCTACTTACGCAAACCGTGGCAGACGACATCGCACCCATTTCTGAAAAACAGCGGCTCCTGTTCGATTAACGTTGGGACACTACTGGGAGTGTCCCCTTTTCCTTGGACTCGGTCACCGAAGGCTGGGCGTTGCCGGCGCGTCCGGACCCACGAGGGGGCCGTCGGCGTAGCGCTCGAACAACCGGCCCCACGGAGTGCCCGCCTGCCATTTCTCGAACGTCTTGCGGTCCTTCATCGGCCAGCGGTAGTAGTCGTGGTACGACTCGGAACCGAGGATGAAGAGGTTCACGAGAGGCGTCCGGAAGAAGAGTTTCTGGAACCGTTTGAGAGGCGAGAACCAGAGGAGGTGGCCGAC
>JAQBHL010000273.1:0-4185 GCA_032127745.1 Acidobacteriota bacterium
ATTTCGCGCCGAAGGTTCTGGACCCTGATCGACGAGATGGCGGGCGAAGGGATCACCCTGATCGTCACCACCCACTACCTCGACGAGGCCGAGCGTTGCGACCGGATCGCCCTCATGCACGCGGGCCGGCTGGTGGCCCACGGCTCGGTCGCGCAGTTGAAGGACGTGTTCGCGGGCCGCGTCCTGCTGGAGGTGGCCTGCCCCCGTCCCCTCGACGCCCAGCCCCTCCTGGAGGGCGAGCCCGCAATCCTCGAAGCGTCGGTGTTCGGGACCAAGCTCCATGTGGTGGTCACTGACGAAGCGAGCGGGCGCGCTTCGATCGAGCGGGCGCTGGGGAAGGGCTTTTCTCCCCTGGCCGTCGAGCGGATCGTGCCCTCCCTCGAGGATGTCTTCATCCACTGCATCGAAGCCGAGGAAGCAGTCCGGGCGGCACGAGGTGCGGTGGCATGAATCTCCGCAAGATCTGGGCCATCGCGAAGAAGGAGACTCGCCAGGCCTCGCGCGATCCGCTCAGCCTGGCCATGCTCCTGGGCCTGCCCACGATCATGCTCTTGATGTACGGCTACGCCATCAACTTCGACGTACGGCATGTGCGGCTCGCGGTCCGCGACCTGGACAAATCGGAGGAGTCCCGGAGCCTGGTCGCTTCGTTCGTGAACTCCACCTACTTCGACCTCGTGGCCGACGTCGAGGCAGGGACGGATGTCGATCTCATCACCGAGCGTCGCGTGGCCAAGGCGGTTCTGGCCATTCCGGAGGGATTTGCCCGCACCCTGGCTCGAGGCCAGACCGCCAGCATCCAGCTCCTGCTCGACGGGGCCGACGCCAACACCGCGACCACGGTGCTGAGCTACGCCACCGCTTTAACCGCCGACGTGAATCTCCGGCGTTACTCCGAGAGCACGGGAATCGAGGTCGTACCCGTGGACTACGAGCCGCGGGTGTTCTATAACCCCGAACTGCGAACCACTCAGTTCCTGGTTCCAGGACTGGTGGGCTTCATCCTGATGATCACCGCCGTGCTCTCCACCGCGCTCTCGGTGGTACGGGAGAAGGAACGCGGGACCATGGAGCAGTTGCGGGTCACTTCGCTCACCCCCGCCGAACTCCTGATCGGCAAGACTCTGCCTTACCTTGCCATCTCGCTTATGGCCACGGTGACCATCCTGATCGCCGCCGACCTCTTGTTCGGGGTGGTCATCCGCGGTCCCTACCTCGATCTCTTCGTGGCCACCCTCATCTATCTGGTAGGGGCTCTCGCCTGGGGCCTGCTCGTCTCCACCATCGCCGAAACCCAGGCCCTCGCCTTTCAGATCGGGCTGGTGACCTCGATGCTGCCCGCCATCTTCCTGTCCGGTTTCATCTTTCCCATCCGGTCGATGCCGGTCGCCATCCAGGCGCTCACCTACGCGGTACCCGCGCGGTATTTCCTGGTGATCGTCCGCGGCATCATTCTCAAGGGCGCGGGCCTTGCCCCCTACTGGAAGGATGTCGCATTCCTCGTTCTGTATGGTTCGGTGGTTCTGGGCCTGGCCTACGCGCGTCTGCGCCGGCGGGAGGCCTAGAGGATGGGCCCGCTCCTCCAGGTCATCCTCAAGGAGTTCCTGCAGCTCCGCCAGGACCGCAAGATGATTCCGGCCCTGATCATCGGTCCGCTGGTCCAGCTCATTGCTCTCGGCTACGCCGCCAACCTCGACGTCACCCTGGTCCCCCTTCTTCTGGTGGACAGCGATCAAAGTGTCGCAAGCCGGGCCCTGACCGAGCGGTTTGCGGCGTCCGGCTATTTCGAGATCCAGGGGTCCGAAACCACCGCGGGTGCCGCCGAGCCCTGGCTGGTCGAGGGCCTCGCCCAGGTGGTGCTGGTGATTCCCGAGGGCTACGGGGCCGATCTCGCCGCCGGTCGTCCGCCCAACCTTCAGGTTCTGGCCGATGGGTCCGACGCCAACTCGGCAGTGGTGGGTCTGGGGTACGCCTCGCGGATCATCGCGGAAATGGGAGGAACGCTGCAACGGACGCGCCTTCAGGCCCAGAACAGACGAAGCGCCGAACTCGCCCGACGCACCGGCATGCCCGTGGCGAAGCCGCCCGCCATCGGGCAGATAGAAGTAGTGCCGCGGGTCTTCTACAACCCCGACCTCAAGACCCGCTGGTTCTACGTCCCCGCGGTCCTGGCCATGGTGCTGCTGCTGGTCACCATGATGCTGCCCTCGATGGCGGTGGTCCGGGAGAAGGAAATCGGAACCCTGGAGCAGATCAGCGTGACCCCGCTGCGTCCCTGGCAGCTCATCATCGGAAAACTGACCCCCTTCGCCATGATCGGCATGCTCGACACCCTGATCATCGTCGTCCTGGCCCAGGTGATGTTCGGGGTGCCCCTGCGGGGCTCGTTGCCGCTCCTGATGTTCCTCACCCTGCTGTTCCTCCTGAACACGCTCGGCCTGGGCCTCCTTGCCTCAACCATGGTCAACACTCAGCAGCAGGCCATGATGTTTTCGACCTTCGTCCTGATGGTGCCGATGATCTACCTGTCCGGGCTGATCTTCCCCATCGAGAACATGCCGATGTTGTTCCAGATCGGAACCTATGCCATCCCGGTGCGCTACTACGGGGTCATCCTGCGCGGCGTTTTCCTGAAGGGGTCCGGTTTGGAAGTTCTCTGGCCGCAGGCCTTGATCCTCCTCCTGACCGGCGCGCTCTGGCTGACCTTCGCCTCGGCGCGTTTCAGAAAGCGGCTGGACTAAGTCGCGGAGGAGTCACGGCGTTCCGGGGTGCGCAGACGCAACCGGGTGGCGCATCAGTGAACGATCTCCGCAGGGAGGTGATCCAGGAGTTCGGTCAGATCGATCTCGCCCTCATCCTCAATGGGGTTTCCTTCCTCCTCTTCGTCCCAGTCGAAGTAGGGGGGCTCTAGCGGCAATGGTCCAACGTAAACATGGAGTTTCATGGTCGTTCTCACTCGGACCCCTATGAAGCAGTTTCCATGCCTCCTCGCGCAAGCTGCTGATAATGATGGGGATTGGCAAACAGGGTGAAACCTGCCGCCTCCTGGAGCGTTACCAGACGCCACATGAAGGGATACTCCTGGCCCGGGGAGATGCCGGGCGCGCTGGCCCGAGGAGGGGACGGAATTCTGAAGTCCGAGCTAGGAGCGTACCGGATTCGTGGCGGTGTCGCCCACCACCGTCAACCAGGGCCGCACCGACCACGTCTTGATCAGGCCGTTGGTCACATAAGGGTCGGCCCGGGCGAAGTCTTCCGCCCCCTTGGAAGTTTCACCTTTGAACATGAGGATCGCGCGATCGACCGGCTCTCCCAGCGCGCCTCCAAGCACCAGCTCACCCCGCTCATACGCGGCCCAGGCGAGATTGAGATGCACGCCACGAAACTCGCCGCGGCGAGTCAGGTAATCGTCGGACAGATCGTAGATGAGCAGGTAGTGGTTCATGGCTTGTCTGTTTCTACCAGACCGGCGGGGGCGAGAGGAGCGGCGAGGCGGGTGATGAACTCGGAGAGAGAGCGCCGATAGCCTTCGCCGCCGATCACGTACACGTCGTTGTGGCGAGCGCCCTCGATGGCGAGGAATCGCTTGGGTTCGGGAGCGGCGTCGAACACCATCCGCCCCTGAGCGACGGGAATGATCTCGTCCTGCGTCCCCTGGACGACCAGCAGCGGCATCTTCAGCTGGGAGATCTTCGCCAGGTTGTCGTAGCGGGTCCGGACCAGGGAGCCGAGGGGCAGGAACGGATAGACGGCATTCGCCATGTGCGCGATCGAGGCGAACGGCGCCTCGATCACCAGGCCGGCCGCCTGGCGATCGAGGGCCAGCTGGATCGAAATGGCGCAGCCGAGCGACTCCCCCATGAGCACGATGCGGGCGGGGTCGATACTGCGATCATTGACCAGGTAGTCGTAGGCGGCGCGACCGTCGCGGTAGGTGCCCTCTTCGTCGGGGTCGCCGGAGCTCCGGCCATACCCGCGATAGTCGTACAAAAGGAAGTCCGCGCCTATATCGCGAAGACTCAGCACCCGGTCCAGCCGGCCCGCGATGTTGCCGGCGTTCCCGTGGGAGAAGAGGACGGTCGCGACGGCTGGGTTTTTCGCGGCCTTGATGAACCAGCCGTGGACCTTGACCCCGGGCTCCACGTCGAGGACGATCTCCTCGAAGGGCAGGCCCAGGGCCTTCGG
>JAQBHL010000274.1:0-3620 GCA_032127745.1 Acidobacteriota bacterium
CTCGACCGCAAGTACCCGAATGCGAACGAGGCGTGGGGTTGGCAGTGGGTCTTCCCTGCGAAACGGCCCTTTCGGGACCGGATGACAGGCCTCTGGCACCGACACCACATCCACGAATCCGCGGTTCAGCGCGCCTTTGCCACGGCCGTTCGGTCCGCGGGACTGCTCAAGCCAGCCACCTGCCACACCCTCCGCCATTGTGCCGGGTTCCGGATTATGCCGGGTGAGATCGCGGGATGGCCAAGGTGGGCGGGTCTCTGGCTGTTCGGCCCGGCATAATCAGAGGCTCTTGAGGAAGGCCAGGAGGCGGTCGCCTGGGCGGTAGCGGCCCGCTCGGACGTTCAAGGGGGCAGTCCGGGCGAGCGCTGCTTGCTTCAGCTGCAAATTGGCGTGGAGGTAGATCTGCGTGGTCTCCACGGATTCGTGACCGAGCCAGAGAGCGATCACCGAACGATCGACGCCATGCTGGAGGAGATCCATCGCTGAGGTGTGGCGAAGTACGTGTGGCGAGACACGCTTTTGTTTCAACGATGGGCAAAGCAAGCTGGCAACGCGCACGTACTTCGCCAGAAGGTCCTCGACAGCATCACGGCTGAGCTGTCCCCCTCGGTTGTTCGGAAAGAGGGGATGTTCCGGGTGGCCGTTCGGCTCGCGGAGCCAGGCCCGCAGGACCAGTACGGTCTCTTTGCGGAGCGGCGTGCAACGTTCCTTGCGTCCCTTGCCCTGGCAACGGACATGCGCCCCAATGCCGAGGGCCACATCCTGGCGGCGAAGCCCCACCAGTTCCGACACTCGCAGCCCTGACTGCGCGGCGAGAAGAAGGAGGGCTCGATCACGACGGCCTATCCAGGTCTGCTGATCTGGGGCGGCCACCAAGGCGTCGATTTCGGAGCGACTCAGGAACTCGATGACTGACATGGCAAACCGCTTGCTTGGTATGGCCAGGACGCGCTGGATCAGCGCGCTGTGCGCAGGCTCGTGGAACGCCACGTACTTGAAGAACGAGTGAATCGCGGCCAGCCGGACGTTACGGGTGCGTGCGGTGATGCCGCGGGTTTTCTCCAGATGATCGAGGAACGTGCCAATCAGGGGGGCATCCAAGTCGTCGAGTGAGAGCGCTGACGGAGCCTTCTTGAGGTGAAGCGACACGAACTCCAGGAGCAATCGGAAGGTGTCGCGGTAGCTCGCGATGGTGTGCGGGCTCACCTGCCGCTGGCGCATCAGACGGTCTGTGAAGAACGCCTCCAGGAGGCCGGGAAAGTTAGCCAACATCGTCATGAGAGAGTGCCTCCTTGTGGGCGTTCTAATCGCGCCGAGGCCAAGCGCAGAAGCTCCGGCACCGAGGAGAGGTACCAGTAGGTGTCACTGACGTGCCCGTGACCCAGGTAGGTGGACAGGACAGGCATTCGGGGATCGACGTCAACCCCTTCCCGGTACCACCGCAGCACCGTCTCGACGGCGAATGCATGGCGGAAATCGTGCAGGCGTGGTCCGTGATGGTCGTCGGGCCCACGCAGCCCCACCGAGCGCGACAGCTGGTGGAACGTGCGGGTCACGCAGGAATGCTCCAATCGCGTGGCCCACTCCGAGACGAAGAAGCTCGGCGTCTTCGGCCTCGGGTGGACCCTGTCGCGACGGCGCGCGTAGCGCCGCAGCGCGTCCCGGGTGCTCGTGTGCAGCGGTACGAGGCGTGTCTTGTTGAATTTAGTCTTTCGAATCGTGAGTATGCCTTGGCTGAGATCCACGTCCTCTTGATTCAAGCCAAGGGCTTCACTGACCCGGAGCCCCGCGACTGCGAGGAGACCGAGTAGCGTCGAGTAGGTCCACGGGCGCAGGCCCGTCGTGGAGTGAAGATTTCTTGTCGCCGCCATCAGCTGTCTGATTTCGGCGAGGCTGTAGATGTGCGGCAGCTTGCGGCGAGGCCGGTGCGGGAGAAGCCCCAGGGGCGGGACCTCGGTGGAGGGGTCCGACGCGCTGTGGTGCTGAGCGAAGAGCCTCACGGAGCGGAGACGCGTGGCCCAGTGGGCGGGCTGGACGCTGGCGGGCTTCATCGCCCAACGAAGGGCCAGGTCCGTGGTGATGTGAGACGTCCCTTGCCGTTCAAGGAACGCGACGAAGTCGTGCAGGTGGGTGCTCGGGCCTTTCAGCTTGTACCCGAGCCGTCGCCGGAGGCCGAGGTAGTCGTCCACGGCCTTCAACAGAGCGGTCATGCCTTTCCTCCCGAGGGCCAGGGCCGCGCCAGGGCTCTCAAGGCAACCAGATCAACCTTCGCGTAAATGGCCGTCGTGTCCACCGAGCGATGCCGCAGCACTTGTCCGATCTCGGCGAGCGATCCACCCTTGCGGAGCATCTCAGTGGCCAGAGAATGTCGAAGCAGGTGAGCACCTTTGCGCGGCGATGCGATGTCGGCGCGTTCGAGCGCCCGGCGGACGATGGTGCAGACCGCCACGGAGCTGGCGAAGCCACGACGAGGTGCCTTTCTCCGGACGAAGAAGCGACGGGTGGAGCAGTCCTTTGGCCGTCCCTGACGTAGGTAGGTCGCCATGGCCTGGCCCACATCCCGTGGAATTGGCAGCCGATCCTTTCGACCGCCCTTCCCCCGCACCGTCAGCGCTCCCGCCTCCCAGTCGATGTCGTCGAGCGTCATGGCGACAACCTCCCCCGCCCGAAGGCCGAGTCGCGCCAACAAAAGCAGGAGCGTGTAGTCTCGCTGCCCCGTGACCGTTTCGCGGCGGCAGGAACTGATGAGTCGTTCCACCTCGTCGGCCTCCAGGGACTTAGGCAAGGCCGACAAGCGCCAGTCCGCCACTTTGGGCACGGACGATGCGAGATCGATGGCAATGTCCCCACGCCAACGAAGGAACCGAAAGAAGGAACGGAGGGCGCCCACCATCAACTTCGCCCGGCTGGGACCAACCGTTTGCAGCTTCCGCAAGAGAAAGCGCGTCACATCCGGAGGACGCACGTCATCTATTACGATGGGGCGCGTACCAAAGCGATGAGTGAGAAAGCTCCGAACGAAGGGCAAGCTGTTTGTCAGCGTCGCCTGAGTGAGCCCACGTTCCACGCTGAGATACCGTCCGAACTCGCCCTCGAGCCGCTGCAGCTGCGTCTCGTCCACATCCGGCGTCGGACGGCAAACAACTCCATCCTCCCGGAGCGTCTCCAGCAGGTCACGCAACGTCGTTGCATCACCCCGACCACGACGAGCATGTCGTCCGAGAAACTCGACGATTCTTTGCTCGTCTACTTCAGCCACCAGGAGATCTCGTCGCTGCAGCCAACGCCCGAAAATCCCTACAACGCGAAGCTTTTCCTGACTCGTAGATCTTGCGTACCCCAACCCCTGGAGGCGCTTCGCGAACGGATCGACGAGTAAGGTCAGGGGGGCGTCCCGCCAGCGCTCTCCGGCGAGCCGACACGAATGAACGTCGCCTGTCATAGTCTTCTCCTTTTCCGGCCGTCAAGCCGGACGGAGAAGCCAAGCGGATTATGCCGAGCTACTCAAGCCGAGAGCCACGTAGGGTGCGCTCGAAACGCAGAACCCGGCATAATCCGGGACCCGGCACAATGGCGGTTATGCCGCGCCCGGCATAACCGCCACACCTTCGCCGTTCGGC
>JAQBHL010000275.1:0-10057 GCA_032127745.1 Acidobacteriota bacterium
CCGCATCCCCCTGCTTCAGCGCGCGGTTTCTGGGGCGTACTCAGCGCTTCATCTCGCCCCGAGCTGCGCGCAGGGCATCCTCCATCTGCACCTGCAGCCCTCCGGTACCCAGCGATACCACCCGGAATCCCTCCTTCAGCCGCTTCACCACGTCCCCAGCGTTGACGGTGATGGCGCAGGGCACGCCGTGGGCCTTGCAGGCGCTGAGGATGGTCTGAATTGCGGCTTCGTGCTCGGGGGCGCCGCTCGGCACCCCGAGCGAATAGGAGAGGTCATTGGGTCCGACGAACAGCACGCCAATTCCCGGAACCGAGAGGATCTCGTCCACGTTCCGCACCCCCTCCATCGTCTCGACCTGCAGCATCAGCAGGAGTTCCCCTGCGGGGTCGACCGGCCAGGCGTCGGCGCGGCGGGTGTATTCCGGCCTGGACAGGCCCCAGAACCAGGCCGCCGGCATGTTGCCATTGCCGCGCATGCCGCGAGGCTCAGGGTGCTCCGCCCCCTGGCGCGGCGGGTAGCGGGCCGACCGGACCGCGTGCAGCGCCTGCTCCTTTGTTTCGATCGCGGGAAACATGATGCCGAAGGCCCCGAGGTCGAGCACCTGCTTGACGATGGACTCGTCGAAGCTTCGCCCATAGGTGGGAATGCGGACGAGAGCGGGAACCCGGACGGACAGGTTTCCCTGCCTGGCGATGGCCGCCTTGTCCGTCATCCCGAGCAGAAAGACCTGCAGCCGCTCGAAATCCATGGCCTGATGCTCCATGTCCAGGATGATGAAGTCGAGGTCGGAGGTGGCGAACTGACGGGCCGCGAACAACGAGAAGTCGTACATGATGGCGCCGGCGATCGATTCGCCTCGCGCCAGCTTGTCGATCGCGCCATTGAGGCGCACCTGCGGCTCCTCCGCCAGGACGAAACCGCCACCAAGAGCCGAGAGAAGGGAAGCCACGATGAAAGTCCGGCCGAGGCGGCCCTTGGAACGGGAATCCTGGCGGTGGATGGGGAGGTGATGTGACATTGCGGCTCCTTGTCTTGTTGCGCTTTTTGGTTCGGGCATTCTAGTGTCCGGCCTCGCAAGTACGCGTCACCTGGGAGCGCCGATGCATCCCGGATCGCCGCGTTGCTCGTGCCCCGAGGGCCGGCTTCGCGCTCCTTGCATATGCTGGATATGCGGCCTCCTCGGCGCCTTGCGCTCCGGGCGCCTCGACACCCGCATGTGCCACGTACTTACGAGGCAGCACACTAGTTTCATGTGGCGCCGGAAACGCCTTGGTTGACCGTTTGCCCGCCGACCCGCCGCGCCCGGCGGGGGATTCGTCACGGTGATCCCGTGCCGGCGCGTTGCAAGAACAGGCCAGGGTCGGAGATAATCACCGTCTTTCACGATCCTGCGGCCAGCGGACTACCCGCAGCGGCCCCCCGGATTCAAGAAGCAGGAGGAAATCCACTGATGAAGTTGTTCCAGTCGTTCGGCCGATTCGCCCTTATGGTGGCGGTGTGTCTCGTCTCCGCGCCGCCCGCACCGGCCCAGGAGGCCAGCGCGGAGGAGACGGTCTTGTACCAGGTCTGGTACGCGGCCAACTCGCAAAGCATGCAGGACAAGGCGATCGAGTCGGCGCAGGCCTATCTCGCCAAGTTCCCAAACGGCCAGTATGCGGCCTACCTGAAGGGTTGGCTGCTCGGACCTCGCCTGCAGGCCTTCGGCGCCGCGGCGCAGGCAAAGAATACGGACGAGATGATCAAGGTGGGCCGTGCCATCCTCGCGGATGACCCCGAGAATCTCGGAGTCTGGTACAGCCTGGCCTTCAATCTGCGGCGCCTGGAACTGGCGGCCTCGCCGGCGAGCTACGCGCATGCCAATGAAGCGGTCGAGTTCGCCGCCGGCGGCATCAAGCTGATCGAGGCGGGCAAGACGATTGAGGGTGGCAGTTTCAACAAGAACGCCTCGCTGGCCCTGCTGTACCAGATCCAGGCTATGGTCGCCAACAACGCCAAGAAGAGCGAAGAGGCGATCGCCCTCTACACGAAGTCCTCGGCCGCTGATCCCGGCAACCTCGGCATCGTGGCCAACAACCTGCTTTCCCTCGCCTCGCTGCATCGCGACCCTTACGGCACGGCCGTGGCGGCCTATCAGGCGTTCCCCGAAGCCGATCGCCAGGTGGCCGAGCCGTCCGCCGAGGTGAAAGCGGCTCTGGACCAGGTGTATGCCACCGCCGACCCCCTGATCGACGCCTGGGCCCGCTTCGTGGCCCTGGCCCGGGCGCGCAACGTCGCCGCCGATACCCGGGACCAGGTTCTTGCGAGCCTGCAGACGGTCTACGCCACGCGCTACGCGGGCGATGCCTCTGGTCTTGAGCCGCTGCTCGAGAAACTGCAGGCGGAGTACGCACCCAAGCAGTAATCGGTCTGGCGGAGCGGTTCCTGGCGCGGTCGCGAACGGCCGCGCCAGGCCCCGTGATCGGTCGGCTTTTGGGCAGGCGTCTCGGCAGCCCTGAGTCTCGCGGCCGGGAGCCTGCCGGGATGCCGGGTTAGTCGGCGCCGACGAGGTGGCGCGCCTGCTCACGCTCGGTTCGTCATCCGATCGCTGAGGCGGACTCAGGAATCCGCGACTCACGACTCGCGGTCCGTGACCGCCTGGCTCCCGCGGTCGACCCTTGTTCTTCACCACCAGGTGGGAGGCGTTCCGGGTCATGGGGACTTCGAATCGCGGTGAGCGCGACGACATGATAGGTTTTTCCCCATGTGCAGACGCGTGACGTGTCGTCATTGCGGCAAGCCGACTTTCTCCGGTTGCGGCGCCCACGTCGAGCAGGTGCTCGCGGGAGTCCCGAAAGCCGACCGTTGCCAGTGCCGCGAGGCCACGAAGCCCACGGGCGGCTCCGGCGGGTGGCTCAGCAAACTGCTCGGCCAGAAGTAAGCGGCCGCTCACGCCGGGCATCGCGGTTGGGATCGCTCCGAATCGCGCGATCCCGCTCACGCGGGCATCTTCGTGGTGGCCCGTGGGTTTCCCGCAAACGGTCACGCGGTAATCCGCGGTTCCGAAGTCCTGGCCGCCGGCAGTGACCCACGAGGCGTCCCCGTCGTCGCGAACCCCATCAGCGCCCGGCCCCGCGTCGCCCGCGGTCACGCCTTCGTGGACATCGCGTCGTGGACGAGGGCCAAGAGGGCCAGGCAGGCGGTGTCGGTGCGAAGCGTACGAGGCCCAATGCCGACACGGTGGAAGCCGTGGGCCTCGAGCATTGCGAGTTCGAACGCGTTCCAGCCGCCCTCCGGTCCGACCGCGAGCAGAACGCGCGCTTGGAGGTCCGAGCCGAGCCCTTCGCTCAACCCCTCGCTCACGGACGCGGTGGCCGCGGGATCGGCCGCCAGACGAAATCCGGCGTCGCTCAGGGTATCGAGATCGTCCTCGATCAGCACCTTGAGTCGGCGATGGATGGAGACGGCCGGGAGACGCGTATCCCCTGCCTGCTGGAGGCCTTCGATGAGCAGGGGGCGATAGCAGTCGGGCTGGAGCACGTGGGTGTCGAAGTAGGGGCGCTCCACCCTCTCCGCGTTGGTCAGAATGATGCGGTCGGTCCCGAGAGCGGCGAGCTGCGCCCACAGACGCCGCATTACTTTGGGCCGGGGCAGGGCGAGGAGCAGATCGACACGCGCACGGGGCGGAGGAGATGAATCCAGGGAGCAGTTGAGGTGGATCTCCGCTCCGGCGATGGAGCCGACGGTGGCCAGGCCGAGAGGGCCTTCCAAGACGCCGACCCGCACGGTCTGTCCCGCCGTGACCCGAAGAACGTTCAACAGATGCTCGGCCCGCCGGCCGGACAGCCGCACCTGGCCCTCGGCGTCAACTTCGTGAGGCTCGAGGAGGATGACGTTCACCAGGGAGAGGATATTCGCCCCCGTGGCTGGTCCTCTCACGAGGCCCGTTGGCGATTAGATGGCGGACGGGGACGGGAAACGATGCCGGCCTCGCACGTGGGCGAGGCCGGCCTGTGTTCCGTAGCGGTCCGGCGAACCTATCGCAGCAGGTCGGCGTGCAGGTCGATGGTGCGGGACGGGTCGACGTAGACGTCGAAGACCTGCGATTCGAGGCCCGGCGCCTCGATCTCGATCGTGTGAGGTCCTGCCTCCAGGGTCAGCCGCTGGAAGAAGCCGTCGAAGTTGTCCACGATCCCGGCGTAGTAGCCATCGACATAGACCGCGGCGTCCCGGGGGTTCACTTTGAGTCGGAGGTCGCCGTAGTAGCGGTAGGAGCCGTAGGCGATCGACTGGTTGCGGTATCCGTAGACCCGCCCGTAGTAGGGCGATCCATATCGGTAGCCCGAACCGAGGCCGAAGTAGATGCTGAGGAGGCCGCCCGAGCCGTGGTAACGGCGCGGGGCGTAGTGGCGCGGAAGGACGTGCGGGGCGTAGTAGCGAGAACTGTAGCCACGATCGACCGACCGTCCGCGGTCGTAGTTTCGCGTAGTGGCCGAACCCCGGCTTCTCCCAACCGCGGGAGCACCGCGACGAGCGACGCCCTGATTCCCCCGGTTGACGCCCTGATTCCGTTGGTTGTCTCGGGGCGCGGAATCGCGGCGCTCGACGCCCTGACTCCGCCCGGCCACCCCTGGATTGGGCCGGCTGGTACGGGCCGCGGAGTCACGGCTGGTGGTGGCTCGGTTTTCGCGCTGCCGGGCCTGGCTTTGGGCGCGGCCGCGGTCCTGCCGCTGACTCTGGGCCGCGCGGGTGCCGCTTCGATCCGCGCGCTGTGCGCCTTGATTCGCACGCTGACCGCCTTGACTGGCGGACTTCCGGGTTTGCTGCTGCGCCGCCTCCGCGGAAAACGAGCCGAGCGCCATGGCCAGCGCGGCAACAGGAACGAGTGCTTTGTTGATTCTCATGGCCAATCCCTCCAGTCCGGGGTCCGGATTGAACCCTCAGCTACTCATAGGCAACATCCTTGCCAACCCCAGCTTCGCGTCTTTCCGGCGATTTCACTCGATTTGTCGCGGTGGTCACGACCGGTGTCCCCTTGATGGGACAGCCGAGGTGGCGTGATTCTGGACGGTCGAGAATCGGTGCTCGGGCTACTTCTGGGGCACCGGGAACCCGCGGTCACGCATGAGGGCGTCGATCTTCGCGTCGCCTCCGCGGAAGGTGCGGTAGGCGTCGGCCGGGTCCACGGCGTTCCGAACCGCGAACAGATTGTCCACGAGCCTTCTCGCCAGGGCCTTGTCGTAGAAACCGCCGGGAGCCGATGCGAAGGCCTCGGCCGCGTCGGCGGTGAGAACGTCAGCCCACATGTACCCGTAGTAGCCCGCCGCATACCCCTCGCCGGAGAAGATGTGCCCGAACTGGGTGCTCCGGTGGCGCATCGGAATCTCCCTCGGCATGCCCATCCGCGCGAGTTCCTCGCGCTCGAAGGCGCGGGGATCGAGGCCCTTGGGATCCATCATGTGGTACTTCATGTCCATGATCGAGCAGGCCAGATACTCGGTGGTGTCGAAGCCCTGATTGAAGGCGGCGGCCTTGCGGATCTTCTCGACCAGGCCCTGGGGCATGGGCTTGCCGGTCTGATGGTGGACCAGGAAGCCGTTGATGACCTCGTCGGTCATGAGCCACCGCTCGAGGAGCTGCGACTGGAACTCGGTGTAGTCGCGGACGCCGCTGTTCAGCGTCGGGTAGGCGACATTCGAAGAGAAGTAGTGAAGGGCGTGGCCGAACTCGTGGAAGAAGGTCTGGGCGTCGGTCCAGGAGACGAGGACGGGCTGGCCCGGAGGTCCCTTGATGAAGTTCGAGTTGTTGGCGCCGAGAACGGTCTTCCTGCCGTCGAAGGTCTCATGGCTGCGATACGTGGTGGCCCAGGCGCCCGAACGCTTTCCCGGGCGGGCGTAGGGATCGAGGTACCACAGGCCGACATGAGCGCCCGAGGTCGCATCCGTCACTTCCCAGACCCTCACGTCTTCCTGGAAGACCGGCACCCTGGAGGCGGGCACGGGCGTGAAGTTGAAGTTGAAGAGTCGTCCGGCCACGAAGAACATGGCCTCGCGCAGCTTGTCGAGCTGGAGGTACTGCTTCACCTCGTTCGAGTCCAGGTCGTACTTCGCCTTGCGGACCTTCTCCGCGTAGTAGCGATAGTCCCAGGGCTCGATGGTGACGGCCTTTCCTTCCAGGTTCGCGATGGCCTGCATGTCGGCGACTTCTTCCTTCACCCGGGCGAGGGCGGCCGGCCAGACCGCTTCGAGCAGGTCGAGCGCTCGTTCGGGAGTCTTGGCCATGCGGTTCTGGAGCCGCCAGGTCGCGTAGTTGGAGAAACCGAGGAGGTGAACGCGTTCGTTGCGGAGCTGCAGGATTTCGGCGATCAGGGCGTTGTTGTCGTGCTGGTCGCGGTTGTCGCCCCGGGAGTAGTAGGTCCGCCACACCTTCTCGCGCAGATCGCGTTCGGTCGAGAAGGTCAGGAACGGATCCATGGAGGATCGGGTGTTCGTGATCGCGTACTCACCCTCGTGCTTCCGCTCCTTTGCGGCGGCGGCGGCCGCCTGAATGAACGAATCGGGCAGGCCGCCGACCTGGTCCTTGTTGATGTAGAGGACGTATCCCTCCTCATCGGCCAGGACGTTGTTGGCGAAATTCGTGTGGAGGACGGCCAGGCGCTTGTTGATCTCCGCGTAGCGGTCCTTCGCCGCCCCCGAGAGGGTGGCGCCGTTGCTGGCGAAGCCGTCGTACACGAGCCAGACCAGCCGCTGCTCGTCGGGTCGGAGCGAGGTCTTCTCCGGGCTCTCGTAAACCGCCTTCACCCGCGCGAAGAGCGCCGTGTTCTGGGTGATCTTCGAGCGGAACTCGGACAGCTTCGGCGCCATCTCCCGCTCGATCTCGCGGAACTCCGGAGTCGAGAGGTTCCCGCTCCACAGACCCCAGTAGGTGAAGACGCGGTCGAGCTCGCGCCCCCCTCGCTCCATGGCCACGATGGTGTTCTTGAAGGTGGGCGGCTCGGGATTCAAGGCGATCGCGTCGATCTCCGCGAGGCTTCGGGCCATCCCCGTCTCGAGCGCCGGTCTGAGGGCGGCCAGATCCATCTGGTCGAACGCCGGGACGCCGCCATAGGGCCCGATCCATTCGGCCAGGAGCACATTGCTTGCGGCTGCGGTCGCTTCAGGTTTGCGGTTCATATCCGTCGTCTGTGATGAGCTCGCCGCCGCCGATGCGAGCACGACGAGGCCGGTGAAGAGGGAAAGACTCTGGAATCTCATGGCCATGCCTCCAAGGCGGGGAAGTTGGGGGGTCGAGTCTAGCAACGAGGCCGAGCGGGCTACCTCACCCCGTCATGCTGCAGGCGAGCGAGCAGCACGGCCGCGCGTTTGGCCATCGACGGCAGGGTGCGAAGATCGGCGGTTTCATGGACGGTGTGACCCCCGGCCCCCATCAGTCCCACCCCGTCGAGGATCATGGGGACCCATCCGGCCACGAAGGACACATCGGCCGCTCCCGCTTTGTCGGGGTCGACGGCCGCCACCGGGCCGGCGCCCACATCCAGGCTCGCGCGGCGGTACAAAGCCAGCAGCCGTTCATTGCCGGCGGTTGGGGCGAGCGGCGGGTACCCGTCGTCGAAGGTCAGGGTCGCGCTGGTTCGAGGCAGGGACGCGGCCACGATGTCCCGCATCGACTGCTTCGCGGCTGCGAACTGTTCCGGGGAAAGGGCACGGAGGTCGCCCGTGACCACGGTGTGCTCCGCGATCACGTTGCTCTTGCCGAACCCTGCGCCCCGCGAGGCCGCCTGGTCATAGTCGACCGACGTGCCGCCCACGATCACGCCGGGATTGAAGGTCAGGTGGGGCTGTCCGGCCAGGGTCTCGCGGAAGCCGTTGAGGATGCGCGCGGATTCGAACACCGCGCCATAGCCGTTCTCTTCATTGAAGATCTGCGACGAGTGCGCGGGCTTGCCCTTCACCCGCAACTCCCAGTTCGTCGTCCCGCGCCGACCGATGACCGCGGTCTTCGGGTCGCCGTCGCCATCTTCGAATCCGATGGCCGCCTGGGCGCCCTGCGCGGCCGCAACCAACGCCGCGCGGGAGGCGGAAAGGGGCCGGCCCGCGGCCTCTTCATCACCGGTCATGACCACTACGATGTTCATGGACTTGAGCGTCCCGACCGACTGCAGGGCCCTGAGCGCCTGGAGCATGGCCACGTCGCCGCCCTTCATGTCGGTGATGCCCGGTCCCCGGGCGGCGGTGGCGCTGATGCGCTCGAACTTCTGGAAGGGGCTGTCCGGCTCGAACACCGTGTCGAGGTGACCGATCAGCAGGAGGCGCGGCCCCGGACCCGGATGGTCCGCGACCAGGTGCCCGCCTCGTTCGAAGGGCGTGCCGTCCATCCACTCCGTCGTGAAGCCCAGACCGTCGAACTCGGCTCGGAATACCGCGCCCACTTCGCGAACCCCGGCGACGTTCATGGTGCCGCTGTTGATGTTCACGACGCGTTCGAGCAGGGCCAGGGCCCGGTCGTTATCCGCATCGACAAAAGCGGCCAGGGCGGTCTCTTCCGCGGTCAGGGTTGCAGGCTGGGGCAGCGCGGCGAACAGAACGAACAGCAGAAGCGGGGTCATGGTCATGGACGACGATGCTACGCCGGTCCGAACCTCTTACCGATCGGATCCTGGCCGGGCCAGAACTTGTCGGCCATGGTCTGGTTGATGAGTACGGTGCGGGTTCCCTCGCGGTCCCGCTCATCCAGCCCGCGACCCTTGAGAACCGGGATTTCCAGGCTCTTCAGATACTCACCCAGCATGAAACGGTATTCCACCAGCGGCGCGTCTTTCGCGTCCCACGGGGCCTCGCCTTCGATGCTCACCTCTCCGTTCATGCCGTAGGCGCGCATGGGCAGGTGGCTGATGAGGCCGACCTCCTGGACGCCGGGAATGGTGGTGAGGCGCTGGTAGAGGTCGCGATAGAAAGCGCGAACCTGCGCATCGGATTCGTAGCGGGCTCCGGCGGGAGCGACGTCGAAGGCGATCGCCCCTGCGGTGCGCACTCCGGTTTCGCGGCTCTGAAGCAAGGAGAGGTTCTTCACCAGAAGGCCGGCGCCAACCAGAAGGGCGAAGGCCAGTGCAATTTCGGCCACCACCAGGCCGCTTCCGAATCTGGAGCGGGCGGCGAGGAGGAGGTTCGCGACATTCGAGCAGGCGATCATGAGCACCAGGAACACCGCACCCAGCAGGAATCTGAGCGGGGTCTTCACATCGCCGACGACCACCTCATAGTAGGACTTCACGTCGATGCCGTGGTTGTGTCCAAACTCCCTGGCCAGGGCGACCCCGAGGGTCTGCATGGCCGTTGCAGCCTGGGTGACGCTCACGCCCGGCTTGAGCCGGGCGAAGGTGGCCAGGAAGTGGGTTCCCCGAGTGGCCGGATCGATGGCTCGCTGAAGGGGTACGTAGACCTCCGCGCGACGGTGGGTGAAATCGCGGGGCATCACCCCGATGACTTCGTAGGTGTCTCCGTCGAAGCGCAATGGCTTGCCCAGGATCGATGGATCGGATGCGAAATGAGATTGCCAGAATCCGTAGGAGAGAACCACCACTTTCGGCCCGCCGGGCTGGTCTTCGGCCTCCGTGTACCACCGCCCAAGCAGGGGGCGGACTCCGAACACGTCGACCAGCGAGGCGGTGGTCGACATCGCGTTCACGCGCTCCGGAGACCCGTCACCGGTGAGGATCAGCCTCTCGGGACTGGATCCGCCGATGGCGGCGAAGACCTCGTTGCGTGATTTCCAATCGTGATACTTCGGGAACGAGGCGGGGCAGGTGTCGCAGGCGGGTTGAACGTCATAGACGGAGCCGATCCGATCGGACTCCGGGAAGGGCAGCGGGGTGAGAGTGACGCTGTTGAAAATGCTGAAGACGGCGGTGGTGACGCCGATACCCAGCGCGAAGGCCAGGATAGCCAGGCCGCTCACGAAGCGTTTGCGCCTCAAGCCTCGGACCGCGTGGCGCAAGTCCTGCAGTGGTCGGGACATGGTTCTCTCCTTGCCCGGTTTGACGTCCGGCACCCGGGAAAGGTTCCGAGCCCCGACGATGCAATCC
>JAQBHL010000276.1:0-5412 GCA_032127745.1 Acidobacteriota bacterium
ACCCTCTCTCGTCCCATCTCCGCGATACCAATCTCGTAACACGGAGGGCTACTTCCAAATGCGAAACACGATGATCAATACAAAACTCCTTGCACAACTCCTTGCTCTAGCCACAGGGCTTTCCGTTAGCCTTTCCGCAGAGACCGCCCGAGCCCAGGGATGTCCGGGTCCCGGATCAACGCTGTCCGTGCCGATCACGGTCGAGGTAGGCGATGGCTCGATCACATCGTCGGTCCCGTTCGGGATCAATCGTGATGGCGCCAGGTGGCAGAATGCCTCCATCGCGATTGGAACCACGCAATATCCGCTGGTTGGCGCGATCGGCAACGGCGTGACGCAGCACTTCACCTTCGTGGCTGGCGGCAACGACTATTTCGTGACTGAGCAAAAGGAGGGGGCGAGCTGCTCGCAGTCGGGGACGGGCGACGGGGGCTGCACCGTCACTTGCACCGGCGGAGCGACGATCACGGTCTACTCCAACCATGGGAGCTTTCACGCACAGGTCAGCCGGATCCCTCAAGACGCCCCTCCTTATCAGGTGGGCCTCCGTTGGGTCGATCAGCCGGGCAGCGGAAGCAACTGGTCGACCGAATCCGATGGGACGCTCCAACTACCGTCCTATAGTGCAGTTAACAACTGGAGTCAGTTCCTGCTTCAGGTGGGCGATAAGGGTGAGCGGACCGCCGTCTTTTCGGTGAACCCCCAGAACTTCGGTCCGGGAGTCACTGCAACCACGTCGAGCAACAAGAACCCTCTTGTGCTCTTGGTCGCCATGGCCCCCTACTATGAGGTGCCCAACACCTGCCAGGCCCCGCCAGCTCCCCCAAACGCCAAGGGCGAGCCCGTTTGTGTCACCACCGGTGAGATGTACTTTCAGCAGATGGACGCGTCAGCGGGCGATCTGGTGTTTGGCCGTTTCTATAGCTCTGAGCGGCTCACGAGCGGCCGGCACGGAAGCCTCGGAGCGGGGTGGAACACTACGATGGAAGCACGGCTTTCGTTCCCAGAATCCGGCGTCATCGAGGCGCGTGATGCGAGCGGCGCCCCCGCATACTTCGTCGACAGCAACGCGGATGGAATCTACGAAGGCAGGTACCCCCCGGATCCCTTGACCTGGATCGAAGCCGTACCCAGCGGCGGCTTCAAGCGCAAGCACGCAGCCGGGGGTGAAGATGTGTTCACCAGCGTGGGACGGCTTTCGTCGAGCACCGATACCGCGGGTGTCGAGACTACCTATACGAGGAACGGACTCGGTCTTGTGGCATCGATCGTGCGCCTTGGCAGGAGTCTTGCCTTCACCTACTCGGGGGCTCAGCTCACGCGGGTCGAGGATGGGGCAGGAACGCTCCTTGCCAGCTACAGGTACGACTTGGGAGCTCGCCTAGAGGGCGTCACGTACCCGGACGGTACGGGCTACACCTTCGGGTATGACGATGCCGGCCGGCTGATCTTCGTCGGTGACCTCGGTGGTCGGATGCTCGAACGCCACGACTACGACTCTCTCGGGAGAGCGACGACCTCCGAGGTTGACCAAGGGCAGCAGAAGTACACGTTCACATACGGCAGCGCCCCTACCGCCTATGGCAACGCTTCCACCACGGTTACCGACGCGCTCGGAAATGTGACGACATACGATTTCATACCGGTCGCGGGAAGGTTCCTGGTGGCGAGGATCACCGGGGCCTGCAGCGAGTGCGGTGGCGGTGCCGGGGACGTGCAGGAGTGGACATACGATGATAATGGGAACATCCTGACCCGCAAGGACGCGGCTGGCAAAACCTGGAGCTACACCTATGACACGGTTCTTCACACGCGCCTTTCCGAAACCGATCCTCTGAACCAGGTTACGACCTACACGTACGACGCGCAGGGTCGCATGCTGACGCGAACGGGGCCTGATGGCGCCGTGACTACCTACATCCAGGGTGCGTCGGGGCCGACCTCGATCACACAGAGCGTGACCGCATCCACCACGCGCACGACCGGGATCGCCTACCACGCGACAAGCGGCCGGCCGGCGACCATCACCGATCCGCGGGGCAAGGCCACGACCATGGCCTACAGCGCCACCACCGGGGACTTGACGAGCGTGACCGATCCTCTGGGCCACAGCACCACTTTTGCATATGACGCGCTCGGGCGGCGGACAACGGTGACGGATTCCCTCGGCCACACCACCACGACGGCGTACGACATCCGCGGGCGAGTGACCAGGGCGACGAACCACGACGGAACGCACACGGACTTCACGTACGACAAGTCGGGGCGGCGGGAGACGGTGAAGGACCCGCTGGGCCGGGTCACCCGCTACATCTACGACGACTTTGGAAGGCTGATCACGGTCCTGGACCCGCTGAACCAGGCCACGCGGTACGGCTATGACCTGATGGGGAATCTTCTCACCCTCACGGACGCGAAGGGTCAGAAGACGAGCTTCGAGTATGACGGATTCTACCGGGTGAAGAAGACGATCTACCCCGGAGGAGCCTACGAGACGTTCACCTACGACTCCAGAGGCCGGCTGAACGCGATGATGGACAGGAAGGGAACGACGACGACCTACGCCTATGACGACCTCGGACGGCTGACCGGAAAGACGTTCTCGGACGGAACACCTGCTTTTAGCTATGCCTACGACATCGCCACGGGAAGGATGCTGACGGCCCAGAATGGAACGGATACGCTGGGGTGGGCGTACAATCTGGCCGGAGAACTCTTGAGCGAGCAGAGCGCGAAGAATGCGAGCACGGTGGCGTACACGTATGACGACGACGGCAACCGCCTGTCGGTGAGCCTGGATGGGACGTTGTTCGTCACCTACGCCTACGACGACGCCTCGCGCCTCACCTCCATCACCCGGGGCACGAACGTCTTCGGGTTCGCCTACGACAACGCCAACCGAAGAACCAGCATGACGTATCCAAACGGTGTCAATACGAGTTATACGTATGACAACCTGAACCGCCTCACCAACCTCGCTGCCACGAAGACGTCCACCAGCACGCCCATCACGAACTTCGGCTACACCTACGACGCCGCGGGCAACCGGACGCAGAAGTCCACCCTCGACTACACGGAGGACTATGGGTACGACCCCCTCTACCGCCTGACCAGAACCGACAGAACTAACCCCGGCGCAACTCCCCCGAACCAATGGACCTGGAACTATGACGCCGTCGGAAACCGAACCAGCGCTCAGAAGGATTCGGAGGCCACGACATCGAGCTACAACGAGAAGAATCAGCTGACCGGGGCCACAGGCGGCGGGAAGATGTTGTGGAGAGGGACGCTCGACGAACCGGGCATCGCAACGTTTAGCGCGCCGACCATCAACGGTCAACCCGCGCGGATGCTGGCAGGGAACGTCTTCGAGGCCACGCTCGATCTCCCGGCCGGCGCGAACAACGTGACCATCCAAGCGCAAGATGGCAGCGGCAACGTCGCGACGAAGGTGTACTCCGTCAACGTGATCGGGGTGCCGTCCAGCTACACCTATGACGCCAACGGGAACCTCTCGGCGAAGACAGACGGCGCGGATGTTTGGGGCTACAGCTTCAACGCAATCCACCAACTGACGGCTGTTACGAAGAATGCCGTCACTCAAGCGACGTACTCATATGACCCCATCGGAAGGCGGGTCGAGCGGATCTCAGGCGCAACGACAACCGTGTGGACTTTCGACCAGGAAGACGTCTTGCGCCAGGATGTCGTAGTCGGCCCCGCAACCACGACGACGAGGTTCATTCACGGGCTTGCCATTGACGAGCCATTGGCGCAGGAGATTGCAACCTCGGGCGCGATGGCCTACCTTCACGCCGACGCGCTCGGCTCGATCGTGCACCACACGGATTCCAGCGCAATGGTCACGGACACGGTCACGTATGACGCCTGGGGGAACGTTCAAACAGGAACGCCGTCACTCTATGGCTTCACGGCCCGGGAATGGGACGGACCGTCCCGACTGAACTTCTATCGAGCTCGTTGGTACGACCAGAGCCAAGGACGTTTCCTCAGCGAGGATCCGATTGGGTTTGAGGAGGGGCCGAATTTCTACCAGTATGCGCAGCAGAACCCGGCGCTCTATGTGGATCCCTCTGGAGAGTTCGCGGGCATGGGATTCCTCCTGCGGTATGCCGCGAAGTTGGTCATTCGTGGAATCGCCGCCGCCGCTGCTGCCGCCACCCAGGGCGATGCGCAACCGACGCCCGAGTCCGTAGGGCCCACAAAGGAACAATGCCCGAAGGACAGGCGAAACTGCGTCTGCTACATGCGCTGTGCTGTGGAGGAGTTCGGTCCGAGCCCATCGCGCCCTCATCCGAGCTGGGCGACCGGCATTGGCGTCGCGAAGGACTGCGGAACAGCCAGCAAGCTCGCCCAAGTCGATGCGAAAGCGAATTGGGAGCGATACTTCAAGGCCATGGGGATGCAGGGCCTGAGACTGAAGCACTGCAAGCCCGTCTCGCCGTCCGACAAAGAATGCCTCCCCAATTGACGGCACTATCGCGCGCGCTTGAGCGCCTTCGTCGGCAGGAGGGCGGCAGTGCCGACGCCGATCGGTTGTCTACTGCCGGTGTCGTCTCACGCCGAACCCTCCACTCGCTGCTTCGAAACTCCCAGGCTGATCCGGAGGTAAGGATCAGTGCCTTTCGTGTCGTGGAGAGCCTAAGGGACCGTGGCGCGATTCCCGGGGCTGTCGCTGCTCTTCTTCACGACGCCGACGCGAACATCATCAACGAAGCTGGCCGTACACTCGACACGCTAGGTGCAACAGAAGCACTTCCCACACTTCGCCGAGCTCTTAAGGCGGAGGGCTCCGACTGGAACCGGCGAATGATTGCTTGGGTTCTGGGCAATCTTCGGGACCGCCGTTCCGTTCCGCTCCTTGTTTCCATTCTCAAATCGGGTAACTCTTCCGCCCTCCGTGGCGAGGTCGCCGAGGCCTTGGGGAACATTGGGAAACGCAGCTTGGTCGTTTCAGACGCCCTGATCGAGTCTCTCAAGGATCCTTCCCCAGAGGTTCGTTTCTGGGCCGCGTTCTCTCTGGGCAAGCTCGTTGAGGTACGGGCATTAGGGCCGCTTCGCAGGCTCTCGCGGCAAAAGGCAACCGTTCCTGGATACTGGTCCGTGGGGAAAGAGGCGAGAGACGCAATTCGGACTATCGAGCGGGCCTCGGCCTAAAATCTGGCCTTCTTAAGCGAATGAGGGCCAGACCAGCCAACCTTCCCCCACGCTGAAAGAGGAGGCTCGCTTCGCGAGCGTTGTCTCAAAGCCGGTAGGGGTCCAATGGGAATTGGAGCCGACAAAATGAGGGCAGAAGCGGGCACCGATGACTGAAACTCCGGGACGGGTTGGCGTCCAATCGAGACGTGGCCGAACCTCAAAGCGGGCGTTTCCCCGAGGCAGGCAAGGCTC
>JAQBHL010000277.1:0-2941 GCA_032127745.1 Acidobacteriota bacterium
CGTCAATCCTGGCACCGTGACGATCAACGTCCATGTGGACGAGGCCCTCCTGACCACCACCGTTCAGCAGGCCCCGCTCGGCGTTGTGCTCACTGCGCCTTCGACCCGAAGCTTCTTTAACAAGACCGCCTTGCCGCTGGAGATCCAGGTCACCAGCGCGGCGGGCCCGGTTGCCAACGGAGCCAAGATCGCTTGGTTCTCGACCACCGGCCGCATCACGGAGAGCCAGCCCCTCACGGGCGGCGTCGCTCGGGCGAACTGGGATCCGACCCAAACCACCTGGCGCCCGCGGGTCGACTTCGTGGCCATGATCGGCCAGGGCCGGGCGCAGCAGAAGATGACCTGGACCCGTACCCCGGTCGTGGCCGACAACGCCTCCAGACCGGGAGTCCGAACCGCCAGCCTCAACGCGGCGAGCACCATGATGATGCAAGGAGCGGGCGAGCCCCGGCATGTTGCGATATCCCCCGCGGTTATCGCCGGAGACATCCAAGGGGACCAGAGCGTTCCGTTCGAGAAAGCCGACGGCACGTTTGAGCAGGTACCCGTCAAAGCCACCGCGACCTATCAAGTGTTTGGCCTGGTCCCCGGAGAAAGCGTCACCGTCCGGCTTGGCTCCAACCGAGGCCCCAATGTCGCTCCGATTGTCCACTTCACCGGGGACGAGAAGGAAGGCACCACAATTCCCGATGCGACCGGCCTCCATGACGGGCAGGCCACCGAGGGCGTCACTCTGACTCAGGACGGCTACAAGCAGGGAGCCTTCTCGTTCGGCGCGTCTGGAATCAACGCGACTGAATCCAGCGGAATCACGGTCGAACACGATGCCGAGTTCGTGTTCTCCGGCGCGTTCATGGTGCAGACGGCGGTCAAGCCACCGCCCGCCGGAAGCGGCATCAACTCCGGCTCCGCCGGTGCTGGAGTCCTGATCAAGAAGGGCGACGGATTTGCCCTCGAACTGGTTGAAGTGAGCGGGGAACTGAGAGCCCGCTTCACCATCAACACTCCCACCGGGCCCAACTTCATTACGTCCTCGCTCCCTATCCCCCGCGACGAGTGGAGCCTGGTCACGGGCAAGTACGACAACTTCCGCATCTACGTAGGTATCGAGAACGCGCTGGAGTCCACGTTCGTCTCAGGTGCGCCGGTCCTCGATATCAGCCCCATCCAGATCGGTCCGGGCCTCACCGCTGACCTTGACGAGATCCGGATCTTCGACCTCACCCAGGCCGCGCTCTCCACTTTCGGAAATGGCCAGCAGACGCTGGACTTCATTGCCGACGCGAGTGGCGAATTCTCGTCGCCGATTGTTTCGACGGGCGCCATGTCTGCCCCGCGAGTGGCCCGGTACTACCAGGCCATTGACTCGCGTACGGCCCGGGACTATCTGCCCTCCTTTGCACGCGCTCGGTACTCCGAGATGCAGCAGGAGCCTGGAACCGTCGCCGAGTCCAGCCTTGCCATCGCCACAATCGAGGCCGAGACGTACTGGAACGACACGGCGGAGAGTACTACGACCACGCTCCGCTTCGCGGGCGCCAAGACCATGGCGTTCTTCGCGAAGCTGGGTCACGCGATCGTCATCGGATCTGGCGGCGCAGGCGACCCGCCCGACCTGGCCCTGGTCGCTGGGGACCTCCTGGGGGCGTTCTTCCTGGCCCCCGTCACCATCACCCGCGACGTCCTCAACTCCACCGATCGCCTGGTCCGCGGAGCGGCGAATGGTCAGGACGGACTCGACCTCGCCCTGGGTGTGGTGAACGTGGGCGCATCCTTGGTTAAAGGTAAGGCTGGGGCACTCCTCAAGATCGGGACGCTCGCCAAGAAGCTGCCAACCGGCTCGCGGGCGAGCAAAGTAGCTGCCCGACTCATGGTCGCCGAAGCGGCCCTGGCCGCGGGAGCCGCTGGCGTATCGAGGGTCAAGAAGATCGTCGAAGTCGCGAACATTTCAGCCACCGCTGCGACCCTTGTTGGGGGGATCCTCGACGTCATTGGGGATGATGGAGACGCCATCGCTCAGGTCAACAACATCGCAGAGAGTTCAGACGATCCCCTGGACTCGCTGGCTGCGCTCGATGAGCAGCGAAGGGTCCTCGACCCGGGAGATGTCCGTCTAGTCATAGGTGTTCTAGGCGAGGAGCCGCAGGGTTCGCCGGCGGCCGGTGATCCCAGCGTTGTTCGATCAAGCCTGAAAGCGGGGCGGAGCCTGATCGCTGGAGTCGGGGCTTCAACCAAGAAGCTGAAGGAAGAGATCACTAGTGCCGGATTTGCGATGAGGGCCGTTGGGAGGAGTCTGGTCAAAGACGCCGCCCGCGTTGACGTCGCAGGGAGAGAACGTCTGTATGACAATCTTTCGAAGCTCGCCAAGAAGGGCACCAATCTCAAGCCAGCTGTAAGCGGCCTGCGGCATCCGTTCAAGAATCTCCGAGCGGGCACCAGAGTCCAGATCAAGCACGCCGCGCAACTGGTGGACGAGATTCCGGCAGGGAGTGCCGATACCGTCCAGCTCGAGGTTCGTATCGTCATCCAGGGGAACGGTAAGTCGTTCGTTCGCAAGCTCGATGCGGCTCGGGGAACGTTCGATGGAACAGAATTCCGCCGGTCGAAATGGGTCGAGTCTGCAGAGTGGCTGTCTGTCACGAAGTTCCCACCAGGGCCGCATCCACGGGGCCTATCCGGGGCGGCCCGCAAGACAGCATTGCGGAATTGGAGAGCGATCACGACCAAAGAGAAGCAGTTGGAGAAGAACATTCTTGACGACGGTGCTGCCATACTTGATCGTGGTGTGTTCCGCATCGAAACTCCAAATCTCAGTCAGGATGGCCGAGATGAAGCGTTGAAGTACTTCCAGAAGGTCATCTCCGTCGATAACAAGTTCCTAAGGAAGCACCTCCTCACGAAGCTCGGGGATGAGGCGGCCTACAAGAAGGCAGTCGAGACG
>JAQBHL010000278.1:0-4015 GCA_032127745.1 Acidobacteriota bacterium
CGACGCGCCTGCGTCCGCCTCCTCCACCTGGACGTCCTGGAGCGACTCGTCGGCGTTCATGCCTTGTCCGCCAGGTACTTCACTACCGCGGCCCAATCCGGAAAGCGAGGCGTGCCAAAGTGAATGTGCTCCCCCTTGAACCTTTCCACTCCTCGCCCCGTGCGGTCGTCGATGAGGAAATCGCCCGCATTCAGGTTCTTATGGTGAGAGAGGATCAAGCGCTTATGAGCGACTTCGGGAAGGTGCTTCTTCACCCAGGCCACCTTGTCGGAGGCCGCCGTCGGGTTGTCCCATGGGGCGGTTGACAGGATGTAGATGTCGAACTTTCCGGCCAGCTCGTGGAACGCCTCGATCGCGCCGGGCATGGGATCCATCAGCGCAAAAACGCCGGGGATGTCGTCGGGGTCCTTGAATCCACGCGAGACCTCAGGCGCAACCCTTTCGACCCCCGACATGAAGTGGACAAGAACATTGTCCATGTCGACGTAAAGAACCTTCTTCTCTTGTCCCATCACCTGCCTCCTACCGCGAGACAATACGCCACGCTTATCACGTTTGGGGTCACATCCCAATACGCGGATTACGGCAAGAACGCGGACCGCATTCGGACCTCCGCCGACTCACCCCGCGGTTACAGTGCTCCCATGATGAATCAGCTCTGGCTCCGAACCTTCATAGGCGACCCTGGCACCGGAACGATCGTGCGCCGTTTCCCGCAGCACCCCCTTCCCGAGAATCTCCGCGTGTCGCAACTCCGGTCCTATCTCGAGCAGCGCTTCGGGCCGCCCATCGCCGAGCACGTCGCGGGCCAGTCCTACATGGAGTTCGTCAATCCCGACCCGTCCTCCAAGGAAGAAGGCACCTGCCTCGTCGCGATCCCCCTCATCGCCGACCCGCGCACGCAGGATCTGGTGTCCGTCTTCGAGAAGCTCGAGCAGTTCGCCGACCTCGCCGAGGCCCTCGGCACCGCCCGAAAGGGCGCCAGGCCCACCGAGGCCAGCCGCATCTGGGTAGGCCCGCTCTTCAACCACCGCCATCTCTTCCAGCAGATCAACGACCTCGCCGCCCAGGCCGCGCGCGCCCTGCTTCTGGGCGCCGGACTCAAGGGCGAGATCGACAAGGTGATCGAAGCGGGCACCGACACCCCCATCCCCATCGAAGCCCTGGATGAGGCCATAAGGGAACTGGATCAGGCCGTCACCCTGGCCGTGAACGCCGCCGACTCGTCGCTGATGACGCACCAGCGCGCCGCCGACCTCGCCCGCGCGCTTGCGGGCCCGGAGGACACCCACACGATCGAACGCCTCCACCACGAGGAGCGCCGGCTGATCCTCCAGCACAACAGCACTCTCGAATCCTCACTCCAGTGCGAACGGATCACCCGCGACATCGCGCAGCTCGCCTTCGGCATCTCGGCCTGCGCCAGCGGCCCGCTGGTGGAACGCCTCGACCGCGCCGGAGTCGCGGTGCTGCACCCGCCCCGCGGCTCGGGACAGGCCGTCCCCCTCCGCGAGGACGGCCTCACACTGCGGTCGAAGTCGGAGCGGGAACTGGCCATCGAACTCGCGGGCGTCATCTGCCGCATCCTGGTCGATCGCCGCACTCTCGTGGGCCTCCTCCTCCCCGACCGGGAAGGCGAAGGCATCTACATGGAGGTCGATGCGGGCACAACCCTGCTCCTCACCGCTCACACCGCCGTCGACACGACGCGCAGGGCCTTGATGGAGTCCTCCGACTGGCGCGAGGAGGAACCCGGCATCCTCGTTCAGCGCTGGCCCTCGCCGGTGCGCGCGATCGTCCCCGCGACGCTGATCGCGAAGGCCCTCTTCGGTCCCTTCGGGTTGGAGGCGGCGGAGGCGCTCGAGGTCTCCGTGGTGGCCGCAGCGGATGCTGAGGTTGAGTCTCCGACCGCGGTCGAGCCCGAAAGCCACGGCGGGGTGATGTAGCCCTTAACCGCAGGTCGCCAGAGGCGAGGTCGCGAAAGCTAGATCTTGTTGAATCGGCCCTCGAAGGCGCTCACAGTACGCAGAATCTCGTCGAAGTCGGGAACGTCGCCCCAAAACATTGGGCCAAGCATTTTGCCGTAGTCGGCTCGCCAGGACTCGATGTGGGCTTTGGGCGGAACCAACCGGAACGTGCCGGGTTTGTGCGTGGCGTAGTCGACTCCGCTGACGTGAAAGAAGATCTCTCGATGCTCTACCACCCTGTGGAAGAGCTCCAGGTCGGCCAAAGCCCGCTCTCCTACACCGGCCTCCAGCAGGCACCAGAGGTCATAGTAGTGACGCGCCATCCTTGGCCTGTGAGGTTCGTCATGCCGACGAAACGTCTCTTCATGCAGTAGGCAGGCCTTCTCCCAGAACGTCCGCTCGCTCGCTAGAACCCTGACCTTGAGAGCCGCATTGGGCATCAGGGCAGGAAACAAATCTGCCACGTAGGGCTGAATTGTCTGCTTGTCGCTAGGCCAGTCGTCGGATCGTCCGCCCAGTTCAATCTTGACGACTGGACGAACGTATCCGGCTGTTTCGACCGGGAACGCCGACGGGTAGTGAAAGAGCAGGCATTGTCCATCCAGGAGGTCTGGATCCACTTCGAGGCGCCAGTCCTGGTCCCGGAGCTTTGAACCTAGCCGGTCGGCAAGCGCAGGCTGCAGCTTCGTCTGGACCCACTCCCGGCACGCTTCCATGAGTGCTTTGAGACGCGCTTTGCGCTTCGTCTTGCTGGGCGCCTTTTCCGGATCTGCATCTCCCCCGAACCCGAGAACCTCCTTGTCAACCACAATGTCAATATCTTCGGAGAAGCGCTTGATCAGCCGCCAGGCTTTCGAAAGAGAGGTGCCACCCTTGAATGTGAGGTGCTCGCCAATGTGTGGCAGGGTGAAGAGTTCTCGCAGCGTCCAACAAACCCAAAAGTCCTTCTCCACGCTCAACGCCTGAAGTTGCATCTCGGCGTTCACCTGTTGGTAGGCGAGGCGGCGCTCTTCTGGAGAAAGGAGGAGGAAGGTCTCCATTTCAGGCCGGCGGTTCGATGACTTGACGAAGTATCTCAGCGACCCACGCAGGGGCAAAGCGTAGGTCTCTTCGAATGGCCGGCCGGTCGGCGTCGCTGATCTGTCGCCTTAGCGTGGCAATTACTCTCTCGTCAACATTGTCGCGACCGAGGTAGCGGAGAGCTTGAATCAGAGTGCCACTCTTCCGCTGCGCGGTCGCCATCGTTCGAGGCGTTGTGTGCTGGAGGATGATTTCTTGTTTCCCTACTCGTACCTTCCGGGTAGGGCCATCCGTGAGAAACACAACGCGGGACGGTACCTGCTCGGACAAACCCAGGATATTGGCAGCGTAGGCTCCGGCCGGTTGAAGTCGCACTCCATCACGAACGACCAATGCTCGAGCGATGGCGTCAGCCGATGGCGCGACCTTTCCGAGCACTGAATGCTCGACCGGGTAATCGTATAGCCCCCGGCCAAGCTTCCGAATCGTGCCCGATCGAGTGTGTCGAGAGAGCGCATGCTGAATAGCATCAGGCGTTCCTAGGTCTCGGAATCGCGAGGGCGTGAATACCTGACCCCTACCGGATCCGAATATCCTTGCAAGTATCTTATTATCAGTTGATTGAGTAGTCATTTATTCAAATGTTGTGGCGGAAAAACTATACACTTATTCCGCCACAAGCGTCATGGCCTCCCCGAGGTCGAGGCACCTTCTTCGCAACAGGTTTCGTGGCCGTCGCCGACTTCTTCCGCTTCAGGCTCGCCTCGTGCTGCTCCCGCAGTCCAGACCCGAAGATGATCATTTCTCTCACCGGCATCTCCCCAATCCTCCTTTTCGGAACCCGACCATACGCCGAGCGACCTACGGGCGGGGTCCCTGTTCGGCAAGCGAGAAATGTCTGCGCCCCCGCTGTCCGCGGTGAGTGCGCCGTTTCCCGCAGCACCCACTTCCCGAGAATCTCCGCGTGTCGCAACTCCGGTCCTATCTCGAGCAGCGCTTCGGGCCGCCCATCGCCGAGCACGTCGCGG
>JAQBHL010000279.1:0-15409 GCA_032127745.1 Acidobacteriota bacterium
CGAAGCTCTACTGGCCAAGACGCTGCCGGTTTGCTCGATCAATCCGAAACTGTTGGATCGATTACGTGATCGGTTTTCCCCGGCCGGAGCCAAGGACGATCGGCGTGACGCTTTCGTCCTGGCCTCGTGCGTGGAGTCCGATGCCCATGCGTTTCGGAGGGTCGAGCCCGGCAACGAGGAGATACACTCGATTGCAGGCGGCGACTCGACTTCGGGGGGATCTGAAGTCCCAATTTGGCGCGGACGCCAATCGACTCTGGAGCGAGCTGCGGGATTATCGACCTGGACTCTTGGTCTTATGTCCGGGGGCAGACGAGCCGTGGTTGTGGGCGTTGATCGAAAAGGCTCCCTCCCCGTCGCAAGCAGCGAAGCTGACTCGCGCCAGTATCGGCGCGGTCTTGAAGCAGCATCGCATCCGTCGTCTTACCAGCGAAGAGGTGCGGGCCGACTTAAGGCCGGGACGTTCTTTCCCGGCGCCCGGCCTACATCGACTCTCACGTGGCGCGGGCTCTCATCCTGAATTGCGAGATTGAAACTGGCACAGGCCCAGATCGGCAAGGTCGAGAAGGAGATCCAGACCGCAGTGGCGGAGAGGGTGAAATCCGAGGAGACACCCTCGGCTATGAACTCGGCCGGCGAGCCGGGCGCGCCGCGCTCGTGAAGCACGGGCGCTGGGTCGGCGTCGATGGTGCGACCCTGCAGAGGGTGGATCGCTTCTTCGCGCGATACGGGGGCAAGGCCGTCTTCGCCGGCCGGTTCATCGGGTTCCTCCGGGCGTTGGCGCCGTTCGTGGCCGGTTCCTCGGGAATGCGCTATCGCAGGTTCCTGCCGTACAACGCCGCGGGCGGCGTGATGTGGGCGGCGACCTTCGTCTGGCTCGGGTTCGTCCTCGGGGAGAGCTGGCAGCGGGCGGAAGTCTGGATGGGGCGTGCGAGCGTCGTCGTGGGCGCCGTGGTTGCTGGTTTCATCGTGCTGACCCTGCTCTGGCGATGGGCAGAGGGTCACGAGGCGGCAATCACCCGCTGCGTCGCCGCCGTGCGGCGCCGTGCGGCGCCGTGCGACGAGCGGGACGATAGGAGTCCGGGTCGCGCGGGCGAGGAGCTTCCTCATCGCGCGGCTCTCCCCGGAAGGGGAGCTCGGGTTGTACCTGACCGTCGGCGTCCTCGTGTTGGTGACCTTCGCCTGGATCTTCGGCGGCATCGCCGAAGATGTCGTGACGGGCGATCCGCTCACGCGGGTCGATCGCCTCGTCTCGCTCTGGTTCGAGGCTCACAACACGCCCGGCCTGACGCGAGCGGTGGGGCTGCTCACGCAACTGGGCGGCTGGCGCGTCGTGGCCGCGCTGAGCGTCGCGGCCGGAACGTACTTCGTCTGGCGAGGGTTGCGAGACTGGCTGACCGGGCTCGTGCTCGTCGTGCCGGGCGGAGCGCTCCTGAACGTGGTGCTCAAGCACGCCTTTCACCGTGCGCGCCCGCAGTGGGAGCATCCCCTGGTGGTGCTCACGAGCTTCAGCTTTCCGAGCGGACACGCGATGAGCGCCACAACGCTCTACGGATTCCTGGCCGTCTGGCTGGTGGTCACGCTCGACTCGTGGCGACGACGCGTCGCGGTCGCCGTCTCGGCGTCCGCGCTGATTCTGGTCATCGCGATGAGCCGCGTCTACCTCGGTGCGCACTACCTGAGCGACGTGCTGGCCGGCATCTCGGCGGGCCTGGTGTGGCTGGCCGTGTGCCTGACGGCCGTCGAGGCCCGGCGGCGGCGCCCATAGTGTCCAGGCGACCTACACTTGAACTGCGCACGGCCGGAGTTCGCCCTGGTTGGACAACGGACCATCGGATTCTGGCGGGACATTCATCGCGGAGGGATGGCCGAGCGGTCGAAGGCGGTGGTCTTGAAAACCACTGAACCGGAAACGGTTCCGGGGGTTCGAATCCCTCTCCCTCCGCCAAATCATGAAGAAAAGAGTCGATTGGCAGCAGTCTTCCCGTCCTCGTGGTGTGGAAGGCGGAGTGGGCGAAGGAAGCGGGAACCTGGACGGACCTCACGCCGTGGACGACCTCGCCGACTCGCGCGAAGAGACCTTCGAGTTCCGCTTCGAGGGGGCGCCTGCCGCCATGGTCATCCGCGCCACCCACGCCTTCGGAAACGTGGCGGTCATCCGGGTTCCGATCTCGCGCAAGTAGACGGGCGCCACGCTCCCCTTTTGTAGATTCTTCCGCCTCCCGCCCTGCGCTGAAACGCGCGGCCACGCTCGATAACCCCGGCCGTCTCCGGCACAGGGCTTGCTCTCCTCTCGATCCGGAGGAAGAGCATGGCCACGATCACGATGCAGGACGGGACAGAGATCTACTACAAGGACTGGGGCGCTGGGCCCGCGGTGGTCTTCTCGCATGGCTGGCCTCTCAGCTCCGACAGCTGGGAGGCGCAGATGATGCACCTGGCCGGACATGGCTTCCGCTGCATCGCCCACGATCGGCGCGGCCACGGACGGTCGAGCCAGCCATGGAACGGCAACGACATGGACACGTATGCCGACGACCTGGCTGAGCTCATCGAGAAGCTCCACCTGAAGGACGCGGTCCTGATCGGCTTCTCCGCCGGCGGAGGCGAGGTCGCGCGCTACGTCGGCCGACACGGAACGAAACGAGTCTCCCAGGCGGCCCTCATTTCGGCAGTTCCCCCGCTCATGTTGAAGACACCCGCCAATCCCGGCGGGCTTCCCATGGAGATCTTCGACGGCATCCGCCACGGTTCGCTGACGGACCGGTCGCAGCTTTACCGGGACATCGCGGGCGGCCCCTTCTTCGGGGCCAACCGAACCGGGGCGAAAGTGTCCCACGGGGTGATGGACTCGTTCTGGCTTCAAGGCATGCGTTCCGGGCTCAAGAATGCGTTCGACTGCATCAAGGCGTTTTCAGAGACCGATTTCACCGAGGACCTGAAGAAGTTCGATGTGCCCACGCTGATCGTGCATGGCGACGACGATCAGATGGTCCCGATCGCCGCCTCCGGGCTGCTCTCGTCGACCCTCGTCAACGGCTCGATCCTGAAGATCTACAAGGGCGCGCCTCACGGTCTCATCGACACCCACAAGGATCAGCTCAATGCCGACCTTCTGGAGTTCGTGAGGAGCTGAGGTACCGTTCCACATGCGCATCGCGATCGTGGCGGGCTTCTTACTTCTGGGACCTTTCGCCGGGGTCTGGGCCGCCGACGCGTCCTACCGTGTCGTCGAGGCGAAGAGCTCCGTGCGGGTCCACGTGGGCAAGAGCGGCCTGCTCTCCTTCGCCGGCCACCTTCACGAGGTGCAGGCTCCGGTCACCGGCACCGTCACCGTGAACCCCGAGAACCTTGGAGCCTCGAGCGTCGACCTCACGTTCACGAGCGCGCGACTGGGCGTCTTGCCGGAAGGCGACGCACCGAGGGTCGAGGAGATCATGCGCGGTCCCTCCGTCCTCGATGCGCTTCGCTTCCCAAAGATCCGCTTCCGGTCAAAGATGGTGGGCGGCCGGGTGGTCTCGCCCGGCAACTACGAACTGACCCCGGGGAAGAGTTGACGCTGCACGGCGTGTCCCTTGAGATCACGGTTCCGGTGAAGGTGACGATCGATGGGAGCACGCTGATCGCCACCGGCCAGACGACCTTCCGTCACGACCAGTTCGGAATGAAGCCGGTCACCGCGGGCAGCGGCACGGTCAAGGTCGCGAACGAGATCCGGATTGACTTTCGGATCGTTCCCGAGCAGCGCTAGGAGTCCGATGTGAAGTCCACGGTCATCCTGAACCGAGCGGCGGGAGCGGACGCGGGCCGTCGCGATTCAAGCGGAGCCGATCGCGTTCGGGCGGCGTTCCACCGCGCCGGCCTCGAAGCGATCGTAACCGCCCCCGAACGGGACGCCTTCGTCGCCGCGGTGCGGGACGCGGTCGGCTCGGACGCGGATATCGTCGTGCTCGGCGGTGGGGATGGCACGGTGAGCGCCGGCGCCCTTGCCCTGGTGGGCGGCGCCAAGCCCCTCGGCGTCCTGCCCCTCGGCACCCTCAACCACTTCGCGAAGGATCTCGGGATTCCCATGGATCTCGATGCGGCGGTGGAGACGATCCGGACCGGGCATGTGATGGACGTGGATGTGGGCGAGGTGAATGGCCGCATCTTCCTGAACAACTCCTCCATCGGCCTCTATCCGACCGCGGTCGAAGAGCGGGAGGAACTGCGTCATCACACGGGAGGAGGCAAATGGCTGGCCATGCTCCGCGCCTCGGCGGACGTCTTCCGTCGCTTTCCGCTGCTTCAAGTCACGCTCCCCATGGAGGGCGGCCCGATCAGCCTCACCACACCCTTCGTCTTCGTCGGCAACAACCGCTACGAAATGAGCCTGCTCACCCTCGGCACTCGTTCGAGTCTTCAGGGCGGCGAGTTGAGCGTCTACGTCCCGCGAAATGGCGGCCGCATGGGTCTGCTCCAACTCGCCTTCAGGGCCCTCCTCGGACGTCTGGACCAGGAGCGCGACTTCCACTCCACCGCGGTCCCCTCGATCGAGATTCGGACGGGGCAGCGCCCACTCCGCGTCGCCCTCGACGGAGAGGTGGCGCAGATGACTTCACCCATCCGCTTCCACATCCGGCCGCGTGCCCTCCGCGTGCTGGCGCCCCCGGGCGAGAGGAGGAGTTGAAGCGTGGCGACCATCGCGCAGATCTCCGATCTCCACTTCGGCGCTGAGCACCCCGAAGTGGTCGAGGGTCTCCTTCGCGACCTCGAGGAGGTGGCAGCGGACCTCGTGGTGGTGAGCGGCGACCTGACCCAGCGGGCCCGGAGGAGTGAATTCATGGCCGCCCGCGCCTTCCTGAACCGGATCTCATGCCCGAAGCTGGTGGTTCCGGGCAATCACGACATTCCGCTCTTCGATCTCCTGAACCGCTTCCTGCGGCCGCTCGTCCGCTTCCGGCGATACATTCACGAAGACGTGGATCCCTTCCTCCTCTCGGGCGGGGTGGCAGTGATGGGATTGAACACGGCACGATCCAACACCTGGAAGGACGGCCGCATATCCGCAGGTCAGATCGAGAGTCTGCAAGCCCGTTTCAGCTCCGCGCCGCCGGGCGTCCTCAAGGTGCTGGTGACGCACCATCCCTTCCTGCCGCCACCGGGTGATCCAAGTCCGCCGATCGTGGGGAGAGCCATGGAGGCTCTTCGCGCCGCCGAGGCCTGCGGCGTCGATCTCGTGCTCGCGGGGCACCTCCATCACGGCTACACCGGCGACGTGCGCACGCATCACACCGGCATACGCCGGGCAATCCTGGTCGCCCAGGCCGGCACCGCCACCTCTCATCGCGTCCGCCACGAACCCAACAGCTACAACGTGATCCTCGCGGAACCGGAGCGCCTGCGCTTCTCCCTGCGAGTCTGGGACGGAAAGCGGTTCGTGGAGACGCTCACCGCCGAGTATGTCAAGTCCGGCCCGGACTGGACGCCTGAGCCGAACCCTGACGCACCAACCAAGGAGAAGGCGCAATGACGCTACCGACTGATCCTGTCTGCGGCACGGACATCGGGGACGAGACCCATCAAGAGAGGCGCACAGGGGCTTGTCGTAGGCGAGTGCGCGTAGCCTGAACGGTCGAAGGCCGCTCGACCAGCGCGAAGCCTGTCCTTGGGGCACCGCAGAGGAGGCGAGGTTGCGCTCGGGATCGCCCTCGCCGCTGAGGTCGAGGTCGTGGCCCAGGCCAGGCTGCGCGCTCGTCCCTGGTCCAAGGAGGCCACGCCGGTCAAGGTAAGACGCGATCCGTCGGACCGCGCGCTCCAGCACATCCCCCACCTCGCTGGTCTTCAGATGTCCAAGGCCCGCAAAGAGAAGCTCGTTCCCTTGCTCGGACCAAGTGCCGTCCAGCGCGATCGTGTGCAGATGTGGGTTCAAGCGCAGGTCGGAGGACGTTCTCTGTACGGCGGTGATAGCACCGGCGCGAGCCTTGGTCGCCATGGGGACGGGAAGGTCAGCACCCACTGGCGAAGCACTTCGAACACGTCGGCTGGGCGGAACTGCGCGTGGAAATCGTCAAGCCGTAGGCGCTCACTCCGTCCTGCACACCACGTTGATGAACGGGAACGTGTCCCCGCCCGGTACCGCTTCGTCGATCTCCGACCTCTCGATCTCGCCCTTGCGAACGCGATCTCGCGCCGGAACGAGGCCGCAGCATTCCAGGAACGATGATGGAGCCTGGTCCCGTGGGTGGGCGGGCATGCCCATGCCGCTGGATTTTGGGCCGAGTCACCGGACTCCGTCTTGCGAAGTTCGGCCCAATGAAGCGACGAAACCGAGTCGCGATTCCAGAGTCTTTTCGTCCCGCCCGAGGTGAGGAGCGGTCACGCGGCAGGGCATGCCCGCTCGCCCGTGGGACCAGGCGGGCCACCACTACCAAGCCTGCGACACAGCGAACCCGGCTACTCCAGCTTTCGGATGACCAGGGTTTTCAGGTAGCGCGACTCGGGCATGCCCAGGCGGACCGGATGATCGGCGGCCTGGGATCTTCGCTCCATGATCTGCGCGGTGATGCCGGAGTCGGCAGCCGCACTCGCCACCACCGCTTCGAACTCCTCCTCGCTCACGTGATACGAACACGAGCAGGTCATGAGCAGGCCTAGAGGCTCCAGCAACTGCAGGGCGCGCCGGTTGATTTCCTTGTAGCCGCGCCAGGCCGCGTCCCTCGCGCCCTTGGTCTTGGCGAAGGCCGGGGGATCCAGGACGATGGTGTCGTAGCGCGATCCTTTCGCGACTTCGTCGGTGAGGAAGTCGAAGACGTTCGCCTCGACCGGGTTGAGCTCGAGCGCATTCCGCTCGGCGTTGGCCCGCGCGCGGGCCAGGGCCTCGACCGAGATATCCACCGCCACCACTTCCGTGACCGCCGGGTTCCGCGCCGCCTGCAGGCCGAAGCCGCCATCGTGGCAGAAGGCATCGAGCACCCGGCCCCGGGCCAGTTCGCCGAAGCGCAGATGATTCGCCGACTGATCGAGGAAGGTCCCGGTCTTCTGGCCGTTCACCACGTCGACGCTCAGCGACACCCGGCCTTCCGCGATCTCCACGGTCTCCGGGACCTCGCCCCACAACGTCTTGACCTCGCGGGCGAGTCCCTCTCGCTCCCGAACCTTCACGTCGTTGCGGGCCAGGATGCCCCGGGGCTTGAGGCGGATCACCAGGGCGTCCACGATGGCGTTGGTGCGCATCTCCATGGCCGCGGCCAGGATCTGAAGAACGAGAACATCGCCATAGCGATCGACGATCAGTCCGGGCAGGCCGTCCGACTCCCCATGGATCAGGCGACACGCGCCTTTCAGGCCCAGCGCCACCTCGCGAAAGTCGATGGCCGCCTCGATCCGGTCGCCCAGCCAGGAGTCGGCCAAAGCACCCCGGGCGAGCAGCCTGAGGGTGATCTCGGAATGCTGCGAGTAGAAGGCCTGGCCCAGAAACCGCCCCTTGGCCACCACGTCCACGATCTCCCCGTTCGGGGCGTCGACCGGCTCGACGTCCGATTTGAAGATCCACGGATGCCCGGTTTCGAGACGGGACAGGCCGCGCGGTTTGAGAATCGCTTCGCTCATCGGGGGAGAGTGAGCATAGGCGAGGCCCGCCGTCCCCTTCGACCTCGGTCCTATAATCGAAGCCGTGGGAGACGACCTGATCGCGAAACTGAAGGGGGCCCTCGGCCCTCACGATGACGTGATTGTGGCCTATCTCTTCGGAAGTGCGGCGCGTGGTGAGCTCCGGCCGGCCAGCGATCTGGATGTTGCCGTTCTGGTTGCGGAACCGAAGGCCACCCCCCGGTCGACCCGGGCTTCTGACCGCCCCACCCTCGCCTCATTGCGGACGGGTCTTCAGGCGGATCTGCAGGAGGCGGCGCACCGTACGGTCGACCTGGTCGTTCTCAACCGCGCGTCGCCCGACCTGACCCACCGGGTGCTCCGTGACGGCGTTCTCCTGATCGAGCGCGACCGTTCGGCGCGCGTCCGGTTCGAAGTCGACGCCCGAAATCAGTACTTCGACGTTCTCCCCTTCCTGAACCGGTACCGCGCCGCCGTTCTTCGATGACCGACCGCGATCTGGTCGCCAAGAAGCTGGCGCGCATCGTGACCTGCCTGCATGAACTCCGGACCATGGCGTCCGTGGACCGTCTGCGCGACGACGTCCGGGAGAAACGGTTCGTCGAGCACACTCTTCAGATCGCCATTCAGTCGGCCCTGGACGTCGCCTCCCATATCGCCTCGGACCAGCGGCTGGGCGAACCGGAGACGAACCGGGCGCTCTTCCAACTGCTCGTGAAAGCGGACCTGCTGTCCGCAGATCTGGCCCGAAGACTCGCCGAGATGGCCGGGTTTCGCAACGTGCTCGTGCACGGCTACGACGAGGTCCGGGTTCAGATTGTCGAGGATGTGGTGCGGAACCACCTCGGCGACCTCGACGAGTTCGTGATCGCGGTGAAGGGCCACCTCGAGAAATAGCGACCTCTTTTGGGGGCGCGAACGGAACCTCCGGCCGCCCCTGCTCGTCTAGTCCAGCAAGAGAGAGGTTCATCCCATGAAGAATTCAAGACTTGCGTTCAGTTTCCTGACCGCCCTGGCCGCCGCCGGCCTGGTCGCCGGTCCAGCCCACGCCGGCCAGAAAGAGAAGACCAAGGAGAGCGCCTCCTGGAACTTCGACATCGGCTCGTGGTTCGAAGATTTCGGCGAGGGCTTCGCCGACACCTTCAGCGGCCCCAAGCGCACCGCCCCGGCCTTCAAATGGTCGGGCAAAGTGGCGGCGGGGAAGACCTTCGAGGTCCGGGGCGTGAATGGACCGATCCGCGCCGTCGCTTCGGATGGTTCCGAGGTGGAACTGGTCGCCACCCGCACCGGTCGAAGGAGCGATCCCGAGTCGGTCAAGATCGAGGTGGTCAATCACCCGGGCGGCGTCACCGTCTGCGCGGTGTATCCAGGCCGCGACGAGTCCCGGCCCAATGAATGCAAGCCCGGAGGCGGCGGCCACATGAACGTCCGCAACAACGATGTGAACGTCGAGTTCGAGATCCGGGTCCCGCGCGACGTCGATTTCGAGGGCCGCACCGTCAACGGCCGCATCACCGCCGAGGTGGAGGGCCGGGCCGCGGTATCGACCGTGAACGGCAGCATCGAGGTCGAGGCGGGCACGCTCACCGAAGCCACCACCGTCAACGGCTCCATCCGCGCCGAAGTCAAGAACGGCGGAAGCTCGGCCGACGACGTCAAGCTGTCCACCGTGAACGGCTCGGTCCGGCTCACCCTCCCCGAGGGACTGAACGCCGACGTCTCCGCCCGGACCGTGAACGGCGGCATCACCAGCGACTTCGACCAGATCGAGGTCCGCAAGAAGTACGGTCCGCGTTCGGCCGAAGGCCGGCTGGGCACCGGCGGCCGCGAACTGGCTCTTTCCACCGTGAACGGCGGCATCAGGATCAGCAGGGGCGGCGACCAGTAAGCTCCTCCAAACCTCTCTTCGCTGCCGCCCACGGGGACGACCGAATGGTCGTCCCCATCGTTTCTTGCCAGGGAGACCACGGATGCCTTGCCCCGCCCGGACAAACTAGACTGTGCGGCTCGGCATGATCTCCCTTTCGCGCATTCAGAAGCAGTACGGCAGGCAGGTTCTGTTCGTCGACGCCTCTTTTCAGCTCAATCCCGGCGACAAGGTTGGTCTCGTGGGACCGAATGGCGCGGGCAAGACCACCCTGTTCCGCCTGATCACCGGTGAAGAGACCGTGGATGAGGGCGAGGTTTCGGTGCCGAAGAAGCTCACCATCGGCTACTTCCGCCAGGATGTGGAAGAGATGTCGGGCCGGTCGGTGCTGGATGAGGCAATCGCGGGCAGCGGCCGGCTGGGCGATCTCCATCACGAGCTCGAGGCCCTCCAGCACGACATGGGCGATCCCGACAAGGCGGACAGGATGGACAAGATCCTGGAACGGTTCGGCACGGTTCAGGAAGAGTACGACCACCTGGGCGGCTACGCTCTCGAGGCTCAGGCGCGCGAGGTGTTGCACGGTCTCGGCTTCGATGATCCGACCATCGACGGCGATGTGGGCGCCCTCTCGGGCGGCTGGAAAATGCGCGTGGCCCTGGCTCGAGTTCTGCTGGGCAAGCCCGACGTGCTTCTGATGGACGAGCCGACGAACCACCTCGACATCGAATCCATCGTCTGGCTCGAATCGTTCCTGAAGTCGATCGATGCGGCCCTGCTCATGACCTCGCACGATCGCGACTTCATGAATCGGATCGTGACCAAGATCGCCGAGATCGACGGGGGCGAGATCACGGTCTACTCCGGCGACTACGATTTCTACGAGCGCGAACGCGCGCTGCGAGAGGCCAATCAGGAGGCCCAGTTCGCGCGCCAGCAGGCCATGTTTGCGAAGGAGCAGCGTTTCATCGACCGCTTCGCCGCTCACGCCGCCAAGGCCGCGCAGGTCCAGAGCCGGATCAAGGCTCTGGACAAGATCGAACGAGTCGAGCCGCCCAAGAAGCGGGTGGTGGTGAGCTTCGCTTTCAAGACCCCCCCACGCTCGGGCGACGAAGTGGCGATTCTCGAGTCCGTCTCCAAGGCCTTTGGACCGCGGGTCGTCCACAAGAACTTCAGCATGATCGTACGCCGGGGCGAGCGTCATTGTGTGATGGGCAAGAACGGCGCGGGCAAGTCCACTCTGCTCAAGATGATCGCGGGCGCCCTGGAGCCCGATTCCGGCTCGGTCCGGCTGGGAGCCAGTCTTCGCCTCGGATATTTTGCCCAGCAGGCTCTGGACATTCTCAGTCCCGACCTCACGGTGTGGGATCAGATGGTCCAGGATTTCCCGAGCGACAGCGTGGGCTCGCTCCGCAGCGTCCTCGGCGCCTTCCAATTCTCGGGCGACGATGTGGAGAAGAAGATCCGCGCCCTCTCCGGCGGAGAGAAGTCACGACTGGTAATGGCGAGGATGCTCCACAATCCCCCGAATTTTCTCGTCCTCGACGAACCCACGAACCATCTCGATCTCGCTACCAAGGAGATGCTGGTGGAGGCCCTCAAGGACTTCGAGGGCACCATGATCTTCGTGTCCCACGATCGCGCTTTCCTCCGCGGCCTGTCGAACCGCGTGATTGAACTCGGTGGCGAATCGGGGACGGAGACGGAGCCCCATCTCTACCCGGGCACCTATGTCGAATACGTCGAGCGCACCGGACACGAAGCGCCCGGCGTCCATAACTGACGCGCAAAGCGCGTCATCCCGGCGGAAGGGGGCGGCAGGCATCAGGAACCTCTCCTCCGGGTTGGGCGTCGAAATTTTCGGGGATGATCGCGGCCTTCCCTATTCCGGGAATATCCTCTTGTCACCGACCCTGATTGTGTAGGCTCCCCCAGGCAGGCCGTCGACGGAAACTCCTGATGCAATCCTGCACCCGGCCACCCACCCTCTCCGCGATCCTCTTGCTCGGCGGGGCCGTCCTCGCCGCGGCCCAGGGCGCGGAAGTCCAAGTCCTCAAAGCGGAGACGCCGCTGCCGAAGGTCCCGCCGGTTCAGGCCGCACGGCTGTCAGGGAAGATCGCCCTGGACGGCGTCCTCGACGAGAGCGCGTGGACCGGCGCGGCCCGGATCGACACCTTCTTCGAGACCGTCTTCGGTGACAACCGGCCTCCGCTCGTTGCGACCCTCGCGTTGGTTGGCTACGATGACAAGTATCTCTACCTTGGCCTGGACTGCGAGGATCCAGACCCCTCGAAGCTGCGAGCGCCCTTCACCGACCGGGATCAGGTGGTGGGCACCGACGACAACGTGGCGATCTTCATCGACACCCAGGGTGACAAGAGGGTGGCCCAGGAGTTTCGGGTTTCGCCCCGCGGCATCCAGGGCGATGCCGTCTTCAACGATTCGTCGGGCAACGAGGACTTCTCGCCGGACTTTTATTACGACACCGCGGCGAAGATCACCGAAAAAGGCTGGACCGCGGAGGTTCGGATTCCCTTTTCCTCGCTTCGCTACCAGCCGGGGGCCGAGCAGAAGTGGGGAATCATGATCTGGCGCAACTATCCGCGGGATCGCCGGTACGCCATCTTTTCCTCGCCCCTCCCTCGGGGCTCGAACTGCTTCATCTGCAATCTGGGCGACCTGCGAGGCCTTTCGAATCTCCCCACCTCCCGTCATCTGGTCGTGGCTCCCTATGCGAGCGGTCAGAACGTGAAGCGCTCCTCGGTTCCGGGAGGCCCGCTCGAAGGCGATGGGGCCGAAACCCGTTTCGGTCTGGACTTCAAGTGGACGCCGCTGGCGAGCACGGCGGTCGATCTGACCGTCAATCCCGATTTTTCCCAGATCGAGGCCGATACCGCGCAGATCGCGGTGAACAACCGCTTCGCCCTCTTCTACCCCGAAAAGCGGCCGTTCTTCCTGGAAGGCGTCGATCTCCTCGAAACTCCCCTTTCCGTCTTCTATTCCCGCTCGATCACCTCGCCGAGGTTCGGGGCGCGGGTGACCGGAAACGCCGCGGGGGTGAGTTACACCACTCTTCTGGCCCAGGATGAAGGGGGCGGCAGCGTCATCCTCCCCGGGCCTTATGGGTCGGACTTCGCGCCCCAGGACTTTCCCTCCAACGTGGGTGTCTTCCGGGTCCGGCGTGAATTGGGGAAGAGCTTCATCGGCGCCATCGCCACCTTGAAGGAAAACGAAGGGGGTTCCTTCAACCGCGTCTTCAGCCTGGACTTCCAGTGGCGCCCCAGCGAGAAGGACCAGGTCTTCGGTCAGGCCCTGCTCTCGCGCACGCAGACGCCGGTGGATCCGACGCTCGCGGCTGAGTGGGATGGCCGGCGACTGAGCGATCAGGGCTTCCAGCTCGCTTGGAATCACGCCGCGCCGAAGTGGGATTTCGCCACGCGGTTCAACGATTTGGGAGAGGACCTTCGCGTCGACCTCGGCTTCATCCCGCAGGTCGGCTACCGAAGGTATATGGCGGAGCCCGGCTATCGGATGTATCCGAAGGGACTGCTGAGTTTCGCCCGCGTCTCCGCTTCCTACGAGTATGTGGAGGATCACCAGGGCGACCTGATTTCCAGGGAGGTGATCCCGTTCGGCTTCTTCGTTTCCGGCAAGAGAAACCTGGGGGCCTTCGGGAGCTTTTCCCTAGGCACCTTCCGCACCGGCCCGGAACTCCTCACCCGCAACCGCTTCGACTACTTCGTCCAGGTCGACCCGTCGCGACAGGTCACCCGTTTGTCCATTCAGGGCCAGCTGGGCGAGGACATCGATCTGGCCACCGCGCAGGTTGGAAACGGCGGCCAGGTCACCCTGAACGCGACCCTGCGACCCGACCCGCACCTCACCCTGGAGGCCATCGCGTCCACTTCCTGGCTCCGCTCCAGGCGTGACTCACCCAGCGGAGGCGAGAAGCTCTTCTCCGCCGACATTCAGCGTCTCAAGGCGACGTACAACGCCTCGTCGCGCGCTTTCCTGCGCCTCATCGGACAGCACACGTCCTCACGCCGTCACTCCGGGGGCGGCGTATCGGAAGACGCAGGCTTCTCGGGATCGGCGCTGCTCAGCTATCGGATCAACTGGCAAACCGCCCTGTTCCTCGGCTACGGCGACGAGCGTGCTCTAGGCGATGAGAATCATCTGGAGCGCACCGGCCGGCAGCTTTTCGCCAAGGTGTCCTACTCCTTCCAGAGGTAGAGCGTCGCCCGCGAGGAGCACGGGCCGCCTCTACTTCGTCTCGACGCCCATGGATCTCGGCGCCGCAACTCTCTCGCTGCAGCGCCCTTGAGCCCGCCCGCGTGATCGAAGTGAAGGTGATCGATGATGGCCGGAATGGCAAGGGGGGGGTTCGGGGCTAAGCTCCGGGGAGGAAACATGACTGAAACAATTTCAACCGGGGAAGTTCAGCGGAAGCTCGCGGCCGGCGACCGCGATTTCCAGGGCGTCACTCTCTCGGGCGCCAATCTTCGCGCCGCGAGCCTGCGCGGCGCCAACTTCCGGGGGGCCAATCTTCGCGGGGCCAATCTGCACAGCGCCGATCTTCGAGAGGCCAGGCTGATTCGCGCCGATCTGGGAATGGCCGACCTGGGCATGACCGACTTCGGCGCCGCGGACGCAAACGGAGCCGATTTCCGGGGCGCCAACCTGAAGGGCGCGAACTTCGCGGGGGCCACTCTCGATGGAGCGAACCTGCGGGGAGCCGACCTTCAAGGGGCCGATCTGCGCGGAGCGAAGCTGGTTCGCGCCGACCTCTCGCGGGCGGACCTGCGCCTCGCCGACCTCGCAGAGTCGGAGCTTCGAGGGGCCGATCTTCGGGGCGCCGATCTGAGCGGAGCCAATCTGGGAAAGGCGAGCCTCCACAGCGCCACTCTGCATGGAGCCGATCTCCGGGGCGCCGACCTGACCCACGCCAACCTGCGTGAAACCAACCTCGCCGACGCTCGCATCGATGACGCCAACTTCACCGAGGCCATCGTGGGCGGCACGGTCTTCGCGGATCTGGACCTCCGCGGGGCGAAAGGCCTCGAGAGCCTCCGCCACAGTTCTCCTTCGACGGTCGGAACGGACACCCTCAGCCGATCCATCGGGAAGATCCCCGAGATTTTCCTGCGCGGCTGCGGTTTCATGCTCTGGGAGATTCTGGCCGCCCAGGAGTACGATCACGCGCTCAGCCCGGCTCAGACCGCGGAGCTTCACGACCGGATTCTGAAGGCCCGGGCCCAGACCCGGTTCCCGCGGAAGCGAATTCTCATCTCCTACTCCGAATCGGACTCCCGGTTCGTTGACGAACTCCACCGGGTCCTGACAAGTCGCGGCGTTTTCAGCTGGCTGGGCCCGCATCCGAGCCAGGGCGCGTTTCGGCACCGCCAGTCGAGGCTCGCGATTCAGCACGATCTCACCTTTCTTCTGGTTCTTTCCGAGCACTCCGGGCGCAGCGACTGGGCCGAGCACGAGGTGCGGCTGGTTCGCAAGCTCGAGAAGTCCCTGGGCGAAGACATCCTTTGTCCGGTGAGCCTCGATGAGACCTGGAGGGACTCGCCCTGGCAGGGACGCATTCTGGAGAAGACAGGCGCCGAAGGGGTTTTGTCCTTTGCCGACTGGCAGGACAAGGGCGCGCTCGAAAAACAGTGCCTCCTTTTGCTGAACGGCCTGGACATTTTCTACCCGCTGTCCCAGGACCACCCGCCGGCCTGATCCGGTGCGCGGGCCCGGACGCCGGCCCGGCTTTCTTCGTCGCGACTAGAGCGACTGCAGATCAATCGGCTCCTCGGGGCGCGGGCGCCGGAAGAAGAGCCAGTCGCCGCTCGAATGCGAAGTCCACGCCTGCATGAACTCCCAGCCATTGGCGTGCATCACGAAGGCCTTCGCCAATTCCGCGTTCCCGACCACCGATACCGCGTCGTATTCCCAGTTCGG
>JAQBHL010000280.1:0-6279 GCA_032127745.1 Acidobacteriota bacterium
TACTGTAGTTTTCGTGTCGCCGCTCGCCGAATCTCGACCGGCAGCTTCTGAGACAGGACACCGCCGCCGCCATCGAAGACCTCGCGTGCAAGGCGGCTCTTGAACGAGAGGATCACGAACTGACGTTATCACACTCCGATAACGCGGCGTGGCACCAGATCAACCGTCGATCTGATACCACACCAGGAACCTGAAACCGGTGCACGATCGCGCGCCGAACATCGCGGTACACCAGGGGATAGGGTTGACCTGGAGGTCCTCGCCGGCCCGACCGGGCAGAGCCGGGACGAACTTGGGGCCCAGCCGCTACACTGTGGCGGTGAAGGTCATCGACATCTTGGGCCACGATACGATCACCCTCGTGCCGGTGAGCGTCGGATGATCGCCGAGGCCGATCTGCTTCGCCTTGAGGCGTTTCGTCGGCGCGAACCCATCGCTTCAAGGTCGATGAGCCTCTCCATGATCGACGGCATGCTCACGGCCGCGGTGATAGGGCCGCGTCTGGTCGGGCCCACGGAGATCATGCCGTGGATCTGGGATCACGCGCGCGGCACGGCCGCGCCTGTGTTTCGCGATGATGCGGAGGCCCGGGACATCCTGGGGATCATCATGGCCATGCAGAACCGGATCGCTTCGGAACTCATGCAGAAGCCACCTCAGTTCACGCCTCTCTTCCTCACCCACGATGGGTGGAGTCACGTCGAGTGGGTGGATGGGTTCGAGGTCGGAATGAACTCGGCGACCCGGGCGTGGGAGACCGCGATCAAGGCCCGAAAGGACTTGTTTGGGCCGATCGTTTCCTTCAGCGAGTCGAACCTGCGTGAACTCGCGGGTGAGGACTGGCCCGAGGTTGTCGCCAGCCTTCGGCGCGCCGTGATCGGCTTCCGCGACCATTTCCGCGGCGAAACCATGGCCGAGTTCCTGGCGGCACACACGCCACGAGTCCGTCCGGGTCCGAAAGTCGGACGCAATGATCCCTGTCCCTGCGGCAGCGCGAGGAAGTTCAAGAAGTGCTGCGGCGCCACCGGCGAGACCGTTCACTGAGGTCGCGGCGCCGATGGAAACCCTGATCTTCCGAGACCTCGACACACGCCATGTCGAGCGGCAGTACGAAAAAACGCTGGAGCAGCTGAAGGGCGGTGACTTCAGGTCGGCCGAGGTCAAGAAGCTCAAGGACGCGGGTATCTACCGGGCGAAGCTCGACGACAAAAACCGGCTCCTGTTTCAACTCGCCGAGAACGCGGGCCGTAAGTACCTGCTGGTCCTCGAAGTCGTTCGTAACCACGACTACGCCAAGGCAAGATTCCTCAATGGCGGGAGCTTCGCCGAGGCCGACTTCGATCCAGCGCCTTCGCCACCGCCTCCCGAAGCCCCCTGGGAGAACCTGAGGTACGTCAACCCGCGCTCCGCCGCGATTCACATGCTGGACAAGCCGCTCTCGTTCGACGACGCACAGACCACGGTATTCGACACGACGCTGCCCCTGATCGTCATCGGCTCCGCGGGAAGCGGCAAGACGGCCCTGACCCTGGAGAAGATGAAGACTCTTCCTGGCCGCGGGCTCTATCTCACGCGCTCGGCCTATCTGGTCGAGAGCGCCCGCGCGCTCTACTTCGCCAACGGCTATGCGAACGAAGGGCAGGAAGTGGACTTCCTCTCCCTGCTCGAACTGATCCAGACCATCGAGGTGCCGCGGGGGCGGGAAGCGACGTTCGCGGACTTTGCCGCCTGGTACTCCCGGGTGCGCGGCGCCTTCAAGCTCGATGAGCCGCATCGCATCTTCGAGGAAATCAAGGGCGTCATCGGCGGAGCCGCGGCTCGCGGGGCCTGGATGGACGAGGAGGAATACCTCTCTCTTGGCGTCCGGCAGTCGATCTTTCTGGGTGAGGAGCGCCGAATCGTCCATCGGATCTTCGAGCGCTGGCGCGGTCACATGACCGAGCGCTCTCTGTTCGACTCGAACCTCGTCGCCTGGGAGCGGTGCGCGCAGGCCGTGCCCGAGTGGGACTTCCTGGTCATCGACGAAGTTCAGGACATCACCAATGCGGAACTGCGCCTGGCCATCGCGACGCTTAGGGACCGGCGGAACTTCCTGCTTTGCGGGGACAGCAACCAGATCGTTCACCCGAACCTGTTTTCGTGGGCGCGGGTGCGCGGGTTCTTCTTCACCGAACCTTCGGACGGCGCCTCGCCCCTGGAGCAGATCCACATCCTGACCGCCAACTATCGCAACACCCTGGCGGTCACGGCACTCGCCAACCGGCTGCTGCTGGTGAAACAGCGGCGTTTCGGTTCGGTCGACCGGGAGAGCAACTTCCTGGTCGAGTGTGTGAGCGCAGAGGAGGGCCGCGTCGACATCCATCGGGACGATCCGGCCATCCGAAGCGAACTCGATGAGAAGACCTGGCGCTCGACGCGCTACGCCATCATCGTGCTGCGGGACGAGGACAAGGCCGAGGCGCAGACCGCGTTTCGAAGTCCGCTCGTCTTCTCCGTACAGGAGGCGAAAGGCCTCGAGTACGAGAACGTCATCCTGTTCAACCTGGTCGGTTCCGCCCCGCGCGAATTCACCGAGTGCGCCGACGGCGTCCTCCCGGACGACCTGGAGAGCAGCCCCGGCTATTCGCGAGCGAGGGACAAGACGGACAAGTCGCTCGACGCCTACAAGTTCTACGTGAACTCGCTCTACGTCGCGATCACGCGCGCGGTGCGGACGCTCATCGTGCTGGAGCGCGACCCCAGCCACCCCCTTTGGGCGCTGCTGGCGGTCCATCGGCCCGAGGGCCCGGTGGAGGTGGCGGCCGACGAGTCGTCACGCGAGGACTGGCAGCGCGAGGCGAGGCGCCTGGAACTTCAGGGCAAGACTGAGCAGGCGGAGCAGATCCGGCGCGAGATTCTCGAGACGGGTCCGGTCCCGTGGACCGTGATCGACGCGACCACGCACGGCGAGATCAAGAACCGGGCGCTCGTGGCCAGGGACAAGGCGGCCCAGCAACTTCTCTTCGAGTACGCCGTCACCTGTGACGCGTCCGGCCTTCTCCCCGCCCTCGTCGAGGCCGGCTTCCGCCATGCGAAGAAGGCCGAGTCGGGGCGCGCCTACATCGAGGAGACCCACTACGCGCCCTACCTCCCGAAAGATCCGAAGGAGTTACGTGGACAGATCGCCCGGCACGGGATCGACTTCAGGAACCCCCTGAACGAGACTCCCCTTATGGTGGCCGCCCGGCTGGGCCGGGGCCCGGTCGTCTCGGACCTGCTCGCGCAAGGCGCGGATCCGGACCTCACTGACTCCGCCGGGAGAACGGCCCTGCGCGTCCTCATCTCGTCGCTCCTCCTTCATCACAAGGGCAAGGCCAGGGGATTCGAAGAGGCCTGGCAGGCGCTCGCTAATACGCCGGTGAAGGTGAAGATCGGTTCCCGCATGCAGAAGCTCGATCCCCGGTCGATGGAGTGGTTTCTGCTGCACGTCATGCTCGTGGCCTACCGCGGACTTGCCGCGACTTTCCTGCCCCAGCGCATTCTTCCAGCCCTCAAGGCGTCGGCGCTGGCTCTCATGCTCCGGGCCTTCCCCGACCGCATCCTGCCCGGGCGGAGGAAGGAGCGCGCCTACGTTTCGTCGATCCTGGTGAAGAACGAAAGCTCCGCGAACACACCCTACAACCGCCGTATCTTCCTCCGGGTCGCGCACGCTTTCTACATCCTGAACCCGGCGATGGAGATTGAGGTCTCCGGCCGCTTCGTTCCCCTGGACGAACTCATGGCGATGCCGCTTCTCCTGGAGGACCTGGCCAAAGGCACGGATCGCGCCTACTTCGAGAACTGGCTGCGGGGAGTGCGCCGAGCGGCCGACGGGGACATTTCCGCGTTCGAGGAAGGGGCCGCGCTGCCTCCTCCCTTGAGCCGATCACGAGGCGTCCGGGGGACTCCCGGGGCTCGCTATCAATCCGGTGAAGAGCCGGTGGCCGCAAGGCGGGTAAAGCCCGATTCGCGCCATGCCTGGCCGAAAGGATGGGACGACGAACCGCCGTTCTGAATTCTGGGGCGCCAGGCGGACCCATCCGAATTCTGTTCGGCCGTACACGTACACGTACTCGTACTCGTACTCGGCCGTAGCGTTGATTCCCAGGGGCAGCCGATTGGGCCTCGGGTCCATCACGGCCGAGGTACGAGCACGCAACGACGAGTACGTCCACGATCCTCGCCCAAGGCCCCACGTCGCGGTCGTCGAGCGGTGGTCACGTCGTTTGCTACATCTCGGGCGTGAGACAGCGGGACCCACGCGTATCGCAAATCGCCGTCGTCGAGGCGTTCGTGGTCGAGCAACGGCTGTGTTGGCGGTTCGTTCGCGGCGTTCGCACCGGGGCGCGGGCAGGCACTTACCGCACTCCGACGTCAGTCGCTCTCAACTCGCGCGCCGCACCTCGGCTCTGTTCAGATCCCAGGTCATCTGAAGGTTGAGCCACTACGCCCACGAGTGCGTGTACGCGTGGCTCCGGTCGTGGCTACTAAGAATCCCCTCCGTGCGTGCCGCCCACCACCGCCTCTTCGGATGCGAAGTCGGGCTTGTAGTCGGCATCGAAGCTCTCTTCGGCGGTCTCGTAGACCTCCTCGGGGATTTCTACGCGCTGGTAGTAGGGCATTCCTGTGCCGGCGGGGATGAGCCGGCCACAGGCGGGCACCGAAGAACTCAGTGCCCGTCATTTCATCCTAGAGGCTGACTTTCAGACTCTTGTCGCCGAAGCGAGCCACGACCTCGATCTCGCCGCCCAACGCCGCCACATAGCGCCGCAACGTCGACACCAGCACGTCTTCTCGATTCTCGGTTTCAGAGATCTGCCCCTGGGACACCTTGAGGCGCTTCGCCAGACTCGCCTGCGTGACGCCGGCGATCTTCCGAAGCTCGCGCAGCCGCATATCCAGGAGCGTCCTCCGTGTTCTCTGCTCCAGTCGTTCGAGCTGTTCGGGCGTGAACGACTTCTTCTTCAGGCCATCCCATTTGTGGACGCGCATATCGATGTTCCGTTCTGTTCAGTTCAGCTTGAGTACGACGAGAGATATTCGTTCCAAAGGCGTTCCGAAAGGCGAATCATGCGTTCATAGAACCTGGGCTGGCCCTTCTTCTCACCGCCGATCAGCAGCACCGCCGAACGTGCTGGATCGAAGACATAGAAGACGCGGATAGGACGGCCCTTGCTCTTGACCCGAAGCTCACGAAGTGCGAAATCGGCCCCCTTGATAGCGCTCGTCCAGGGGAAGCCGAGCCCGTGACCCTTCGCCTGAAGCAGGTCGACGCCGTGCGCAATGTCCTCCTGCTGGGTCTCAGAAAGAGTGTCCCACCAGTCGCGGAATTCGTCCGTGTAGACGACATCGCTCACAGGCTGAATATAGCTCTGAACCGATAGTGCGCCAAGTGGACTCGCCCGAATTCTTTTTTGCCCTCCGCGTACTCTTACTCGTACTCCTCTGTGGCGGTCGTGCCCTAGGCCCCGCCTTTCGCCGGGGTGACAACAAGGGAGCGTGAACGGGCGGAGTTTTGGCGGAACGTGGACGAACCGGCGTTCTGGCTCATTCGTGAGCCTGAGCGAACGCAGGCCGGGCTACGCTTCTTCGGGCGGCTACGGCCGAGTACGGGCACGCAACGGGCGCGACGCTTCCCCTTGGGGAAGCGCAAGCCTGGCCTGTACAGTGTTCAAAAGTCGTTTTCGGATGTGAGCGCCAAAGCCTGGCAAAGCGCCGTATAGCGCCCCCCAAGGATCTGCGCCGCCTCCGAATGTCGATAGGGAATCACGTCCAGCAGGAAGTTTGCGCCGCTTATCACGAGCGCCAGTACAGGCTCCGACAGGGTTCTCCATCTAACGACCTAACAGGAAACGGAGAATGAATGACGAAACTTTTGAGACGGGTCGGTGTTGATTGGGGGAGCGAATCCCACCAAGTGTGCCGGATAGACGGTGAGGAAGAACCGAAGCAACGAGTCTTCCCGCATACGAGCGAGGGTTTGAATGGGCTGGTTGCGTTCGTGGCCGAGGGAGAGATAGCCCCTTTTCAGATGGCCATTGCCATCGAGGTGAATCACGGTGCGGTGGTTGAAGCGCTGCTGGCCAAGGGCTTGCGCGTTTACTCGATCAATCCCAAATTACTGGATCGACTGCGTGATCGGTTCTCCATGGCGGGCGCCAAGGATGATCGGCGTGACGCCTTCGTTCTGGCCTCGTGCGTGGAGACGGACGCACAGGCGTTTCGGAGGATCGAGGTAGGCAACGAAGACAACACTCGACT
>JAQBHL010000281.1:0-2990 GCA_032127745.1 Acidobacteriota bacterium
GATCGCGCCCTTTACTGCTCCGCAGTGCTCGTGGCCCATCACCAGAACCAGCTTTGCGCCTGAGACCCGGCAGGCGAATTCCATGCTGCCGAGGATGTCGGAGTTCACAAAGTTCCCCGCCACCCGCGCCACGAATATGTCGCCGATGCCGCGGTCGAATACGTCTTCTACCGGCACGCGTGAATCGACGCAGGAGAGTACGACTGCTTTGGGGAACTGACTGGCCGCGGCCTTGCGGACCTGCTCTTTGTGGTTCCGCAACGTCACCTCCCCCGAGGAGAAGCGGGCATTGCCTTCCTTCAGGAGTTCAATCACGCGTTCCGGCGTCAGCGCCGCCTGTTCTTCTTGAGTGAGTACCGTTTCTACCAGTCCATCGACTTCCGTGTTCAGTATTCCTCTTTGAGTCTTCATGAGTTCCTTTACTTTAAGGTGGGGAGAGAAAAGAGGGCTCCTAGGTCTAGGCGGAGGGCTGAATCGCGAGCGGGCCCGCCTCCAGCTCTCCCGCCAACCACTTCATGCAAGGGTCCGTTCCCCGGCAAAGGCACTCCTCGGGGATCAAGTCGGGCACGATTTTGATCTTGCGAAGCATGTCGTTCGGCTGCGATTGAACGCCGGTCAGTAACACGATGACGTTTCGCTGCCGGAGAGTGAGGATGGCATCCTCCAACGTGTAGAGCCCCGATTGATCAACGTAGGGGACGCGCTCCATCCGAATGATCAGCGCCCGAATGTTGGGATTCAGCGCCGACACCAGTTCTTGGAAGCGGGCGGTGAATCCGAAGAAGAGCGGACCGTAGAGATGCTTTACAAAGATGCGATCCTTGTACTTGGCATAAAGGTCTGCCTCGTCTTCCCATGGGTCTTCTTCCAGGGGGCCGACCGATGATTTCGTTTCTGCGAGATCACTGGCCTTCTTCATGAACAGGACGCTGGCCAGGATGATCCCGATGCCCACCGCGTGGATCAGATTGCCGAACACGGTGATGCCGAGGACCACGAGCATGACGACCGCGTCCGCGCGCGGCACCTCGCGGAGGTGCCTGAAGCCCTTGTAGTCGATGATGGCAAGGCCGACCGGAATGAGCAGCCCCGCCAGCACGCTCATAGGGATGTAAGCGGCGAGCTGACCTGCCCCGAGGAGGACCGCGAGCAGAAGCAAACCGTGAACCACACCGGACAGGCGCGTCTTGCCGCCGGCTTTGATGTTCACCACGGTGCCCTTCGTCGCTCCGGCTCCCGGGATGCCGCCAAAGATCGCCGCGACCGTGTTCCCAATGCCCTGCCCGATGAGTTCGCGCCGGCTGTCATGTCTGGTCTTGGTCACGTTGTCGGCGATGACTGAGGTGAGAAGGGAATCAATCGACCCCAACAAAGCCAGCGTGCTCCCGGCCCCAATCACGAGCATCAGATGCTCCGGGACGGCGGCGAAGATGCTGCCCAGTTGCAGGGCGGGAAGGCCAGTGGGGATGGTGCCAATGACCGGCACGTCGAATCCGATTGCCCTTGACATCACGGTGCCGGTCACCAGCGCGACGAGGACCGACGGCACCGCCCTGGTCAGCAGGGGAAAGAGGTAGTAGACCGCCACTGTGATCCCGCCCAGCAGAACCGCTCCCCAATTGATCTGGCTGAGTGGTGTGCTGATTTGTGTGAAAACACCCAGCGTGGTCTTGGGCGAAGCCGACCCGAGAAAGGGCCAGACCTGCATCGCGATGATGATCAATCCAACCCCGCTCATGAAGCCCGAGATCACCGGATAGGGGAAGTAGCGGATGTACTTCCCCACTCCCAGGAAGCCGAGGGCGATCTGAAACAACCCCCCCAGCATGAAGGCCAGCAAGATGATGCCCATTCCCGCCTCGAGGCTGCCCGCCGTCTCGATGCCCATGACCACGATGCCGGCTGATACCACCGTCATCGGTCCTGTGGGCCCTGAAGCCTGGGTGGCGGTTCCGCCCAGCGCAGCGGCCAAGACGCCCACCGCGATGGCACCATAAAGCCCCGCTGCCGCGCCGAGACCGGATTGAACGCCAAAGGCCAGCGCCAAGGGCAGCGCGATGACCCCGGCCACCATTCCGCCCGAGAGGTCGCCCCTGAGGTTTCGGGTGTCGTAGAGCTTCATATGGCTCGGACTATGGGGATGCTCGATCGTCTTGGGTTCATGTCGGTGCCTTTCGGGCCTGCTTCGTAAGGACGTGGGGGGGGGTGTCCGCCCGACGCGCCTGCTCAGCGGTGGGCCGCGCAGCGGACCGCCCGCTGCACTGCGGTCTGTTCGCACGCTGTAGTCGTCCACGGCCCGTGCCGCCTGGCTGTCTCGGGAATGCAGCGGGGGATCCCCGGAGCGTCCCGCACGCTTTGGCAGGTACGCACGCCGCTCCTGATTCTCAACTGCGCGGTCGATTGTACACCGTGACGGCGAGGTCCCCGTCCGCATCATCGATTCGCCCATGGCGCGAAGGCTGTCTGGGCTGCGCTTGCGGGGCGGGTCGGCTCACGATCAACTTGAGCTCGGCCCGGTCGAGGGTCTAGCCCTCGATCAGGCGCCGCGTCATGCGTTCGAGCACCTCGCGCCCTCGGGCGAGGGCCTCCGTGGCGCGCCGGGCGAAGCCCCTCCCTGGACGAAGAGGAGCGTCGCGAAGGCCACGAGGACGTGCACCCCGGGAAACTGTGCCTGTTTCTATTGCCCGGTGTCTACGAAAGGCCTCGTCGGAAATGCGCGCCCCGAGACGCGCGCGGCTTCAGGGTACCCCGGAATCTTCGCAGCTACGCTGGATCGGTGACCGGGTGTACCGTCCTCTCGCGACGCCATCTCATGCACAGCCAGCAACCTACACAGACCACCAGCCGGGAGCCCCGCGTCGTCATCGTGGGCGGCGGCTTCGGCGGCCTCAACGTCGCCCAGGGACTTCGTCAAGCGAGCGTGGATGTGGCTCTTTTCGATCACCACAACTACCACCTCTTCCAGCCCCTTCTCTACCAGGTGGCCTCGG
>JAQBHL010000282.1:0-4028 GCA_032127745.1 Acidobacteriota bacterium
TTGCCTAAAGGGAAGGGATGCCTAGGCACGCTGCCTAGGCACGCCGTTGATTCTCGGCATATGACACGCCTTATGTCTTCTTCGCGCGCCGCTTCGGCTTTCCTTTAGTGCGCACCCGCGGCTTGCGCGTGGACCGTGTACGCGCCGTGGCGTCCGGCGTCACTGGAGTAGCCGCCGTCTTTGTTCTGGTCCCCCGATACCATTTCTGAAAGTTTGTGCGGTTGCGACAGGCCGTGGAGCAAAAGTCTTGGCGGAAGCGCCGCACAAACACCTTGCCACAGCCCTGCGCGGGGCATTGCCGGACGAGGGCTCCGGCTGTGGCGAGATCTTCAAGTAGTCGAAACTGGATCCCCTCGCGCACATCGGCCGCCACCCATTGCTCGCGGAACGTCGGCGCGCGTCCCGGGTCTTGTTCCAGGACCCGCTGCCACGCGATCTCGCCCGTGACTCGAACTGGAACCTCGGGAGACGCGAGGAATGCCGTCACGACTCGACGCACGCCCGTCCGGATCAGTGCCAGCTTTTCATCCAGGGGTTTCTGATTATCGTCCCCTGACATCGGCAGTTCATCGGGCATCAGGGGATCGCCCACCGTCATCACACGGAGCCCGTCGTCATCCTCGCCCTGTCGGCGGATGAAAAGGCCGTTGAGATAGGCGCCCATCTGTTCGTGCACCGTGCGACGCTCGGCTGGGGTACGCGGCACCGAGGTCTCCTGGGCAAAGCCCACGAGCCATCGCAGCCGACTTTCCGAGTCCGCCTTGGGCGGTGGAGCGGTGTTGTCGAGAATTTTCTCCCCCTCCGTACTTTTTTTTCGTTCCGTTGTTTCCACACGTTTCATCGTGTCACATCTTCACGTTCAATTATATATAACGTTCTAATTGGCATATATTTCATGTATCGATTAGCACTATGGCACATATCTAATCGATAATCAACTCACAAGATTGACTAATGATTATGGTGCCGCTAGCATACGGCCAGATCCGATTTCCCTCCGGAGACACGGCCCATGGCGCGCTGCGGTTTCTGTCACCGAGAATTCAAGTGCAGTCAGAGCGTGCGTGCACACCTGCGGTTTTGCCCGGTGTACCAACACCGGCCCACGCCTCCGTCGGCCCCGCCGCGCGCCCGGCGGGCCACGACGGAGGAGGAAGACCTCCGCCGGCTCTTGGGCCCGCCGGTCCCCTCGAGTCGCCCCCACCCCGTGTCGCAGGACCTCGAGCCCCGGCGTGCCGCACGGCCGTCGACGTCCCGCCGTGACCACGGCGTCTCTCAAGAGCTGATCACGCAGGAGGTCCGCCGGCAGTGGGAGGCCCGGCAGGCCGAGACGCGCCGCCAGGCGGCCGAGCACCAGGCCCGCGCCGCTCAACAGCGGGAGATCATTCAATACCTCAAACTACTGATCGTCGACTGGTACGTCACGTGGGACCCGCTTCCTCCGGACGCGCGCGCCGAGGCGAAAATGCAGATCGAACGCATCCTCAGCGCGCTGCCACTCGTGGAGTTGCCGCCGTGGGAGCGGCAGCAACTCGCGATCGGCGTGCGCGACCGCGTCTTCGCCTCCTACCGCACGATACCCATGCCCAACGCTGCCGCAGCGCTGCCACGAGAAATCTCGACAATCGTTCATGCCCAACCCACGGAGGTCATCATGCCCATGCGAAAAGTCGTGTCCGGGTTTTTCGAGTGCCCATTATGCCAAGAGGAGTACGAGTTGGACCGGGTCCCGGAACCGGAGGCCAAGTGCGACGCGTGCCACGTCAAGCTTGAGGAAGTGGAGGAGGAAGACGACGATGGCGACTAACGTGCGCGACGCAGGCCTGCACGGCGCCGCCGCCACGCCCCAGAAAGGACGTGCCCAATGACGCAGCTGCTCAATGAGCGGGAGGCAGCCACCTTGCTGCGCCTGTCGGTAAAATGTTTGCAGAACTGGCGAGTGCGCGGCGTCGGTCCGCCGTTCCTAAAGCTCGGTAATCGATCCGTCCGTTACGAGGTGCCGGCGCTTGAAGCCTTCGTCCAGGAAGCCGTGCGCCGCAGCACGAGCGATCCAGGCCCCGCCCTCCCAGGCCGGCCAGGCATCCGCGTGGAGCACATGCTCAAGAAGGCGGGGCGGACGCTCGGGGGGCGCCCGGAAGTGGCGCCCGCCCCGCCCGGTAAACCCCGCTAAATTCTCTCGCCCGCCTACGTGGTGCCGACACGGCGCCGGCCACCCACGGGCGGCGTCCGCCACCATGCTCATCAATCAACGACTTGTCAGACCAGCGCCGCGACGGACCTGCTGAGTCCCCATCAGCCGCCGTTACTGTCCCCTCGTCCCGCCCGTCTCGGGCGCACGGGATCGGCTCTCCGCCCTCGAATCACACACGGGCCCACCGCTCAGGGGCGCGGCGTGCCCACACAGGCCTGGTGGCCGAACCGCTGGGGGCAGATCCCTGCGTATGAACGGCTGTTCATGGTGCGGGAACCGCCGTTCACGATTGCGAGGCACGGCGGCACAGGGCTCGCGCAGCCCAGGACCACCACCACGATCACAAACCCCTGATGGCCATTGGGCGACACGGGCTCACGCGTGGATCCATCCCGCCAGAGCAGATCGATCCACACATCGGCACGGTCTTTGCCATTCTTTCCCTTCACGAACGACGGAAACAATGACGACGACACTCGCTGGTCCTCCCACCAAAGACCCCGAGACGGGGGAGGCGATGCGGACGTCACGGGGGGTGACTTCGGCAAAATGAAGTGGGGCACGCGATGAACAGGTTGTCCGTACGGCGCATTCAGGAGCTCAGCACCGATCCCGCACACTGCACACGTCCCTTCACAATGAGCCCGATCGATTTGTCGAGACCCTTTCTGCACGAGGACTTTACACCCCTGTATCACACCCCTCTGTACACGCGCTTAAGTGACGCACACCGGCTGCGTTACAACCAGCTCACCGGCATGAAGGTGAATGAACAATTCATGCTGTTCGAACGAGAGGTTGCCGACAGGATCTTGACCAAGCTACCCCGACATCCAGCCCTTGCCACCAGGCCTGATCTTATTGCCTGCCTCAGCACGATGATGAAGGAGGAACAGTGTCATCACGACATGTTTCGAGACTTAAACCAGGCGTGCTTCCCTGAGATTTATGCGCACACTGATCGGTATTTTTCCCAGCTCGGGCGTCTCGAGACGCTGAGTCTTCGACTCGCCACGTCCCTGTATCAGCACCTCACGTGCCTCCTGTGGTTTCTTCTGGCGATGGAAGAGTACTCCGTGGGGCTCTCGCGAGCCATGATGCGATCGTCTCAGACAGCAACGCTGGGGAGGCTCGAGCCAACCTTTCAGCGCGTCCACGCCGAACACGTGAAAGACGAAATCAGACATGTGCATATCGAAGCACAGCTCGTGGACGCCTGCTGCGCGTCCAGGGGGGCACTCAGTCGCGGTGTGAATGCGTACTTGTTTGATGTCCTCATGACCTATGTCGCCATCCCGCATGCAGCCGTGGGCATCATTGCCCACTTGGTCACCGAATATCCGGAGTTGGCTCCCCTGCAGCGCGAACTCACCGCCAGCGTCCTGGCGCTGAAACACGACAAGGCCTATGCCCACACCGAGTTCAATCGCGGCTTGATGCCACACACCTTCGCATTGCTCGACACACAGCCCGCGCGACGGTTTTTGAGCAGGCGTGCTCAGGAGTCGAGGAACTGACCACCGGTTTGCCTATATCTATCTACCTAGGGGAGGGTCATAGTGGGACGTCGTGTGGGTAGTCCGGTGAGGAGGGCATGATGCCAGCCGCATCGCCGCTTGTACATCTGAAGCCACAAGATTCCGTGGGGTGGCTATTTGTGGGCGCTTGCTCGATCTTGACGGGGGCCGCCGTCGGCCTGTCCTACGCTAGCGGACCGTATGCCTGGGTGCTTGGACAAATCGTCTTATCCGTGGCACTGCTCCAGTGGTTTGTGCTGCTCCACGAGGCGGGTCATTGTACCCTCTTTCGTACTAGGGCGTTAAACACGCTGTTCGGG
>JAQBHL010000283.1:0-3252 GCA_032127745.1 Acidobacteriota bacterium
ACTCCCAGAAGGTTCTCGATCAGATGAAGGTCAACGCCGAAAAGCAGGCCGACCTGATTGTGGCCGAGGCGGAGAACAAGGCTGAAAGGCTCCTGCACCAGGCGCAGCGCCGGCTGGGCGAGCTTCAGGAGCACATCGTGAAGCTCAAACGCCAGCGCGTGCAGATCGAGGTCGAGATCGGCTCCGTCATCGAGTCCCACCGCCGGCAGCTGACCCTCGGCCAGGAGCAGATCCGGGAGATGGACGGGCAGGACGAGAAGCTGAAAGTGCTGAAACAGGCGAAATAACACGCCACCAACCGCACACACCACCGGGGCGATTTCATGGCAAAAATTGATGCGTTTTTCAAGTTGATGCACGAGCAGGGCGCCTCCGATCTGCACCTCGTGGCCGGCCAACCGCCGGCCCTGCGCATCCGGGGAGAGATCGAGCGCGTCAAATACAAGGTGCTGACCAGCGACGACCTGCGGGCCATGCTCTACGAAATCACCCCGGAGTACAAGGTCAAGGTCTTCGAGGAAACCGGGGACGTGGACTACGGCTACGAGATCCCGGGGCTTGCCCGCTACCGCGCCAACTACTTCATGCAGAAAAACGGCGTAGGCGCCGTGTTCCGGGAGATCCCCAGCACCATCATGACGGCCGAGCAGCTCGAACTGCCGACGGTGATATCCAAGCTGGCGATGCTGCCCCGCGGCCTGGTCCTGGTGACGGGGCCCACCGGAAGCGGCAAGTCCACGACCCTCGCCTCCATCGTCGATGTGGCCAACCGCAACCGCAAAGACCACATCATCACCGTCGAGGACCCGATCGAGTTCGTCCACCAGAGCCAGGGGTGCATCATCAACCAGCGCGAGGTCGGTCTCCACACCAAGACCTTCTCCGCCGCCCTGCGGGGCGCCCTGCGCGAGGACCCGGACATCATCCTGGTGGGCGAAATGCGCGACCTCGAGACGATTTCGCTCGCGGTTGAGGCGGCCACCACGGGCCACCTCGTGTTCTCGACCCTGCACACCTCCAGCGCGTCCAAAACCGTCGACCGGGTGATCGAAGTCTTCCCTTCCCAGGAGCAGGCGCTGATTCGCTCCACCCTGGCCGAAGGCCTGCGGGCGGTCGTCTCCCAGGTGCTCTTCAAACGCATCGACAAGGTCGGCCGGATCGTCGCCCTGGAGATCATGATCGCCACCCCGGGCGTGCGCAACCTGATCCGCGAAGCCAAGGTCCACCAGATCCCGTCCATGATCCAGACCGGCAAAAAATACGGCATGACGCTGTTGGACGACTCGATCATGGACCTGTTCAAACGCGGCGTCATCAGCGCCGAGGACGCCTACGCCAAATCCAACGACAAGGCACGCTTCCGGCCGCTGCTCAGGGGCGCGCCGGTGGATTTCACGGAAGCATAACCCCGCGTGATTCCGCATTGCGATGCGGAATCACATTTAATAAACACCGACTTGAAACGCGACGCACCCCGGCGCTCGCTGGTTTTGTGAAACCATCGGCCGGTAGCGTGAAAAGAGGTCGAAGTGAAAAGACAGGAAATAGACCACATCCTGGTTAAGATGCTCGACTCGCACCGTGAAGTCTCGGACCTGAACTTCACGGTCGGCAAACCCATGCAGGTGGAAAGCGCGGGCGAGCTCGTCCCCGTCGAAATCCGCGGCCACACCAAGCCGCTGACGGCGTTTCAGACCGAGGTGATCGCGCTCAACCTCATCAACCAGGACCGCCGGCTGACCGAGGCCATGCTCACGACCGGCTCATGCGATCTTTCCTACACCCTGCCCGGCAAGGCCCGCTTCCGGGTGAACATCTTCTCCCAGGGCGGCAACTTCTCCATCGTCTGCCGCAAGCTGGAGTCCAAGATCCCGACCATTGCGGAGCGCGGACTGCCCAAGACCATGTACCAGATCGCCAAGGAAAAAAACGGAATCGTCTTTGTCACCGGGGCCACGGGCTCCGGCAAGACCACCACCCTGGCCACCATCCTGGACGAGATCAACGAAAGACGCTCGGTGCACATCGTCACCCTGGAGGACCCGGTCGAATACCAGCACCCCCACAAGAAGGCCACCTTCAACCAGCGCGAGCTCGGGATGGACTTCGACAGCTACGCCCACGGCCTGCGGGCCGCCTTGCGCCAAGCCCCCCAAGGTAATCCTCGTGGGCGAAATGCGCGACCGGGACACGGTGGAGATCGGCCTCTCCGCCGCGGAAACCGGCCACCTGGTGCTGACCACCCTGCACACCACCGACGCCGGTTCCACCATCAACCGCATTCTGGGCATGTTCCCCAACGAGGACGAACAGCAGATCCGTATCCGGCTGGCGGACTCCCTGCGCTATGTCGTCTGCCAACGGCTGCTGCCCAAGACGGGCGGCGGGCGGGTCGCCACCTTCGAAATCCTGGGAACCAGCCTGCGGGTCAAAGACGCGATCCTCAACGGCGAGGCCGAGGGCAAGACGTTCTACGACATCATGGAGGCCGGCAACGCCTTCGGAATGACCACCTTCGATCAGCACATCGTGAGCCTCTACGAGCAGGGCGAGATCACCCAGGAAACCGCCATGGCCTATGCCTCCCACCGCGGAGCGGTGGGCCGGGGCGTCGACATGATCAAGAGCGCGCGGGGAGAGGCGACCACCGACATCAGCAAGCTGGAAATCGACCGCACGTACAGCAAAATGATTTAGCATCGCCCACAAGCGGCGCCGGTTTCACTGAGGGGATACGCACTATGGAAATCGTTTGCAGCAACTGCCAAGGCAAGTTCAAAATCGCCGACGACAAGATCCCGCCGGGCAAGACGGCGACCTTCCCCTGTCCGAAGTGCCGCACCCCCCTCACGGTCAACGGCGAGGCCACGGCCCCCCGGAGCAAGGTCTCCTTGAACGAAATCGACACCAGCGCCTACAATCCCGTCGACAGGCCGTTTGACTTCATCGAAGAGGAGGGCAAGACGGCGCTGGTCTGCGAGCAGCACCCGTTGCTGCGCAAGACCATCACCGACACCCTCGAACTGATGGAATACCAGATCACCGTGGCCGACAACGCGCGGGATGCCCTCAAGCGTATGCGCTACCATGTCTACGACATCGTGGTGGTGGATGAGGATTTCGACACTGACAACCCGGACGCCAACGGGGTCCTCATTTACCTGGAACGCCTCGGGATGTCCGTGCGGCGCAACATCTTCGTCGCCATGATCACCAGCCGCCACCGGACGATGGACAACATGACCGCCTTCA
>JAQBHL010000284.1:0-6448 GCA_032127745.1 Acidobacteriota bacterium
TCACCGCCGCGGCGGAAGAGCGGGTGCGGGACCGGGCGACCGAGATCTTCAGAACGGCGAGCTACTTCATGCTCGACTGCGGCTCCGGCATCAGCCCCGAGCGTCGCGCCCGGCTGGCCAAAGACCCCGCGGCTGCGATTGTCGGACCGCTCGGCTTCAATTACCTCGCGGCCTGCCCGGTCTGGGATATCGACCTCGGTGACGCCTTCCGGAAGAACTTCGAGACTCAGATTCCCACCGTCATCGCCCAAGGGGACTACGATGTCTCGACTCCTTTGGAGAATGCCCTTGAACTCGCCCCCTTCTTCAAGAAAGGGAAGCTCATTGTGGTCCATGGCGGATCGCACCCGGCCCTCGACGACGCCATGGATGCCTCGCCCGAGTTCGCCCAGGCCGTTCTGACCTTTGCCCGAACTGGAGACATGGCCTCCCTTCCTGATGAGGTGAGGCTGCCGGCGATCAAGTGGGTCGTGCCCTCTCCCAAATAGTGCTTGACACAGCCAATAAATATTGTATATGGTACACGGAAATCGGGTTTGCCGGGCATCACGCTGTTCGGTCGACAAATTTTTCACGGAGGAAAATCATGAAGTTTCGCGCTCTAGTCGCATCCGCCCTTTTGGCGTTCTCCGCACCTTGGGCCACGGCTCAGATCTCCGTTGAGGGTGGCGTTCGCGGCCACGTTCGTGATGCCCAGGGGGGGGTGCTTCCCGGGGTGAGCGTGACCGCGTCGAGTCCTTCGGCTCCGGCGGCGTTCACGGCGGTCAGCGACAGCGAAGGGGCTTATCGGTTCTTGTCCCTTCCACCAGGCGATTACATCATCGTCGCTCAGCTTTCCGGTTTCTCGAAATACGTTCGGACCGACGTGCAGATTCGGGCCGGCCGCAACATAGCGCTGGACATCCCGATGAAAGTGGGGGGACTCGAGGAGACGGTCGAAGTTACGGCCGATTCACCCCTGCTCGAAGTCCAGAAGGCCACCACCTCAGTCAACATCGACGGCGAACTCCAGCGTGCGCTGCCTTTGACCTCCAGAAAACAGTTTGCGGACTTCCTTGAAGTGACCCCGGGCATCGTGGCCCGGGCCGGAGACGCCACCGGGGGTGGCCAGATCTACTTCCTCCGTGGCGGCGAGCTCGAGAATCATGTGATCCAGCTCGACGGAGCCGACATGGGTTCATTCCGGCAGAGCCGGCCGGACCGCCTGCTCACCATGAACACCGATACCGTGAACGACGTCCAGGTCAAGACCGGCGGGGTCGATGCCTCCTCGCCCCTGGGATCAGGGGTCGTGATTAACGTCGCCACCAAGTCGGGCACGGACCGGTTCCGCGGGGCGGTGGGGGCCATATTCACTCCCGTGTCGTGGAACGGCAACAACGCCGGAGAGGGGACCGTTCGTTACAACGAAATCCTCCAGCCGGATCTCTCGCTCAGTGGTCCCCTGGTTCGTGGCAAGTTGTGGTTCTTTGCTTCGTACCGATACACGAGAGTGAACTCGGGCATCGGCCGGAGCGCGGCCCAGCTCGCGACTCTTACCGCTCTCAAGCCGGACTTCAAGCCCTTCGACAACTCCGTCCGGTCCAACAACTACTATCTCAAGCTGACCGGGGAGATCTCACCGAAGCACCGGATCTTCGGCTTCTACCAGTACGATGTCCATCCGGAGGGAGGAGACCGGGAGTGGTACGCCGAGCCTCTGGCCGTAACCTCGGCCGGTGGCACGGGGGTGGGCGCCCGGCTCGAGTCGGTCTGGGGATCGTCGGTCACCACAAAGGTGATGGCGTCCTACAACAACAAGACAACCAACGGCAGCTTCGCCGTCTACGATGGATACATTCACGACGGCCCCGCCCGCAACGTCCACGAATCGGCGTTCATCTCCAGCGGCCGGCTCACTGGATCCGGAGTGGTGGCCGTACTCAACAACGACACGAATTTCTTCAGCATATCGCCAGCCTCCAAAGCTACGTTCCAGGCGGACCTCACCTGGGCGGCCTCGGGGGCCCTGGGATCGCACGAATTTCAGACCGGCCTCTACTACCAGTCTATGAACGCCTCGGACGAGGAGCGATACCCGAACAGTGGGTTCGCTCTTGAGGAACTGGTGTACCGCGACGCGTCCAATCCGGCGGCCGGCCTGATCCCCTTCCACCGGCAGGTCTTCTCGGTACCGTCCCTCCAGACCTCGAAGACTGAAGCCACCGACATTGCCTTCTATCTCCAGGACGCCTGGAAGCCGACGGATCGCCTGACCCTGAGCCTGGGTGTCAGGCTGGACCAGGTGAAGGCCACCGACGGCCTCTTCAACGTCAAGCTTCAGGACGCCTGGCACGTGGGGCCCCGATTCGGAGCCACCTGGGTGGTGACTGAGGATGGCAAGAATGTCTTCCGGGCCAGCGCCGGCCGGGTCCATGAGATTCCGCTGCCCCGAAATCTTGGCAGCGTGGGGTCGGCGAGCGCCACGGTCACGAACACCTATGACAACAACCTCGATGGCGTCTTTGAGACCACTTTGGTGACGCCGGGCACGACGAGTGCCGCCTCGGACCGATTCCCGGATCCGGATCACCATCAGCCTTACATCGACGAATGGACGATCGGCTACCGGCGGCAGCTGCCCGGTGGAATCGCGCTCGACACAGGCTTCAGCCGGCGTAAGTACAAGGATCTTCCGGCCCTCGTCGACACCAATGGCATTTACGAAAACGGCGTGTTCAAGGGCTATCGGGACGAGAATTTCAACAGCATCTTCTCAATCACCAATAACCGCTGGAACAGCCTCGTCTATTCGGGGCTGGAACTGAATGCCAGCAAGCGCACCAAGAGGACCCAGGTCCTGGCCGCCTACACGCGCGGTTTTCAGCACATCGACGGAACCTGGCAGCCGAACGATCCGGCCTCGTTCATTCAGCCCGACGCCTTCCCCAACAACCTGGGGATTGGAAGCATTCGCGGGAACCAGACGAACAGCCTGTCGGGCAATGCGGACACGCGCAGCTCACCCTGGCAGAAGCACAACTTCCGCGTCGGGGGCACCTTCACCACCTCCTTCGGGGTCATAGCCTCCGCCAGCTATTCGTACCAGTCCGGCCCCTACTCGGGATCGATCATGACCCGGGTCCCCGTCGCCGACCCGACGTTCGGTCCATCCACGGTGACCCTCTCGAACGGACGGCGGGTCTCCAACCCGCTGGCCACCACCGTGCGCTTTGCCTACGCCACCCGCGGCGAAAACCAATTGAAGCTGCCCTCCCTGCAGAATCTCAGCCTCAAGCTCGGCTATAACTTCAAGCTCGGCAATGACCGCAGGCTGGAGACGGCTCTCGATGTCTTCAACGCCACGAACCGCGGCGCCTACGAGCAGTTCCTGGGCGGGGCCAATCAGCAGTACAGCCCTAACTTCGGTCTGGGTCGAGCGCTGCAGGTGCCGCGGGTCTTCCAGGTATCGATGCGCTACTCGTTCTAGGCCGCGGACGCCCGGCCCGTCAATCGCCCGCGGCGCGGCGTGAGATAGCCTGGCTTGCGTTGCCGCTCGTTCCAATCGCTTTTCAAAGGGGGGTTCCGTGAAGACCATCCAGCCGGCTCTGCTCACGGTCGTTCTCTGTGTTTCGACTGCGCTCGTCTCGGCCCAGACGCCGATCGCCGTGACCCACGGGCCCATGCTGGGACGGCTGGGATCAGATCGGGTGGCCGTGTGGGTGCGGACCTCCGCCCCGGGCTCTTTTCGCGTCCGCTACGGCCTCGCCCCCGATGCGCTTGGCCGCGTCTCGGGAGAAGGAACGACCGCCATCGAGCGTGACAACACCGGCTCATTGCTGCTGCAGGGCCTCAAGGCAAACACCACCTACTACTATCAGGTGGTGACCGCAGACGTGGCCTCCGGTCCGGAGAAGCCCGACGGCTCGTTCATGACTCTTCCCGATCCCGGGGCCTTCGCGAACCCCGAACACAACCCGTCCGGCCTGTTCAATTTCCGATTCGAGTTCGGCACCGGAAACAACCAGAGTCCTGCGGGGCCCGGGCCCTGGCCGCCGGCCTTCAAGACCATGCTGGACACCCTCAAGGGAAAGATCCATTTCGCCATCCAGAACGGCGACTTCATCTACGAGGAGAAGCGGGATACCACGGTCGCCGACTGGAGGGCGCAAGTTGGCCTTCCTCCGGCCGTGCAGTCGCCGCGGGTGGTCGAGTTGGCTCCGACCATCGTGGGAGTCTGGGAGAACTACAAGCTCTACATGAGCCGCGGCAAGGCTCTGGCGGCCTGGCATCGCAATGTTCCCGGCCTCTTCACCTTCGATGATCACGAGATCCTCGACAACATCGCCGGAACCTCCACGGTCGGGCTCCATGATCGCAAGGCGGTATTTCGCGACATCGGTTCGCAGGCCTGGTACGACTACCTCGGCTGGGCGAATCCGGTGGCCTCCGGAGAGATTCGCATTGGCCGGGCGCTCCTGAAGGCGGGAAGCGACATCCTGACTGACCCGGAGGCGGACTTCGTAGCTAAACCGGTGGACCTGAACGTGGCTGGCGCGCTGCACGTGCACTGGGGCGGGCCCATTGCGGGGGTGCCGAACCGGGAATACGAGGCGAAGTCGGAGGCGGAGAAGGCGGGCGATCCGAACGCGGGCGTCTATGAGGTGGTGGAGCGGATCGACGCGCATCGACTCCGCATCCGCCCCGCTGCCAACCGCGATGGCGAGGCCGCCTATTCCCTGGGCCGGAAGTCGTACTATGAACAAAGGATCGGCAACGCGCATTTCCTCTTCCTCGACACGAGGAGCTATCGGGGCCAGGGCGATCCGAGCAACCCGGGCCGAACCGACATATCCATGCTGGGCCCCGGCCAAAAGGCCTGGTTGATGGACACCATGAAGAAGAGCGACGCCGACATGTTCTTCGTCGTCTCGCAGGTGACTCTGACCATTCCCCACGTGGGCGGAACCCCCACCGGCGCCGGGACCACGGACACCGGGCCCCGTCCCGTCGTACACGACGAAGCCTGGCCCATCTTCCTCGCTGAGCGCGAAGAGCTCATCAACTTCTGGGACTCGCTCGGCAAGACGGTCATGGTTCTGACCGGCGACCTGCACAACAGCTTCTCGATCAAGGTGACCGATCGGGTTTGGGAACTCGCCTCCGGGCCCCACAACTCGCGCAACCATCGCGCCGATGCCGAAGGCGATCCGCCGCCCAACGGGGTTTTCGACACTCGCGGCCGCAAGGTGGACATCCGCTGGTCGAGCTACTTCTTGAAGGACATGCCGGCGCAGCTGGTCAGGCAGCCCATCTACACGACGGTTCAGTTGAACAACGTCTTCAATAATCCCCTCGAGGCCGGGAAGGACCGCTGGGTGGCCTACCCGCACCCGCAGGTCATCGTGCAGTTCTTCAACGGCTTCACCGGCGACCTGCTGTATGCCGAGTCGATCCGGATCAAGTAACCCGAACCTCCGGTTCTTTGCCTCGATTATCGGGGCTTCGGTTGCCTATGCCACCCTTCGATACAACGTCTTCGCGGGTGTCCCGTGGGCGGAGTTGCCCGTTTACGTCCTGAACAAGGGAGTCGCACTTGGCGGCGCATCCTTGATAGCGATTTCCTACCTCGCCAATCGCTTCACGCCAGCGGAGGCGGCAGGGCGCGCAACCCGGCGTCAACTCGCGCGGCAGGCCGGCTTGACCGGGTTCGCCTTGTCAGTGGCACATGTCCTCGCGTCCTTCACCGTATTGAACTCCGCGCATTATCCGTTGCAGTTCACGCGGGGAGAACTGAATGGAGTGGGCTGGGTGTGCCTCGTGTCCGGCGCGATGGCCGCTGCTCTCTTCTCAATCCCGGCTGCGTACTCGATTCAGACGCTTGTGCGGGCGCTCGGATCAGAAAACTGGAAGCGCGCCCAACGAGCCGGGTACCTGGGTCTTGCTCTCACCGCCGCTCACGTTCTCGCCATCGGGGTTCAAAACTGGCCGGCGGTGTCGACCTGGCCCGGAGCCATGCCCCCCATTTCGCTGCTCTCCTTCCTGGCCTGCCTTACCCCGATTGCGGTGAAGCTGGGCGCCCGCTACCTCACTGAGTTCGACCGAGTGAGGGTGAGTGATGCGGCCGCTGACGCCGGGACGGAACCGGCCGGCATGCCCTCCTAACCCGATCCCAGTCACCCTCGACGTTAGGGCCGCCTTACACCAGGGCCGCTTTGTCAGCCTGGGCTTTGTTCCAACCTTCGGGGCGCAGCCGCCAATCGAGATGGTGATGGCTGACCGTCAAGCCGCTGAGTCGGCCATCGCCACCTGCTGCACGACCTCGAGGAGGACGTTCGCGCCCGCGACCATCTGTTCGGGTTCGGTGAACTCGCGGACGTTGTGGCTGATCCCGCCTTTGCTGGGCACGAAGATCATTCCGGTCGGGCAGTGGGGCGCGAACATCTGGGCATCATGGCCGGCGCCGGAT
>JAQBHL010000285.1:0-12232 GCA_032127745.1 Acidobacteriota bacterium
GAAGATGGGGAGCAGGAGCGTCGGGAGCCTCACGCTCTTCAGCAGCCTGTGCACGACGGGGAGCCGCGAGAACTGAGCCAGCATTGTTCTGTCGTCCAAATTGCGCCTAGTGCTGGTCATGCGGCACCATCACCTGAACGACCTTCCGGACGATGTTCCCGGAAGCATCCGTTGCTTTGTAGGTCAGGGAGTAGGTGCGGCCACTGCCCGAACCCGACCGATAAGCGCGAAGGGAAACTGACCGATCGTCGGATCCTACGGCTGCGCCCACGATGTCCGCGCTGGCAGAGCAGCCGTCGTTGCACGCGACGGCTTCAAGAATCACGGTTGGGGCTGCGTCAATCGCGTCATGCAGTGTGATGGTGACCACCACTGGCACCAGCTTCTTGTTCGGCGGCCAGATGGAGGAGGGGTTTGCCTGAGCCGACAACACCGGAGGCGTGTTGTCGACCAGAACCGTCACAGGCGCCGACAACGCTGTGTTTCCCGAGGTGTCGGTCGCGGTCGCAACAACCGAATGGGGCCCGTCGCTGACGCCCGCTAGCGCGTAGGTCAGCGAGTACGGGTCTGCGACCACTTCCCCCAGGGAGAGTCCATCCATCTCGAATCGGACGCGCGCCACGCCGACCGCGTCGGAGGCCTGCGCCATCAGAACGAGCGTCCCTCCTGCTGAAGACACGGACAGAGAGACGCTTGGCGCTGTGGTGTCGCGGACAACCACTTCCCTTGAGGTGGATGCCGACGCGCCACGAGGGTCGCGCGCCGTGACGACGAGAGTGTGACTTCCAATACCCAAGATCGTCTGCAGGAGTGGTCCCTCATACGACAAGCCTCGATCGTCCGTCCACCCGAACAAGAGTCTCTCTCGATCCACATCGCTAAACCCTGAGGCCTTGAGCGACGCGGCGCCTCCGGAGGGCCCCGTCGCCTCCACGTATGTCAATGGATACTGCGGCGCGACGGGTGGATGGTTCGTCGGCTCAAGGACCGCGAAGGGAGAAAGGGACGTTGTCACACCGCAAATCCGATTCGCCTCGGAGTCGCGGAAGGATGTGACATCCGCCCAGTTCACGCCATCGAAGTGGTAAAGCACCAGGCGACTCTCGTCCATGAAACGAGTCGATCCGTAGTTGATGCAGACCTCAATCGGATCATTCCGCGTGGGCTGAGTCGTGATCGTCGACGAAATGTCGTAGAAGCCCTGGTCCTCTCCCATAACCAAGCCCGAGGGCAGGTTGGGCCCTTGAGGGTTGGTCACTACGGTCACATCGCCAGGAGCCAGGACACTGGGAAAGCTCACGTCAACGGTTTGGCCGGCGGCTCCCACAACTCCGCGGTTGAATGACGCTCTTTGCCCAGAGGGTTGGTTGAAGGCCGCATTAATCTCACCCAGCAGGATTCGGGTGTTGGCGTCTGGGCTATTTCCGTGCACTCCCTGATAACCCTCAAGGTGCCAGGTCTGCGCAAAGGGCCCGTTGGGCAACGCACTATCGAACGGAATGAAGGTTGGACTGAAATACTGTTTCTTGACCCCGCCACAGACGCTGAAGGGGGCGACCTCCTGGCATTCGGTTTTGGCGATGATTGCGATTCTCGAGCCCGAGCCAAGATCGTCTGCCGTCGGGAAGATGTCCTCGTCGGCCGCGAACGGCAGCTGGACCCTGAACATCGGTTGCCCGAGTTGTGGGAAAATCGGGCGCGCTACACCGAAGACCTCTGACGCGTCTCTGCAGACGTTCCGATCCCTTCCATCCAAGTCGAGATTCTTTCCATCGACGACACCGAAGCACCCCTGTGGGCCCGGCGAGCCATCGGAAAACGCCACCACGCGAACATCATGAGCCCAGCCATCACCGTTTACGGAGAACAGAGCCGGCCCAGCATCGCAAACGCATTCAAAACCGGAGACCCGATCACATACGCCGCCTGGATTCCCGACATTCGGAAAGCGGACGGGATCTCCGAGGCTCCAGAACCGATCGAAGTTGGCTCCGACAGATGGGACGCTCTTTCGCAGGAGTTGTTGCGCGCCGCAGGAGTTCAGGTTGGACTTGGCCATTGCTTGGGGCAACTGGTTGTACGGAAAGGGGCGGCCGTTGGGGCTGAGTTGCGTCCAGATTGCGGTCTGAAGATTGAACGGAATATTGGCGCCGGTTAGGGGCGCGTCACCGAACGCCACCAGGTTTACGGGCAGTTCCTGGCGCTGCACGCCGAGCCGCGCCCTCCAATCGCTGTCCGCCTGGTATCGGGCCGTCGTCAAACGAGAGTTGACGCCACCCAACGAGTAGCCAGCGACTGTCACTTTTCCGTCCGGCCCCAGTCGTCGCGCGGCGAAGTCGATCAACTGGGCGAATTCGCCCGATTGTTCATGAATGTTTTGACCGGTCGTGGTGCGCATCAACCAGACGTCCAAGTCTATCGAATTCGCTCCTCGGATGAATTCTTTGAACAGGCCGTACAGAGATTCGTCGGTATACGGCTCATCCTGTTCTGTCGCGTTGAATGGAGCCGGAATGACGACGGGCCTGTCGTAAGCGCCGCTCTGATACAGGCGGGCCGACGCGACGATGTCATTCTTCAATCCGGGAAGGTTGATCCGCTGGGCGAACGTTGTTCTGCCCGTCAGGGCCAAATCGAGGTGTTGTGGCACGGGTACATCGTCAGCGTCGCCGAGGAGGACGGTGGGAGACTCAATTGTGTCGATTTCAAAGGCGGAGCACGCGATTAGGTCGACCGGCGTGCCGCCGTTTGGACCTGGGTGATCGATGGCGAGATAGGCAACGCCATCATTGCCCGTAACGCCAGGGTCAGCTACTAGCATGTCTTCTTCGCCAGCATCGTTCATGCTGAAGGCGGCGAGCCGGACGCGGACGTTGGAGACAGGCGTGCCCTCCTGAGTGTTGATTCTTACGGTGCACGTGTAGTCGCCCGTCTTCGGCTGTGCGCCTTCGCACGAGTTGCGAATCGACACGAGACTCGTGCTCACATCTCCGAACAAGCCAGAAATGCCGCCCATCTGCAGAGACAGCGTGTGGTCTCCAATCTGGTCGGGGAGAGCGATGATTGGCACCGAGAAATCATAACTTTGGCCTGGAGCTACGGTGACTCCAGGCGGAAGGCTCATGATGCTTGAAGGCACAATGGTCGCGCCGCCTAGCCGCCTCAACTCCTGACCAAACTGCGATGACCAGGTAGTGCCGCCAACATTGCGGAACCTGACTGATGTGACCGCCTGCTGCCCGACTCCTACGCACGTCGGGATGGTTGTCGAAATGGCCTGAGCGTCGTCACGAACCGGCGGCATTCCGACGACGATGTATTGGGGAAACGAGAGGATCGTCTCACCGCACACGTTCTCAGACGCGGTCATCCTTGCCGGGAAAGTACCGATGCGCTCGTAGCGGTGTGTCGCCGTCAGGCCACATATACCTTCACAGTGGTGACCGTCTCCGAAGTCCCAGTTGATACTGCTGCCTGCGGCGACGTGATCCGTCAAGGCTGTGAATGTAACTTCCTCGAACGCGCCAACTTGGCCGTTCGAGGGAGAAATATAGAACGTCGGGACGGCCGCGCATCCAGCCGCGCACGTGACCTGTGAGAAGCAGCAATCCTGCGAGCACGTATCCGAATTCTCGCCCTGCGTGGGGGAACACAGACCGTCACCGCAGGTCGCGGGGCAGTCTCGGGCGCATCGGTTCGGGTTTTCTCCCCCGTCGCACGTGCCGTCGCCGCAGCAGATCTGAAGGTCCGGAGGAAGGTCGGTGAAATCGCAATTGGGGGCCGTGCAATCAGAAGGGCATGTGTCCGCATTCTCCAAAGGATCACAGACGCCGTCGTTATCGCAACCGCCGGACCCCGTACAGTCCTCAGGGCAGGAAGCATTGGTCTCCGGGGGATCGCAGGTCCCGTTGCCGCACGGCTGGACACAAATGCCGGGTGCTGGATTGGGGCTGCACGTCGTCCCGGCCGCACACGGGCAATCCTGGAGACAGTTGCCGCAGGACTCGACGTCCGGGGTGCAGGTGGCATCCCCACAAACGGGGCCAGGATCCCCGACACAGTCCACAGGACACGACTGCGCGTCTTCCCCGGCTTCACAAGAGTTGTTGCCGCAAACCGGACCTTCCGATCCGCAATCGGCGGGGCAGCTCGCAATGTCTTCCCCAGTCTCACAGTCGCCGTTGCCGCAAACGGGACCGGCCGGCTGGCAGTCTTCCGGGCAGCTTTCCGCAGTCTCCCCAAATCTACACTGAAGGTCACCACAGACCGGGACGTTACAGTCCTCGGGGCAGGACTCGCGCTCACCCGGGTCGCAGATGTTGTTGCCGCAGCACTCGTCCTGCCCTGTGCACTGGGCGGCGGCGGGATGGGGCGTGCCAAAGACAAAGAGGCCCAGGAGGAAACCGAGCGGGAGGAAACGGCGAAGTGTGTGCATCAATGGCCCCTTTGTGCTTATCGACTGTGCGCACGTTCTCAGGGGAGTGTACTCTTTGCCAGTCCCCGTGTGACGCTTTCCAAGGCGTCACAAGTTTTGCGCTCATTTTCAGCGGAGAGGAGGAGGCATGGCGAAGGGGTCGTCGGCCGGGCTGGCCACGACATTTGAGAGCGGCAGGAAGCCGGACAGAGTCACGGCGGCCCCAAGGACGAAGGTGCCGGGCCTACTTCAGACCCCGAAACCGGAGGGAGAGGTCCGACTCGAAGAGAAGGCTGGCCTCGCGGTCAGACCTCCACGAAGTCGAGTCTGGCGCGGCGGGAGGTTGGGATGGGTCCTCTACGTGCTGGTTGGGCGGTGTCACCCGACGGCCTGCTCCCACTCGGTCACCAGGGAGCGAGACTGAAGGGAGCGGGCGCCGGGCCGCCATGTAGGCTTGCCCATGCTTCGAGGCGTGATCTTCGACTTCGACGGCGTCCTGGTGGACAGCGAGCGCGCCCATTTCGAGGGATTCAGGGTGGCCCTGGTCGAGGGCTGTGATTTCGAGATCACGTTTGACGAATACACCGAGCATTACCTCGCCTACGACGATCACGGCGGCATCCGTCGCGCGCTCGAACGGCATGGCCAGGACGCGAATCCGGCCCGTGTCGATGAGCTGGCTGCGAAGAAGCAGATGGTCTTTGAAAACCTTCTGCCCCGGGTCGCCTTCCTCCCGGGAGCGAAGGAGCTGATCTTGAGCCTTCAGGACGCGGGCGTGCCCCTGGCCATAGCCTCGGGCGCAAGGCGAAAAGAGATTGAGGCCATGCTTCAGGCCCAGCACCTAATGGCCGCGTTTCGAGGCATCGTTTCCGCGGGTGATGTTGACAACTTCAAGCCTCATCCAGAGCCCTACCTGCGTGGACGAAGGCTGGTCGGGGCCATCGACTCCCCCGAGGGCGTCGTGGCCTTCGAGGATTCGATGCCGGGAATGGCCTCCGCGCGCGCGGCAGACCTGCGGGTGATTGGAGTGACGACCTCCCATCCGCGAGCGAGGCTCGGCCTCGCTCATCGCGTGGTTGACTCTCTGAGTGAACTCACGGTCGCGGACGTGGCGGCGGTGGCCAGCGGAGGAGCCTGAGAGTGGGCCGGTCGCGCGCCAGGGCGTCGATCTGCGTCGACAGGGTCGGATTGCCGCCTTGATGAAACCACATCCAGCAGGACCCCGAACCGCGCGAGTCCCTTCTATGCTTCGCGGCATGGATGATTCTGTTGTGCGCGATGTGGTGGCCATGGGGAAGTTTCTGGGGTCCCTCGACGGCATTGGGGTCAAGAGGGGCAAGCAGGTCAAGAAGGTGGCAAAGACCTCGGCTGGCGCGGTCCCCGCCAACCGCCCCGCGCCCGACCTCAGGCCCGCTCAGGCGGTCGCGGCGTCGCCCGGATCGGCATCTTCGGTTCCGGCCTCGGTTGCCCTTCCGACCGCCCCGGTTCGCCCGGGTCGCGACCTCGCGGCCAACGAGCGGGCTCTCACCGCCATCCGCGACGAGATGGGCGATTGCCGACGTTGCCCGCTGTGCGAGGGCCGGAACAAGATCGTGTTCGGCCAGGGCGATGCGACGGCCGACCTGATGTTCGTGGGCGAGGCGCCGGGCGCGGACGAAGATGCCCAGGGACTCGCGTTCGTGGGGCGCGCCGGTCAACTGCTCACCGACATGGTCGAGAAGGGCATGAAGATCAAGCGCTCCGATGTCTTCATCGCCAACGTCATCAAATGCCGGCCTCCCGGAAATCGTCCGCCCGAAACCAACGAAGTCACCACCTGTCAGCCGTTTCTGGAGGCGCAGATCAAGGCGATCCAGCCTCGGGTCATCGTGGCCCTGGGCGCCACCGCCGGCAAGTTCATGGCCAGGACCGGGGATCCGATTTCGAAGTTCCGGGGTCGCTTTGCGTCGTGGGACGGCATTCCGGTGATGCCGACCTACCACCCCGCCTACCTTCTGCGGAATCCATCTGCGAAGAAGACGGTCTGGGAGGACTTGAAACTGGTCATGGACGTGCTGGGGACCCGCGCCGAGTGAGGGTGGTCTGGTCGGCGTCATGCAGAAGTCACTTCCCGGACTAGAGAAGCCGCAGTCGCGGCCGGACGCCGGGCCCGATCGGTTCGTTGAGGTCGCCCTTCCGCTGCCTTTGATGCAGCCGATGACCTATCGCGTGCCCCCGGGCTGGCCCGAGGTCCAGCGCGGATCCCGGGTGGAGGCGCCTTTCGGAAAGCGACGGGTGAGAGGTGTGGTTGTCCACGCGGACTCGAGACCGAAGGAAGGTCTGAGACTGAAGAGCCTGACCGCCCTCCTGGATGAGGAGGCGCTGGTCACCGAGCGCTTGCTCGAACTGGCGGTGTGGGTGGCGGAGTACTACATCGGTCCCATCGGCCAGGCGACCCGGCTGGTGGCGCCCCCCGGTGGGGTGCGCGCGTCCCGGCGTCTCGTCCGGCTGAGCGGTGCGGCAACCGGCGAGAGCCTCTCCGCCGCCGCCGACCCCGTTCTGCAAGTCCTCGCCGAAGCCGGCGGGACACTCTCCGTCGCGGCTCTGGCGACGCGACTCGACCGGGACGTCACGTCTCGACTGCTCCGGCTCGATCGGATGGGTCTGATCGAATTCGAAGCTCAGCTCTCGACCAGCGACTTTCAGCGGGTCCAGGTGGCCACAGCCGACCCCGCTCTCGAAGAAGCGGACCTGGCCGGGCGCGCCCTGGACGTGGCCACGCGACTGAAGGAGAGGGGTGGAACCGCGCCGGTCCGCGAGCTTGTGGACGGCGTATCGTCCCGGCGCCAGGCCCTCAAGTCTCTCGAGAAGAAGGGACTTGTGACCATCGGCCTCGAAATCATGGGCCGCCGGCCTGACCCCGACACGCTGCGCCCCCTGCGGCCCACCCCGCTCGAAGAACGCATCCTGACCGCGGAGCAGTCCGAGGCCGAAACAAGGGTAGCGGTCGCGCTGGGCAGGTCGGAGTTCGTGCCCATGCTTCTCGAAGGCGTCACCGGTAGCGGCAAGACGGAGATCTATCTCCGCGCGGTCCACAAGACGCTGGAGCTCGGAAAGACGGCGCTGCTCCTGGTGCCGGAGATCGGCCTGACTTCGACCCTGGTGCGCGCCTCGCGGGAGCGCTTCGGCGAGGCGGTGAGCGTCCTGCACAGCGACATGGCGGAGGGCGTCCGCCACGACGAATGGTGGCGCGCGCGGCGCGGCGAAGCTCGGGTCGTGGTGGGTGCTCGCTCGGCGGTTTTCGCGCCACTTCCGAATCTCGGTCTGATCGTGGTCGACGAAGAGCACGACTCTGCCTACAAGCAGGAAGACGCGCCCCGCTACAACGGCCGCGACGTCGCGGTCTATCGCGCTCGTCTCGAGAAGGCGGTGATTCTCCTTGGATCAGCGACGCCATCGATGGAGTCCCGCCAGAACGCGATCAAGGGCCGATACGAATGGCTGCGCCTGCGCACTCGGGTCGGACCCATGGGTCTGGCTCGCGTCCATATGATCGACCGGAAGAAGCAAAAGGCCCCGACCGCCATCCTGACCCCGCCCCTGATCGACGCCATGGCCGAGCGTCTGAACCGGAAAGAGCAGACGGTGCTGCTCCTCAACCGGCGCGGCTATGCCACGAGCCTGGTCTGCCGCGAGTGCGGCGCGTCCGCCCAGTGTCCGCACTGCTCGGTGGCTTTCGTCCTTCACCGGCGCGGTGAGCAGGCGCAGTGCCACTATTGCGGCCTGATGAAAGCCACACCGACCCGCTGCAACGTCTGCCGTGGCGACTATCTGCGCCTCCAGGGCTACGGAACCCAGAGGGTGGGTGAGGTTCTGGCCACCACGTTTCCGGGAGCGCGGATCGATCGCATCGACCGGGATATCGCGGCCCGCCGGGGCGCGGTCGAGGGAGTTCTGCACAAGTTCGAGCGCCACGAGACGGACATTCTGGTCGGCACCCAGATGATCGCCAAGGGCCACGATTTCCCGAAGGTGACCCTCGTCGGCGTCATCGACGCCGACGTGGGCCTCGGATTGCCCGACTTCAGGTCCGCGGAGCGCACGTTCGCTCTGCTGACCCAGGTAGCCGGCCGGGCCGGCCGGGCCGATCTCCCGGGCGAGGTTCTGCTGCAGACTCACAATCCCAGGCACTACGCCATCGAGTTCGCGCAGAACCAGGATTACGACGCGTTCTTCGACCGCGAGATGGAGTTCCGGAGGACCATGGGCTATCCGCCGCACGAGGCCATGGTCAACATCCTCTTCCGCGGACCAGTTGAAGACGAGGTCGCGAAGAACGCGCGGAGCATCGCGCGACGACTGAAGGCGAAGCTCACCGCCGGCGTCCTGGGCCCGTCGCCGTCGCCCCTCTCGAAGGTGCGCGACGAATTTCGATATCAGGTCGTGGTGCGGGGGAGGCGCGGCCTCATCCGCGAAACCGTCCATCAGGCTCTGATCGCCGAGTTTGGCCCGCTGAGGTTCCCGGGCGTGGCCGTCGACGTGGACCCTTTGAGTCTGATGTAACCCTATCCCGAAGGCGGGTCATCGGAGGCCGGCGTGGGCCGGTTACTTGGCGGGTTCGCTCATCCCGGTTGGAGCCGCGGCGGGTGGGTCTCCGGAACCGTTTGTCTTCCCCGGCTCGGCCGCGGCGATCAGGATCTCGGTGGCCTCGATCTCCTTGCCGGGTTTGAAGCGAATGCTTCGACCGGGAGGAATGGGAACTTCCTGGCCGGTGCGCGGATTGCGCCCCACGCCGCGTTTCCTCGGACGAACGATGAAGACCCCAAACCCGCGAATCTCAATACGTTGCGATTTGAGGAGCCCTTCCTTGAACGATTCGATGACGGCCTCGGTCGCCATTTCGGCACGAACGCGGGTGAGATCGGCCGCTAGTGCCACCTGATCAATGAGATCGGCCTTGATGAGGCTCATCGGGATTCCCCTCCACGAAAGGCGTTTTTTGCGTGCTGCCGCGCCGAACTCCGGCCTCGGGCAGCAGGTCGCGTGTCCTTTCCCAATTAGGATAGACCATGTGAAGCCCGAATCCACAGCCGAAACCGACGCCTTGCCATTGGTTGCCGTGGTGGGTCGGCCCAACGTGGGTAAGTCCACTCTTTTCAATCGCCTCACCGGCCGACGGCAGGCCATCGTCGATTCGAAGCCCGGATCCACGCGGGACCGCGCCTACGGGCGCGTGGAATGGCAGCGAAAGGAGTTCTCGATCGTCGACACCGGCGGCCTTTCGCCGGGGGCCGATGAACTCTTCCTCAAATTGAGCAGGGCGCAGGCCGACGTGGCCATCGGGCAGGCGGCTCTGGTTATTCTGCTCGTGGACGCGCAGTCCGGCCTTCTGCCGGACGATCAGGCTCTGGCCCGCAAGGTCCGCGCGTCAGGAAAGCCCGTCCTTCTGGTGATCAACAAGGCGGAGGCGAGCCGCCGAGAGACCAACGAATTCGCCCGGCTGGGCTTTGGCGAGCCGTTTCCCATCTCGGCCGAGCACAATGAGGGAATCGGCGACCTGCTCGATCTGATCTGCGATCTGGTCAAGGCGCCGGAGATCAAGGAAAGCGACCCCCACGCCCGGCCCATCCGGGTGGCGCTGGTGGGCCGCACGAACGTGGGGAAGTCCTCCATGCTCAACCGCCTGGTGGGCGAGGAGCGGTCGATCGTCTCCGCCGTGTCGGGGACCACGCGAGACGCGGTGGACTCCGAAGTCACCTGGCAGGGCAAGCCCTATCTATTCGTTGATACTGCCGGCATACGCAAAGTCCGGATGCTCGAGGATGGCGCCGATCATGTGGCCGTGGTCCTGGCCAAACGCGCGATAGACCGGGCCGAGGTCTGCGTCCTTCTGGTCTCGGCCGAAGACGGCATGCGCGAGATGGACGCCACCATCGCAGGCCTGGTTCAGGAATCCGGCCGCGCGGTCGTGGTGGCGGTGAACAAGTGGGATCTCGCCAAGTCGCTCCACAAGACGCCGGCCCAGATGCGCGAAGAGTTCGCCTACCGGATCAAGTTCCTCGAGTACGCCCCGGTGGTCCTGGTCTCCGCGATGACCGGAATGGGGCGCAAGGACCTGTTCACCGCCATCGATCGGGCGCGATCGGAATGGTCGCGCCGCATTCCCACCGGTCCCCTGAACCGTTGCCTGCAAACCGCAGTGGCCAGAAATCCCGTCCGCTTCAAAAAGGGCGCCGAGGCGGTGAATCTCCTCTACGCCGCCCAGATCAGAGTCGACCCGCCCACCTTCACCCTCTCCGTCAACCGCGAAGGCGAGCTGCACTTCTCCTCCGAGCGCTTCCTCGTGAACTGCCTCAGGAAGGAATTCGGATTCCAGGGATCGCCCATCCGGATCTGGCTGCGGGTACGCCGCTCTCGCACCGGCCCACAGTCGTTCAAGATGCGGAAGGCCGTTCCTCGACCGAGGACAGACGGTAAACCGAACAGTGGAAAGGAGATAGAATCGAACACTTCAAGTCAATTCGAGGCTCCGAAAACTCGCATTGACAAAAGAAGATCCCGCCGTTCATAATCTCGTTTAATTGCACCGGCCTAAAGCGCTGATGTAATGAATTTTTATCAGCACTTTCCCCTAAAATTGCCCCCCTTGTCCCCACTCCAGGGAGCTTCGTTTGACCAAGGCCGACATCGCCCGCGCCGTGTACGAACGCCACGGTGGCCTTTCCAGTCGCGAAGCCGCGCGCCTTGTTGATATCTTCTTTAGCCTCCTCCGCGAACGTCTGCTCAAGGGCGAGAAGGTCCAGATCACGGGTTTTGGCACCTTCCTTGTGAAGACCCGGCGTGAGCGGCGCGGGCGCAACCCCAAGACGGGCGACATCATCGCCATCAAGTCGCGAAAGTCGATCTTCTTCAGGTCATCGCCTCAGGTCGAAGCGGCGGCCACTCCTGCGGAAATTCTGGCCTGATGTCGGGCGGCCGCTGAAGTCCCATGGCTGACCGCAAGATTCCCAACAAGCTGTTCTTCAAGATCGGCGAGGTCTGTGAGCTCACCGATATCCAGCCCTACGTCCTGCGCTACTGGGAGACGGAATTTCCGACCCTGGCCCCGGCCAAGAACAGCTCCGGACAAAGAATCTATCGCCGCCGCGACATCGAAACGGTCATGCGCATCAAGGAGCTTCTCTACGGAGAGGGCTTCACGGTGGCCGGCGCCCGCAAGAAGATCGAGCAGGAACAGGCAGGACGAGTGGACACCCCGGTTTCACCCGGCGCCCTCGACAGCGCCTTTGAAGGCACGGAGCCCGACACCAAGATCGGGCCCACTCCCTCGGCCGCGGCGATCCGCGCGGCCATGGCCCATCCTCCCACCTCGGGTGAGCCCGCGGTGGCCCGGGACGACAAGACCCGCGCCATCCTGCAGGAAGTGAAGGAAGAGCTGAAGGAACTTCTGAAGGTTCTCGACCGACGATAGGGAGATAGCTCGACTCTCTCGCGAAAAGAGTCGTGGCCTTCGATGAAGGCTGGTAAACTCCCCCGCCTTACGTTGACGTACGTCGGGATGTGGCGCAGCCTGGATAGCGCACCTGCTTGGGGTGCAGGGGGTCGGAGGTTCAAATCCTCCCATCCCGACCATTTTTAGCTGGGGGGCGTTGAACGGCCCCGCCCCCCAGACCCCCGCGGACTGCGCCGGAGTGAATCCGGCTTCGTCCTTCCTTTAGCTGGGGGGCGTTGAACGGCCCCGCCCCCCAGACCCCCGCGGACTGCGCCGGAGTGAATCCGGCTTCGTCCTTCCTTTAGCTGGGGGGCGTTGAACGGCCCCGCCCCCCAGACCCCCGCGGA
>JAQBHL010000286.1:0-5405 GCA_032127745.1 Acidobacteriota bacterium
GGGTACATTTTCATCTTCGTCAGCATCCGGTACAGCACGTCACCAGGAACTATCGTGTCGTCATCCCAGTAGAAGATGAAGTCCGCGTTCTGCTCCAGCGCCACGTTGGTCATCGACTCGCGAAGCTTCGCGCTCAGGTTGTTCTTCAGGAACAAGAAGCTGACCGTCACCCCAAGGGGCGACATCAGGTTCGTGAAGTTCGCGAGAAGCTCCGCAGGCACCATCCCAGGTGCCCGGTACGAGTTGTCCGGGGTCACCTGGGTGGTCTTCTTGCAGTGCTCACACACGGCGATGTCGGTCTCCTCGCGTCCACCGATAGGCATGGCCACGATCAGATGGGGCGCATCGGCCCGGGTCTTGATCACGCGCCTGTGTGGCACGAGGATTCCATCGCCCTGGATGTCTACCGCTCCGGTGTCCGAGGCGGGATCGGCGGGCGCGAACGGCTCGTCGTATCTCCGGATCTCGGGTTCGCCGCGGTTGCCCATATTGTCGAGTCCCTTTCTAGGCTCGGTAGCCCCAGAGTTCGATGACGAGCTTGCCGGCCGTGTAGACGGCCGCGGTGGTCGTCCCTACCGTGAGGTACAGGTACTCACCATCGGCAGGGAGGGCAGTGAACCCATCGATCGTCGCGGGGACCGCGGTGCTGGCCCCGGCGTTCAAGAGCAGCGTCTCGGTCAGGGCCGTCACGGCGGTGTCCTCGACACCGGTCGCCTCGGCCGCCGAATACACATCGATGTCGGCGTTGCCACCGGCCGGGAGTTCCAAGCAGGTCATCTTCCCGGCCATGATCGTACCGCACTCTTCCTCGGTGATCCGGCCGATGTGGCAGTTGGCGGCGCCAGCGACGCCGATGATGTCGGCGGCCGTGCCGCCGCAGTGAAGCCCGGTGAGATCGATGAAGATCGTGGTCAGGATGATGTCCCCGAACTGCTGAATGGCCGACTTGTAGACACCGCCGACCGCGGCCGTGATTCCGGAGCCGGCCTCAACGGTCAGCTTGCTTCCGGTGAAATGGCTCTGAGGCATCGTTCGTTCCTCCATGCCCGAGTAGGAAGGCCCTCCCCCACTGCGAGGGAGGGCCAGTGTCACGCCTGTCCCAGAACTAGCTGCCCGAGGACCCGTACGAGCCGACCCAGTCGCGAGCATAGCCCACGAACCGCATATCGGCAGACGTCATCGCCGTCTTCGTGCGGAACTCGACATCGTGGTCCATCTCGACGTCCTGGCGCATCTTGGCCGTGAAGCCATGCGTCGCCTTGTCCGCGAGGATGAAGAACGAGTCGGGGTCCGTGATGTACGGCGACCAGTCGTACCCGAAGGACGGCACGATCTTGCTGAACGCGTTGATGTCGTTGTCACCCGTGCCCGCGCGCTGCGGCGAGTCGAGAATCCGACTGGCCTTCCACACGTTGGCACTGGACACCCACAGCTTCGCAGCCGAGACATAGATCGGCTTCCCGCGGTGATCCAGCTGGTCCATGAACGAGGTGAGCGCCGTCTCGATGGCGGTCTCGCTCAAGTCGGCAGCGACATAGTTGCCCGCCGTGCCGGCCAGAGGATCGGCGTACGGGTGGGTGGCGTTGAAGATACTCACGCCATCCGGAGTCAGCTCGGTCCCGATGTTGCTGAGACCGTTGTTCAGGATGTTCCAGAAGTACGTCTCCTTCGTGACCTTCACCGTACGCGACATCGCGCGCGGCACGGCCGCGAAGACACCATCCGCATCGTCCTCGATGGCCAGCTTGCTCATCTCGACGAGCAACGCGAACCACTTCGGGCGGACAGACTTCGAGAAGCCCGGCAGGAACCGATCGGTCGGGAACGTGTCGTTCTCGCTGATCTCCTGCATGAGACCAAGACCGGTGATTCCGGTGATGTCCTCCTGGGCCTTGTTCGTCCCCTCGACATTGAACACGTCCGTCCAAAGCTCGGGGAAGTCCACGTAGTCCTCGTGGAACACCATCTCCAGATACGCCAGACGCTGGAAGAACAGGTCGGCGTACTGAGTGCGAAGCATGGTAGCCATGATCGCTTACCTACCTTTCTTCCGTTAGACGCCCAGAGACGGGACGGTGGTGGAGAAGGACTCGGTGAAACCACCGTTGAACTCGACACGAACACGCGGGTTCGCAGCGTTCGGCTCGTTGATGCCATCGACAACGAGACCGAGCACGCGGAACATACGGCGCCCCGTGCCGGGGGTGTCCCCGATCATGTACGGCGCGAACCTGCGAGCGGTGTCCGCCTTGTTCAGGTACGCAGCCGAGAAGATTCCGAAATTCGCACCGATGTGTGCCGCCCCGTCGGCCACGGCCGCGGTAGAGAGCTGAAGCTCCCACTCGGTGTTGATCAGGTCGGTCACGACCTGGACCTCCACGTCCTTGGGGGACGCGGTCTGTGCGTTCGGGTTCTTGAGGTAGGACTGCACGACGCCCAGAATCGTGTGATACGCAGTCAGGGCGCAGTGAATAATCCGACCATCCCCACGCCGGATGACGATCTGCCCCGGAAGGAAATCCGAGCCATACGTCAGTCCGGCGAGAAGGGTCTGGGTGCGGGGCTCGCCTCCGGTCTTCATCCGGGGGTTGATAAGCCCGCGCGGTGCCAGGGTGTTGGCCATCGCTTGCTACTCCGTTCGGGTACCTAGTACCCCTTCAGAGAATCATCTCTGAGCTGACTGGTGAACCTGACCAGGGGGTCTTCTCCGCTGGCCGCGTTGACTCGGTCTTCGAGCTGCCCAGTGGACAGCCCAGCCGACACGGCAGCAGAACTCTCTCCATGGCCGGTCTTCCTCATGAGAGGCGTACGACCTTCGGCCGCCTGCCTGAGCGCGCGCTGGCTGCGCTGGTAGTGCAACGCGTTGCGAGCTTCGAGCTTCGCCCTGGGGGCCTTGGCAAGAAAGAGACGACCAGCCATCACGAGGCCGTTCTCCCGGACATGGACCTGATCGACATTCACGAACTGCTTGAGGTCATCGAACTCCTCGGCAGTCACGGCCGTCCAGATGTCCATGCCCATCTTGTCTCGGTACTCCTCGTCACACCACCGCAACCCGAAGGGACATCCTTCGGGAAGAATGATGCGAAGGCGCTCGGAGGGAGAGGACGTCCGGGTGACCTCGAGCGAGAGCAGAGTGCGTGCGCGGTTGCGAGCGCGATACTCCCCCTCCATCACCGTTCGACGCTGATCTTCCTCGGCTTCCATACGAGCAGTTTCACGGTCCAGCGGCGTGGAGACAGCCATGGTCTCCGGCGGAATGTACTGCGGCCTCTCGGCCACCATCTGCTCCGCGGGCTTCAGGAATGACGCCCTTTTCTTGGACATGACCTAGCCTCCACTCTGACGGGGCCGGGTGTAGGCCGACGGCTGCGCGCGATCCGCGACGTTCTTCTTCAGCTTCACGAAGGTGCGCCGAGCCGCGGCGCGTACCTTCGGGTCCTTGCTGAAAAGACGCGAATCAGGCTTCATCCGACGCATCATCACCTCGTCCTCGTTCGTGAACTCGACAGACGACTTGGCACCAGGATCTCTGTCGCCACCCGTCGCCGCTCCAGCAGCCGCGGACGTGTCTGCCCGCCGCTCCCTGGAGTACGTCGGGCCACCGGCCCCGACGCCCTTCGCTCCCGCCACCGACACCACCGCGAGGTCCCACGCACGATCAGGACTCAGGGACGGACGCCGCGCCAAGATCTTGGCCTGTTCGACTTCAACGGCCTTGAAGGCGGAAGATCGGGGATTCGAAATCCCTGGAAGCATCGACTCCAACTCGGAGCGCGTTTCCTCCTGGGCCTGGTTCCCCTTCAGCTCCTTCAGGATCCTCTCGCGGAAGTTCCCCTCCTCCTGCTTGACGTAGGCCACCGCGGCCTCGAACGCTTCCTTCCCACCCGTGGTGGCGTGTTCGGCAAGCGACTCGAGAGTGAACTCCTTCTTGCCAGGTTCTTCCTTCTTGGGAACGCCACCACTGAGCATCCCCTCGAGCCGGGCAACCCGGACCATCAGCTCTTCGTTCGTTTCACGCTCTTCAGCCAGCTTGCGCCTCAGCTCAGCGGCCCGGTCTCCACCAGACTCGCTCGCATCAGCGTCGGGCCCATCACCCCGCGGCCCATGGGGATCGTCGTGCTCTTCATCGGGGTCGGACGAGTCCCCCTCCAGTACGTCCTCATCATCGTCGAAGATGCCCGGCATCAGGCACTTCCTCCAGGTTTCGGGTATCCCCTTCGGAATCCGAAGTTGATCGCATCCGTCTCGTCCGGTGGCGCGAGCGCCGCGATACGAGGATCGATCTTGGGCCTACTCTTGCCCTTCTGCGTACCGATCTTCGCCCGCGAGCGCGCCGCCTTCGGCTTCTGCATCATACGACTCTCCTCCGAACTCCGCCTCGATCTCCTCTTGTACTCTCTTCTCGCTTTCAGTCAAGAGCGCAGGTACTTCATCGTGCAGCCATCTGAGCGTTGCCATCTCTCTTAGGTCGGCAACAATCGACGCGAGATTCGTTCCGGCATCGGCACCGGAGATCGGTTGCCAATTCTCCATCTCGCGGATCTTCTGCGCGTGACGGTCAGTAAGCGCGCGCTGGTAGTCCGCGAAGCGCGGGTGAGCGAACAGGTCAGAGAAGGACTCCCTCATCCGACGGCTCCGCACGAATAGACCAGCGGCAGGTGCGTCACGTCCGTGATCATGGTGATCCCGAAGGTGGCCAGCCCCGAGTACGTAGGTAGGCCGATCAGCGCCATCTTGTCGCACGTGACCACCGTGGTTCCGTTCCACGGCAGCTCCAGCTCGAACGTGCAGTCACACTGCACCATCAGGAGCCGCGGGTTCGTGAGGTGGGGAAGCGCAACCTGCAGCTTCGCCACGGTCCCGCCCTTCGGCAGCTGGATCTGCCCGCTCACCGTCTCGCCGATCGCCCAGCTCTCGGCCAGGTCCCTGGACTGAACGACAGTCGTGCCGTCCAAAACCTGCAACTTACCGAGGACCTTCAGCTTCGAAATCGACATCAGATCGCCCCCGCTTCCTGAGCCGTGCCATTCAACGTACTGCCCGGCGACTCACTACCGACATCAGTACCGGTCCCTCCGACAGACTCCCTCATGCCGGCAGCCACACCGCCGGCACCACCCTGCCCGCCACCGCCGCGGCCAGGAGCGCCCGTGCCCTGCAACAGCTGCTGCTGCTGCTGGTTGACCTGCCGCAGGAACTCGATGTGCTGCAGCTTGTGTGTCTTCCACACCGAATTGACCCACTCGACCGGCATCGAGTTGAACGCCGGAGTGAACTCGATCTGGTCCATGACGGAGATATGCCCCTGGTGGTCGTCGTTCATGACCGGCCTCACGGGCACGCCCTGGAACATCGCGATGTTCTCTTCCTCCTGAGAGATCGGCATCCGCTCGAACCCCTGC
>JAQBHL010000287.1:0-3529 GCA_032127745.1 Acidobacteriota bacterium
GAGGTATCGGCGAACGGTGGAGCGGGAGATGCGAATCGCCACGAGGCCGAGCCAGCGGGCCAGTGTCCGGTATCCACCGAGGCCGACGCCGGCAAGGTTCTGAACGAGATGGTGGGTGGCGTCGTCGTACCGACGAATCGGTGGAATCGGCTTGACCAGCGAGCCAACGGTTTCGGATTCGGGGTCGGCGTGGCTCATCCAGCGGGAGATGGTTCCGGGCGAGAGGCGAAAGAGTAGGGCGGATTCTTCGTTGGTCAGACCCATCTGCTCCTTGAGGCTGAGGATCTGGAACCGCTCGACCGGGGTATAGAAGGGACGTCGTCGTTCGGGGAGTCGTGCCAGACGAGCGCCGAGGAGTCGGTTGACGTCTCGAAGGCGGGCAATGAGAACGAGGTTGGCCTGGTGATCTGACACCGCCCGCTGAAATCGGTCGTCTTCATGTCTGAGCTCGGCAACCCGCTGGCCGAGGATCAAAGCGAGGCAGCGATAGGCCTTGAAGAGGGTTCTGACCGCCTTGGTTTCGACCGGGGCGTCTTTGCAGGTGCGGACGAACGCTCGGTCCGCGAACGCTTCCGGGGTGAGGTCCAGCAGGGGGTGGGCTTCATTTGGGGCCGCGATTTCCGGCATTGGGAAGTCTCGCAGGCTGGCGTAGTGAGGCTCCCCCCGGCGAGCGTTTACAGTCCTTCTCGGGGGAAGGTCTCGATCCGTACGCCGCCATACGGCCCCCGCTCCGCGATCCCAGTGTCTGTCGTGAACAGCACCTCGCAATTCTTGACCTGAGCGGTCGCGACTTGAATGGCGTCGATCATTTTCAGCCGCTGATGAGCACGGATGGCGACGGCAATGGCGAGGATCTCCTCGCTGACCGCGACCATCTCGATGTCGCTGTCTGCAAAGAAGTCCATGAATTCCTGGTAGCGCGCGGTGTTGTGCTCTCGGACTGGCCTTACGAGGCACTCTGCGCGGGCCAGCTGCGATGCCACGACCCCACCGGGCGAAGTCTCCTCGGCCTGTCTCAAAACACGGACCACCGCGGCTCGAACCTCCGGGCGTCCCTCGACCCCGCGCATCAGAAGCCCGGCGTCAAGACAGAGCCTCATTCAGGCCAGGTGTCTCTTTCGGCCTTGATCTGTTGGTCGATCTCCTCGCCCGTGCGGTCGCCGGGAGGAAGCGACTCAAGGTAGTCGGCGACCGAGCGCCGCTTCTGGGAGGAGTGGCTTGGGGACACCTGCGCGCGGACCTCCACGCTCACCACACCGGACGGCAGAGGGGCGTCAAGGCGGAGCGAACCGTTCTCGATATGGGCCGGGATGGTGAGCGTTTCAGTCATCGGGATGTCTCAAGGCTGAGGATACAACGGAGGGCTGCCAAGGCCCTCCGGAGCTTCTATGCGGACCAGATCGAGGACGCGAAGAAGAACGGCCAGCTGCTTTCCCTGCATCTCAAGGCGACCATGATGAAGATCTCCGACCCGATCCTCTTCGGGCACGCGGTCTACGTCTTCTTCAAGAGCGTATTCGACAAGCACGCCGCGGTGTTGAAAAAAGCGGGCGTGAACCCCAACATGGGTCTCGGGGATCTCTACAACAAGATTCTCTCGCTCCCGGAGGCGAAGCGCGCGGAGATCGAGGCCGACATCAAGGCTGTGTATCGCGACCGCCCCGCCCTGGCCATGGTCGACTCGGACAAGGGGATCACCAACCTCCACGTTCCCAACGACATCATCGTCGACGCCTCGATGCCGGTTGTGGTTCGGGATTCCGGCAAGATGTGGAACGCGGAGGGCAAACTTCAGGACACCAAGGCGATGATCCCGGACCGCTGCTACTCCACGATCTACGGGGAAATCATCCAGAACTGCAAGAAGTTCGGGGCGTTGGATCCGGCGACCATGGGCTCGGTTCCGAACGTCGGCCTGATGGCCCAGAAGGCGGAGGAGTACGGATCGCATCCGACCACGTTCGAGATTCCGGCGGTCGGAACGGTTCGAGTGACAGGCGCGAAGGGCGTTGTGCTGATGGAGCACGAAGTCGAGGCCGGCGACGTCTGGCGGATGTCGCGGGCGAAGGACATTCCGGTTCAGGACTGGGTGAAGCTCGCGGTCCGCAGGGCGAGGGCCACCGGCGCTCCTGCCGTTTTCTGGCTCGACAGCAACCGCGCGCACGACATCAACATCATCACCAAGGTCGTGAGCTGCCTCAAAGAGCACGACACGAACGGTCTGGAGATCAGGATCATGTCGCCGGTCAATGCGATGCGCTACTCCCTCGAGCGGATCCGCAAGGGGCTCGATACGATCTCCGTCACCGGCAACGTTCTCCGTGATTACCTCACCGATCTCTTCCCGATTCTGGAAATCGGAACCAGCGCCAAGATGCTCTCGATCGTTCCTCTGCTCGCCGGAGGTGGGTTATTCGAGACCGGCGCCGGCGGGTCCGCGCCCAAGCATGTGCGGCAATTCGCCAGCCAAGGCTACCTCCGTTGGGATTCCCTGGGCGAGTTCTCGGCTCTCGCCGCCTCCCTCGAGCATGTCGCCCAGGCCTTCGCCAACGACAAGGCGCAGGTTCTCGCCGACACCCTCGATCTCGCGATCGCGAAGTTCCTGGACAACAACAAATCGCCCGCGCGCAAGGTTGGCCAGATCGACAACCGCGGAAGCCACTTCTACCTTGCCCTCTACTGGGCCCAGGCTCTGGCGGAGCAGTCAAAGGACGCCGGACTGCGTTCGAAGTTTGCCAAGGTCGCTAAGGAGCTGGGCGAGGGCGAGACCCGGATCAATGAGGAGTTGATCGGAGCCCAGGGGAAGCCGGTCGACATGGGCGGCTACTACCACCCCGATGCCGGCAAGGTCTCCAAAGCGATGCGCCCGAGCGCCACGTTGAACGCGATCATCGACGCAATCTAGCCCTGGGCGGGACTTCTGGAACGTACCTTTGCGGTAGGCGCCCCCCCGAGGGGAAGCGACGCCTCAAAGCGGATCCGGACAACCTCCACCATCTCGGCTCCCCCATGCCCGGCATGGTCGTCGAAGTGAACGTGAAGGCCGGCGATGAGGTCGTCGAGCACCAGAAGCTGGTGGGTGCTCGAGGCCATGAAAATGGAGATGGTCCTGCCGAGCCCGATCACGGGAGTGGTCAAGGAGATCTTCGTGGGACCCCGGGAGCGTGTCGAGAGCGGGGACCTGTTGATAGTCTTCCAGTAAGCGACGAGGAGACTGGAGGAGACTGCATGAGCGACAAGACGGTCTGCGTGCTGTGCGGGCGTGGCGACGACCTGGCGCCGGTGATCGCCTTTCGCTTCCAGGGCGAGGAGCGCGCGATCTGCAGCCAGCACCTGCCCGTTCTGATTCACGACCCGGCCCAGCTGGCCGGCCGGCTCAGCGGCGCCGAGAAACTGGAGCCGGCCGAGCACAAGGACTGAGCCCGACGCAGTGATCCGAGCAGCGGGTCTGGCCGATGCCGCCGCCCGTCGCGGCCGGTGCTCCGCCGTCCCGTCCCCGCATGGTCCCGGGCTGCCTGTTTTTGGTTCA
>JAQBHL010000288.1:0-3146 GCA_032127745.1 Acidobacteriota bacterium
GGCGCGCCCCGGAAATCTTGGCCTTGACGAACCAGCCCGCTCCCTCGCCGATGTGGCATTCCACGCACCTCACCCGGGCGTGAGGGCCATGCTGGTAGGCGGTGTACTCCGGCTTCATCACGGTGTGACAGGTCGCCCCGCAGAAGACCACGGAGTCTGAGACTTCGACCGCCTTGTAGCCGGCCACGGAGACGATGAGCACGTTCACCGGGGTGAGGACCAGGATGGCGAAGGCGATGATTCGCACCCGCCGTGCGTTGAGGTCGATCCGGGGCCACCACTTCAGGGAGGGAGCCAGCCCCTTTTGCAGGCGCCGCCGCTCGCGCCACATCCCGAGCGGGATGATGAGCAGGCCGGCCACGAACAACCCGGGAATGAGGATGACGAAGACGATCCCGAGGTAGTGATTGGTCTGGACGCCCATCATGTCCAGGGCCATGAACGCGATGAACAGAAGGGCCGAAATCGTGGTCAGGAGGGCGCCCGCGATCGTGATCGGGTTCCGGAAGATGCTGATGGGAGGCTCGATATGGGGGTCGTTCAAAGGTATGGCCCTGCTCTCGAAATCTGGAAGGAAGGTTGCCTGCGACTACTTGCCCTTAGTTTAGCGGATTGAAGGAGTTGTGAAGGCGAATGCGGGGCACGGGTCTCAGGACGATCCCTCGGGGTCGGCGGGAGGCGGAGGCTGAGCTTCAGAGTCGCCCTTCGACACCTCCGATTCCGGGGCCGTGGACGCCTCTCCGATCAGCCGGCGGTAGTAGTTCGGACGCGTATGGCGGAGGTGCTCCGCGGACGCCCTTCCGGTCAGCCAGGCCAGATCCATCGGATACACCTCGGGGTCGAAGATGACCATGTAGAAATGCCAGATCAGGATGGAGAAGGTGGCGAGAATCGCTTCGTAAAAGTGAACCGCGGTGGAGGCGTTGCTGACCCAGGTGGGGAAGTAACTCAAAGAGAAGTTGTTGAACCAGAGGATGAAGCCCGAAACCACCATCACCGCGGTGCCCCACATGAAGGCCCAGTACTCTGCCTTCTCGGCGTAGTTGAACATCGAGAACGTGGGTCTTTTGGCCAGGCGGCCCAGGTTGTAGCGCAGCATGCCCAGGAGGTCGGTCGCATCCTTGAAGCGAGGCCACATCTGACGAAGGAGAACACGGTCCCTGGGCACCAGGATCAGGTGGATGACGTGGTAGGCGAAGGCCAGGATCAGAAGCACGGCCGAGAGGCGATGCAGGCCGCCGCGCAGGGCGAAGCCGCTTTCCCAGCCGAGCAGCGGCGCCGCCCACCACGCCTCCGGATACTTGAGCGCGAAGCCGGTGATCACCAGGAGGGGGAAGCTCACGATCACCAGAGCGTGGGCGATCCGGAAGTGCAGGTTCATGCGCGGCACTTCATCTCGGCTCATTCCCCGCCTGGTCCCGCGCCAGAGCTTGCCGAGGAAGTCGATCAGGTTATGCAGGATCATGAATCCGAGGGTGAGGGGAATCAGGATCAGGTAGGTGACGCGGATGAGACGCACGACGAAGTGCTCGTTGCCGCCCGCCGTTTTCACGTGAATGGAACCGATGGCGAATCGCCCCCCCGCTCCGGGGTGGCACGCCCCGCAGGTTTTGGCCAGATTCGCGGGATTGATGGTGGAGCGCCTATCCGTGGAGGGGAGGATGTTGTGGACGCCATGGCAGGAGGCGCAGTTGGCGACGGTCTGCTTGCCCGAACGCTGGGCGAGGCCGTGGTAGGAGTCCTGGTAGGCAGGGACGTTGTCCTTCGGAAGGTTGTAGCGCGCGGCCAGGCGCTCATCGGCATGGCAGCGACCGCAGGTCACGGTCGACACCCGCGCCGGGTTGACGAGCGAATTCGGCTCACTCGGGGCCAGCAGGGCGTGCTCGCCGTGGCAATCGGTGCAGACCGGCGATGCCATCACGCCAGCGGCCACCGCCTGGCCGTGAACGCTGTCCGCATAGATGGTGGCGATCTCCTTGTGACAGGACCCGCAGGTTTCCGGTACCCTCCAGTGGTTGGTCTTCGAGGAGGCGTTGCGGGTGAGGAGAACGTGGTGGCTGCCATGACAATCGGAACAGGAGGCCGCGTCCTGGCTTCCGCTCGCCACCGCGCGGCCGTGGACGCTCAGCCGATAGGCTTCGACGGGGCGGGCGAAGGGAATCTTGTGGCGAGCCAGGAAGTCGGGATTGCTGTGGCAGGAGCCGCAGGTGGCGGCGAGGTTCATCTTGGCCACCATGGAGGCCGGGTCACTGCGGGGGAGGATTTGATGGGCGGGTCCATGACAGGAGACGCAATCGGGGCCATCGGGGCCCGCGGTGACCCGCGCGTGGACGCTCTCGGTCAGCTCCCGGGGCGCGTCCTCATGGCACGACCCGCAATCGACCTTCTTGAGCCTTTTGGCATGGGGAAAGTCCGCGGCGGCAGCCAGATCGACATGGCAGTCGACGCAGGCCATCGGGCCGTGGATGGACTTCGCGAAAGGGTCCGGCAACACCGCCACCGACGAGCCGTTCTCCCTTGTCGCCGAGGCGTCCCCGTGGCAGGCGAGGCAGTCGTCGTTCGACGGCGCCTGCGCCGCCCATGCTTTGGAGCCTGATAAGGCGAGAAGGCCCAGGGCCAGGCCGAGGGCTGGCCGGTTCGCGACCAGGGACAAGAAACTGATGCGCACACGTTCGCCGCTCATAGCACTCCTGCTTTCTCGATCCCCAAGACAACGACGGCGCCGCAAGCGCGAGCGGCGCCGTTCACGGACACGCAGGCGCCGCGCTACTTCTTGGGTTCGACGTACTCCTTGAGCCAGGCCACGTCGACTTCCTTGGCCTTCTTCTCTTCTTTCATCTTGATGAGGAAATTGCCGCGCTCGTTGTAGGTGGAACTGTCTTTCTTCGGCATCTTCTCGTTGTGACAGTAGAGGCAGTTGGTCGACGGAAAGCCAAGCTCCTTCGCCTTCTTCTGCATGGGCATGGTGGCCTGACTGGACTGCGCTCCTGCAAGAATGGTGATGGCGGTGAGAACTCCGACCAGTGGTTTGTTCATGGGCATTGACTCCTTGCTATGTGAATTGTCTGAAGGGGGCCGCCCTCTACTGGCTACTTCTTGGGTTCGACGTACTCCTTGAGCCAGGCCACGTCGACTTCCTTGGCCTT
>JAQBHL010000289.1:0-2907 GCA_032127745.1 Acidobacteriota bacterium
CGACCTCGAGCGGCGGGCCCGAACCAACCCCGCAGCGGCAAGCGATCTCGACCGCGTGCGGCAGGCCGAGCCGAGCGAGGCGTATTTGCGGCTACTGGAGCGGGTGGGGAAGCGCCTGGACGCCCTCCCCGCCGGCGACATCGACGCACAGCACGCGCGGGAGCATGTGGCGGAACTGGTCACCCGTGTCCGAGAGGACGTCCGGCGGCTCGCCGCAGATCCCGAGTTCGCCGCCGAGTTGAAGCAGCGGCAGGAAGTGGCGGAGGCACTGTTCAAGAAGGAACTCGAACGGGAGGCCAAGCGACTGCGCAAGTCCGGAGAGACCTCGCCGGAAGCGAAGGAGACGCTCGGTGCCATCGAGCGCGAACTGCGGGGAGGCTCCGGCGGGGAGTCATGATCCCGCTCCGAATCAGCACCGGCGACCGTGGCGGAATGGCAGACGCGCCTGGCTTAGGACCAGGTGGGGAAACCCGTGGGGGTTCGAGTCCCTCCGGTCGCACTCAACCCAAGGGAGGCGGTATCACGACCCGCATCGTCATCAACCCGAACGGCCCGATCCGGATCGAAGGCGACTTCTCGATAGTGGACGTGGAAGGCACCGTGTTTGGGCTTGGGGGCCGGTCGGCGATCACCCTCTGCCGGTGCGGCCACTCCGCCAACACGCCCTTTTGTGACGGCGCGCACGCCCGGGAGGGATTTCGGGAGCCCGCCATGGCCAGGGACCTCCCTCCCCGCCCGGGGAACTGACTCCTGCGTTCGTTTGCCCGGCTCCCGGCGGCCGGGTAGATTTCTCCCGCCATGACAACTATCACGATTGAAGCAACCAGCGGCGACGCCGCATCGAGATCCCTCCAGGTCACCGTCCCGGTGGAGCGGGTCCGCCTGGCCGAGGACCGAGCCGTGCAGCAGGTCGCGCGCAACGTCCGGCTCCCCGGCTTCCGGAAGGGCCACGCCCCCCCAGCCATCGTCCGCAAGCGCTACCATGACGCCATCCGTCAGACCGTGCTCGACGAGGTCATCCGCGAAAGCTGGGACCAGGCGCGGGAATCCGAGGCGCTCAAGCCGGTGGCCGATCCGTCGGTCCGAAACCTCAAGTTCGACGAGGGTGGGGCCATCGAGTTCGAGCTGCACGTCGAGGTGCGCCCCGAGGTGAGCGTCACGACGCTCGGCGGGTTCACCCTGACTCGCGACGTGCCCGAGGTCACCGACGCCCAGGTGGAGGAGCAGCTCGGGCGGCTCCGTGAGCAGAAGGCCACCTGGCTTCCGGTGGAAGGACAGAAGCCGGGCCCCGGCCAGATGGTGCAGGTCGACGTCACCGCGCTCGACGACGATGCGTCGCCCGAGCCGCAACCGCACTCGATCGTGCTCGGCGAGGGGCAGGCCCTGCCGGCCCTCGAGGAGCGCATCATGGAACTCCAGCCCGGCGAGGTGGCCGAGACGGAAGTCCGGCTCCCCGATGATCACCCCGACGAGAGCCGTCGCGGCAAGGTCCGGAAGCTGAAGGTGGCGCTCCACGAAGTGAAGCGCCAGGAACTTCCGCCGCTCGATGACGCCTTCGCGCGGGAAGTCGGGGACTTCGACGACCTCGCCGCCTTGCGAACGGCGGTGCGGTCCGACCTCGCGCAGGACGCGGTCCGTGAGGCGGACGCCCGGGTCGGCGAGCAGGTGAATCAGATGCTGGTCGAGGCGGAGAGCAACGAGGCGCCTCCGTCGCTGGTCCATCGTGTGATTCACGGCTACCTGCACGCCTACGGCGTGCCGCACGAGAAGGAACCGGAGTTCGCGGCGCAGTTCCAGCCCGTGGCCGAAGCCCAGGTCCGGCGCGACCTGGTGTTGTCGGCCGTCGCCGAGGCCCAGAGCCTCTACGCCACCGAGGCCGACGTGGACGCCCGGGTCGCCGCGATGGCCGAGGCCCGCAACGTGCCGGCGGGCCAGGTCTACAGCTCGCTGCAGAAGGCCAAGCGTCTGCCGGAACTCGAGCGCGCCATCACCGAGGACAAAGTCTTCGGCTACCTGCTCCAGCAATCCACCGTGGAAGGGTGAGTCCAGTGTCAGTCTATCCCCCGTACATCATCGAGCGGTCCAGCCGCGGCGAGCGCACCTACGACATCTTCAGCCGCCTGCTGATGGACCGGATCGTGTTCCTCGGCGCCGGCATCAACGACGACGTCGCCAACATCATCATCGCCCAGCTGCTCTTTCTCGAGGCGGACAACCCCGAAAAGGACATCTACCTCTACCTGAACAGCCCGGGCGGGGTGGTCTCGAGCGGCATGGCCATCTACGACACGATGCAGCATCTCCGGGCGCCGGTGAACACCATCTGCATGGGCATGGCAGCCTCCATGGGGTCGTTCCTCCTCTCGGCGGGCGCCAAGGGGAAGCGAAGCGCCCTGCCCCACAGCCGCATCATGATCCACCAGCCTTCCGGCGGCGCGCAGGGCACCGCATCGGACATTGAAATCCAGGCTCGGGAGATCCTCTATCTGCGCTCTAAGATGAACCAGCTCTACAGCTTACACACCGGCCAGCCGATCGAAACGATCGAGCGGGACATGGACCGGGACCGGTTCATGAGTGCGGAAGAGGCCAAGGAGTACGGCTTGATTGACACGGTCTTCGAGCCCCACAAGGATTGGCTGGCCCCCCCGGCCTAGCCTTGACGCCCCCCGGGACCCGACCCACCTTTCGGGTTGGGTCCCCCCTTCACCATCGGCGGCCAGCGCATGTCGAACGACAAGCACCTCCGCTGTTCCTTCTGCGGGAAGTCCAAAGACTCGGTCCGGAAATTCATCTCCGGCCCGTCCGTTTACATTTGCAACGAATGCATCACCCTCTGCAATGAAATCCTGGCGGAGGACGAGGAGCGGGAAGTTGCCGAGAGCATCACCTCCGTTCCGACGCCCG
>JAQBHL010000290.1:0-26370 GCA_032127745.1 Acidobacteriota bacterium
TTCCACATCGGGTCCCAGATCACCGCCATCCGGGCCATCCGCGACGCCATGCGCGAGGCCTCGCGCATCTTCGTCGAGCTGCACCTGATGGGCGCCAACATGAGGGTGATCGACTGCGGCGGCGGCCTGGGGGTCGACTACGATGGCAGCCAGACCAACTTCCACAGCTCGGTCAACTACTCGCTGGCCGAGTACGCGCGCGACATCGTCTCGGAAATCAGCGAGGCTTGCGCGGCCAAGGGCGTCCCCCACCCGGACATCGTGACCGAATCCGGACGGGCCCTGGTGGCCCATCACTCCGTGCTGGTCTTCAACGTCCTCGGCACCAACGAGATCCTGGCCGGCCAGGCCCCGGAACTGGTGGGCGCGGACGAACACCGGTTGATTCAGCAGCTGTACGAGACCTACGTGAACGTCTCGCGGAAGAACTTCCAGGAGAGCTACCACGACGCCCTTCAGCTCAAGGAGCAGGCGGTGTCGGCCTTCACCCTGGGCGTGCTCGGCCTGCGCGAGAGGGCCCGGGTCGAGAAACTCTTCTGGGCGGTCTGCGAGCGCATCCTCAAGATCGTTCGTGATCTCGAGTACGTGCCCGACGAACTGGAAGGACTTGAAAGACAGCTCTGCGACACCTACTACTGCAACTTCTCGCTCTTCCAGTCGATGCCCGATCACTGGGCGGTGAAGCAGCTCTTCCCCACCATGCCCATCGAACGTCTCGACAAGCAGCCCATGCGGCGGGGGGTTCTCGCCGACCTCACCTGCGACAGCGACGGCAAGATGTCCGAATTCATCGACCTGCGCGACGTGAAGCACTTCCTGCCTCTACATGCCATGAATGGCGAGCCGTACCACATCGCCTCCTTCCTGGTGGGCGCCTACCAGGAGATCCTGGGCGACCTCCACAACCTTTTCGGCGACACCGACGCGGTGCATGTGAAGCTCACGGAAGACGGATACAGCGTCCAGCACGTGGTCGAGGGCGACTCGGTGACCGAGGTCTTGTCCTACGTCCAGTACAACAAGGACGACCTTCTCGCCCGGGTTCGCCGCGCGGTCGAGGTCGCCCTCCGCGAGAAGCGTCTCACCATGGCCGAATCGGGCCGCCTGATGAAGCGGTACGAAGAAGGCCTCGAGGGATACACCTACCTCGCCTCTGAAGGGTAAAAAGGAAGCCATGGCTGAAAGTTCCTTCGACATCGTCAGCGAGATCGACCAGCAGGAAGTGAAGAACGCGGTCGCCCAGGCCCTCAAGGAGATCCACACCCGCTACGACCTCAAGGACTCGAAGTCCGAGATCGCCATCGGGGACAAGGAGCTCACGCTCACGTCCGTCGATGAGTACAAGCTCCGCGCGGTACGCGACATCCTGGAGAGCAAGCTGATGAAGCGCGGCATCTCCATCAAGGCGCTCACCTACAAAGACCCGGAATCGGCCCTGGGCGGCACGGTGCGCCAGAAGGTGGCCATGCAGAGCGGAATCCCCATCGAGAAGGCCCGCGAGATCGTGAAGCTCATCAAGAACAGCAAGCTGAAGGCGCAGGCCGCGATCCAGGGCGAGCAGTTGCGGGTGTCCGGGAAGAACCGGGACGACCTCCAGGCCATCATGACCATGCTGCGAGGCGCCAAACTCGACATCGACATGCAGTTCACCAACTACCGGTAGGCGGCCCCGCCCTCCCCCTCCGCACAATGCGGCCGCGTTCGCTAAGATCGGGATCCTCACCGAAGGCGGGCCTCCCTCGAAAGCGGGAGGCCCGCGCCATCTCCCCCCACCTCCCTTGAACTCCCTCAGATCCTCCACCCTCGAAACTCCCCCGGCCCTGCCCGCGGTGATGACCCTCCCCGACATCCTCGGCCTGGTGGAGCACGACCTCATGCGGGTAGAGCGGGTGTTCCGGGACGAGTTCCTCTCCGACCTGAGGATCATCTCCGAGGTGGCCTCGCACGTGCGGGACGCGGGCGGGAAGCGCATCCGGCCCGCCCTGCTGCTTCTGGCCTCGCGCCTCTTCTCCCATTCCAGCGACCGAATGATCACCCTGGGCGCGGTGGTCGAGTACATCCACACCGCCACCCTGTTGCACGATGACGTCATCGACGAAGCCGCCACCCGACGGGGCCGGAAGAGCGCCAATTCCCGGTGGGGCAACAAGACCACCGTCCTCATCGGCGACTTCCTCTACACGAAGTCCATGGCCATGGCCCTCACCCAGGACAATCTGGGGATCCTCCGCCTGCTCTCCGATGTCACCTTGCGCATGATCGAGGGCCAGGTCCTGGAAATTGAGCGCGAAGCCGACCTTTGGGTCCGCGAAGATCAGCACATCGACATCATCCGCCGCAAGACCGCCGACCTGTTCTCCGTGTGCATGCGCATCGGCGCCATCCTGGGCAACGCCGGCGAGCAGAAAGAGGAGGCGCTTTCGGCCTACGGCCTGGCCCTGGGCCTCGCCTTCCAGATGAAGGACGACCTCCTCGACTTCACCGCCACCGAGAAATCGCTCGGCAAACCGGTCGGCCTGGACCTTCGGGAAGGCAAGCTCACCCTTCCCATCATCTACATGCTCGAAACCGCCGACGCCGAGGTGCGGCGCAAAGTGGAAACCGTCATCGAGGATCGCGGGTTCGAGCACGTGTCGCACGCGGAGATCGTGAGCCTGGCCGGGCGCAGCGGCGCGCTCGAACGGGCTGAGGCCATGGCCCTGAAGCAGGCCGAGGCGGCCCGGCAGGCGCTTGACATCTTCGGCCCTTCCCCGGAACGCGACGCCCTGCTGACCCTTCCCGACTTCATCCTCGCCCGCGATCACTGATCGGTCGGAACCCCCGGGATGGCCGCGGCAATCAAGAAACCCGGGCTTCCCCTGATCTGGATCCTCGCCGCGGTTTCGGCCGTGCCCCTGCTGATCGCCCCGGCCGTGATTCGCGGCCTGGCCGCGGCGGAGTGGGTCGAGCACTACGCGTCCCTGGACGGCCTGCCCCGGCCCCGACGAGCGTCGGCGCGCGCCCTGGTCTCGAAGACCGACACGGCGATGCGCAATCTCGCGCCTCTACCTCAGGCCTCGGCCGCGGCCATGCGGGCGCTGGAGATCGGGCAGCGGGTCCAGAATCAGGATGGGGACCAGCAGGCCGCGCTCATCATCTATCGGGGCGTGCAGGCCTCCTGCGCCTCAGTCCGGTCGCAGTTCCTTTCCGGGGCCGGCTTCGCCGTGATCGAGGCGCGGGCCGCGGCCCTCGCGCGGTCGATGGACCAGGACACGGGCGCGACGAAATGAAGGGCGCCCCCAAGGATCCAGCCGCCCGAGTGGAGGCGCTCCGGGAGGCGATCAGGAAACACGAGCATCTGTACTACGTCCTCTCCAGGCCCGAGATCTCTGACCCGGAGTTCGACGCCCTGGACCGGGAACTCAAGGACCTCGAAGCCGCCCACCCCGAACTCGTCACCCCCGACTCTCCGACCCAGCGCGTGGGCGGGGCCGCCCTCTCGGAGTTTCCATCGGTGGCGCACGCGGCGCCGATGTTGAGCCTCGAGAACACCTACAGCGAGGACGAGGTTCGGGAGTTCGAGACCCGGGTGAGACGTCAGCTCGGCGAGACGCCTCTCTCCTACGTGGCCGAGCCCAAGATCGACGGCCTCTCCCTCTCCGTGACCTACCGGAACGGCATCCTCAGCCAGGCCCTCACGCGGGGAGACGGCAAGACCGGAGACGACGTCACCCAGAATGCGCGCACCATAAGGTCCCTGCCCCTCGCTCTCACTCCCTCCCGGGCGGGCTTGAGGATTCCGGAACTCATCGAGGTCCGGGGCGAGGTCTACCTGCCCCGCTCGATGTTCGCAAAGCTGAACGATGAGCGCACCCGGAACGGCGAGGAGCCCTTCGTCAATCCGCGCAATGCCGCTTCGGGAGCCATGAAGCTCCTCGACTCCCGCCAGGTCGCCGAGCGCGGCCTGGGCCTGTTCCTCTATGCCGTCGCCCGGACCTCGGGCCCGGAGCCAAAATCGCATTCGGACGCCCTCCTCCTGATGCAGGATCTCGGCTTGAGGACGAACCCCGAAATCCGGACCTGCGCCTCCGTCGAAGAGGCCCTGGCCCGGTGTGCCGCGCTTCGCCTGAAACGCGACTCCCTCGACTACGATATCGACGGGGTCGTGATCAAGGTCGATTCCCTCTCCCTCCAGCGCGAACTGGGATCGACCTCCAAGTTTCCCCGCTGGGCCATCGCCTACAAGTTCCCCGCGGAACGGGCGACCACCCGGCTCCTCGCCATCGACGTTCAGGTGGGGCGCACGGGAAAGCTGACCCCGGTGGCCCACCTCGATCCGGTGTTCGTAGCCGGAACCACGGTGTCGCGGGCCACCCTGCACAACGCCGAGGAGATCGCGCGCAAGGACCTCCGGGTGGGCGACACGGTCGTGGTCGAACGCGGCGGCGAGGTCATCCCGAAAGTGGTGGAGGTGGTGCTGGCCGAGCGCCCCGCCTCGGCCCCGCCCTTCCTCATGCCCGAAGCGTGCCCGGTCTGCGGCACCCATGTGGCCGCCATCGCGGACGAGGTCGATCTGCGCTGCCCGAACGCCAGCTGCCCGGCCCAGATCGAGGAGCGGATCAAGCACTTCGCCCGCCGGCAGGCCATGGACATCGAGGGCCTGGGCGACAAGCTGGTGGCCCTCCTGGTCGCCGGGGGAGCGGTCCGGAATATCGCCGATCTGTACGGTCTGGATGTAGCCGCCCTGGCTCAACTGGAGCGCATGGGCGAGAAGTCAGCCATGAACCTGGTGACGTCGATCGAGAAGAGCCGCACCGCCGGCCTGCAGCGGCTGCTCTTCGGTCTCGGCATCCGCTTCGTGGGCGAACGGGCGGCGGAGCTTCTGTCCCGGCGTTTCCGGTCGCTGGACGCTCTCGCGAAAGCCACCCCTGAAGAGATCGACGCGGTGCCGGAAATCGGGGAGGCCGTGGTCGCCTCCCTGCGCGAGTGGTTCGAAGCCCCGCAGAACCAGGACCTCCTGGCCAGGCTGAAGAAGGCCGGGGTCCAGCTGAGCGGGGCCGCCTCCGGCCCGGATCACCCAAGGACGCTGGAGGGACTCCAGTTCGTACTCACCGGCGTCCTCGCTTCCATGGACCGGAACGAGGCCAAGCGGCGGATCGAAGGACGCGGCGGGCGAGTCACCTCGTCGGTTTCCTCAAAGACGACCTACGTCGTGGCCGGTGAGGACGCGGGCTCGAAGCTGGAAAAGGCGCGAGGCCTCGGAGTCCAGGTTCTTGACGAAGCGGGACTGATGAGCCTTCTGGGCGAGAATCCGCCCCCATGAAGCTCTCCCCGGTAAGGCCCAGGATCCTGGTCGTCGACGACGAGGACGCCATCCGGCGATCGCTCGCCATGATGTTCGAGTTCGAGGGCTTCGACTGTGAAACCGCGTCCTCGGGGCCCGAGGCCGTCCAGATCATCGAGCGGGCCGAGATCGACCTCGTGATCCTCGACGTCAAGATGGCCGGCCTCGACGGCCTGGAGACCCTGCGTCTGATGCGCGAGCGGGCCAAGGACGTTCCCGTGATCATGCTGTCCGGCCACGGAACCGTGAAGACCGCGGTCGAGGCCACCCGCCTCGGCGCATTCGACTTTCTCGAAAAACCACCGGAGACGGAGAAGCTTCTGGTGGCCGCGCGCAACGCCCTGGAGAAGCGACGGCTGGTGATCGAGAACCGAAGGCTGCGACTCGAAACCAACGGGCCCAGCGATCTGGTCGGCAACAGCGCGGCCATCCAGCAGGTTTTCGCACGCATCAAGAGGGCGGCCCCCACCCACGCCACCGTCCTGATCCGTGGTGAGAGCGGGGTCGGCAAGGAACTGGTGGCCCGCGAGGTCCATCGCCTCTCCGCCCGGTCCGACGAACCGTACGTGTCCGTCAACTGCGCGGCCATTCCCGAGGAGTTGATCGAGAGCGAACTGTTCGGCCACGAGAAGGGCTCCTTCACCGGCGCCACCGAGCGACAGATCGGCAAGTTCGAGATGGCCCACAAGGGCACCATCTTCCTGGACGAAATCGGCGACATGAGCGCGCGCGCCCAGGCCAAGGTCCTGCGCGTCCTGCAGGAGGGCGAGGTGGAGCGGATCGGTTCGCAGAAGACCATCAAGGTGGAGGTCCGGGTGATCGCGGCCACCAACAAGAATCTCGAGCAGGCCATCACCGAAGGCACGTTCCGCGAGGATCTGTTCTTTCGACTGTCGGTCATCGACATCGAAGTCCCGCCGCTGCGGGGCCGCCTCGAGGACATTCCCGCCATGGCCAGCCATTTCGTGGCTCGCGCCGCCGCCCTGCACGGAGTGGCGGTGAAAAGGATCTCCCCGGATTTCGCGGCCGCCCTGCAGGGGCGCGAATGGCGGGGCAACGTACGCGAACTCCGGAACGTCATCGACCGTCTGATGATCCTGGTGGACGACGACACCCTTCGAGCCGAGCATCTGGAGGGCATGGCGCAGCGCAAGCCGGCGCTCGGTCTCGCCGCGGCGCCCACCGCCGCCCCGCCCGATACCGCCTCCCTTCCCCTCCCCCAGGGGTCGCTGCGCGACTTCAAGGAGGGCTCGGAGCGCGCGTTCATCGTGTCCAAGCTTCGCGAGAACGCCTGGAATATCTCCGCCACCGCCCAGGCCATCGATACCCCAAGGTCCAATCTCTACAAGAAGCTCGAGCAGTACGGCATCAGCGAGGAGGCGGACGGCTTGACGCCGAAGGCCGGAGGCGCTTAGGGTGTCTACGCTCGGCGGAGCTGGCTGGACGATCGCTTCGAACAACGTATTAGTCGGAGAGGAAAGTCCGGACTCCACGATGGTCTTAAGTGAACACCAGGGCTGTGTGCTGGCTAACCGCCAGCGAGGGCGACCTCAGGGACAGTGCCACAGAAAGAGAAACCGCCACGAAAGCCGCAAGGCTTCCGGGGTAAGGGTGAAAAGGTGCGGTAAGAGCGCACCGCCGCGGTGGTGACATTCGCGGGACAGGGAAAACCCCACACGGAGCAAGACCAAATAGGGGGGCGAGAAGAGGCGATGGCCCATCGCCCAGGCCCCCGGGTTGGTTGCATGAGACCGCGAGCAATCGCGGCCCTTAGAGGGATGATCGTCCACTCTCACCCTAAGAAGTGAGACGGACAGAATCCGGCTTACAGGCCAACTCCGCCGAGTCTTCCTTTAGCTGGGGGGCCGCAGATCGCATTTCGTTGGCGTGCTTTGCCCCCCAGACCCCCGGTTCGCTGCGGCGGGAGTAAATCCCGCCTCCGCTCAGGTGCCCGGCCGGATAGGAACTCCGGTGCCCCTCCTCTCTCAGCTTTGGGGCGGCGGATTTCACTTCCTTGCCGGTGCTCAGGCCCGGCGGCTTCATCCCCTTCATCGACGCGCTAGAATCGCCAGACGATGTCCATGAAGCGAGTCCTCGTCACCGGTGGCGCCGGTTTCATCGGGTCCCATCTGGTCGAGGCGCTTCTGGAGCGCGGCCACAAGGTCCGGGTCCTCGACAACTTCTCCACCGGCACGCGAAACAACCTGCGATCGGTTCGCAACGACATCGAGATACTGGCCGGCGACTGCGGCGATTTGAAGACCGCGGCCAAAGCCAGCCGGGGCATCGAGGTCGTGTACCACCAGGCCGCGGTCCCTTCGGTCGCCCTCTCCGTCGCCCATCCGTTCAATTCCCACCACGCCAACGCCACCGCGACCATGTCGATGCTCGTGGCCGCCCGGGACGAGGGCGTCGAACGGTTCATGTACGCCGGTTCGTCTTCGGTCTACGGCGATCGCAAGGAACGCTACAAGCACGAGGCGCTTCCCGCTCGCCCTCTCTCACCCTACGGCGCCGCCAAATTCGCGGGCGAAACCTATGTCCGCATCTTCGCCGAGTTATACGGGATGCAGACTCTGACCATGCGGTACTTCAACGTCTTCGGCCCTCGCCAGGATCCTTCCTCGCCCTACAGCGGGGTGATCAGCCGGTTCTCCAAGGCCCTCCTGAAACGGGAGACGCCCGTCATCTATGGCGACGGCAGGCAGAGCCGGGACTTCACTTTTATCTCCAATGTGGTTCACGCCAACCTGCTCGCTCTCACCACCCCCGGCCTCAAGGGACAGACCGTGAACATCGCCACGTCGAAAGCCCACACCCTCGATGACCTTCTCGCCGTCCTCCTGCAGCTCTCCGGCCGCAAGGTCGAGGCCCGGCACGAACCGGCCCGGGCCGGCGACATCCGCCACTCGCTCGCCGACATCACCGCGGCTCGGAAACTGCTCAAGTACTCCCCCCAGGTCGATTTCGAGTCCGGCCTGAAGCGCACGTTCGAGTGGTACAGCTCCGTCGGCTTCTGAACCCACGCGGCCGGACAATCGGTCCTTCCTCTTCTCTCTCCTACCGCTCGTTGAGGCGAGGATGGAGCGACGCCTCCCAGGCCTGCTGAAGCTCGGTGTAGGACATCCCGGCTTCGAGCAGGGCCCGGTCGAAGGGGCGCCCCTCGCCCAGTCTCGAGATCAGGAAGAGAAGACCGGTCCGGCCAATTCTCGAGACCAGAAAGGAAACCGCGGACGCGCTCTGCCGGTAGGCCTGCTCTCGGGACCGCGGGTCACGCTCGCGAAAGGGACCCTCGATGCGGTAGAGCGGAATGAGGGCCGCTGGCTCGCGGCGGAGCCAGGCCTCCGTGGCCACCACATCAGTTCCGTCCAGAAACTGGGCGATGCCCTCCTGAAGCCAGTGGGGGCAGTTGCCTCTGGTCTTCTGGTCGATGACCGCATGGGTCAGTTCGTGCCTCAGGACCCGACGCAACTCCGAAGCTTTCCGGGTCGTCTCCAGGCGCAGTCGAATGACCCCGTCCTGATAATGACCGGGAAGGTCGGCGGATGCCGCCTCCGTCACGGTCTCGATGGGGGGCATGGCCATCGAGGTCCCGAACCAGCCCTCGAGATAGTTCCTCGCCCCCTTGACCTCGAGATCGAAGAACTCGTTCCGGGCCGGATCCGGCGGCGTGCTGGAAGTGGCCTGGGACGCCCCCGGACTGCCTACTGAGAGCAGGATGAGGGCGAAACCGGCAACGGAAGGGCGAAGGCCGCTCAAAGGAGAGTCGCGTCGACGGAGAGGCGAACGCAGGCGCCTCAGGGGAGGACGGCCTTGATCGCCACCGTCCTGGGCTTGGCTCCCTCGGCGGCGTAGTAAGGCGGAAAGCCGGAAACGGACCGGGCCGCCTCAGCCGTAGTCTTGTAGAAGCCGCGCAAGAGCCGATGGCAGGCTTTCCCGTCCATGCTGGCGGGAAGGACGAAAAGGTCGGGAGAAGGGTCGTTCTGGATCGCCTTTTCTATGGTCTGGGCCGAGCACGCAACCAGGATCTGCACCGAGAACTCCGTGCTCCGGGAGCGCGCCAGGTTCGCGAAGGCGGTCGAGGCCTCATCGAGCCGTCCCGCCTTCATCGCCTGGTAGGCGGAGCCCGATGCGGTCGCGCCCGCCGGGGTGGCCGCGACCGGGGCCCCTCGCGGGGTCTGAATCGGTGTGGCCTCGGCAGTGGGCGCGACGGTCGGCTTGGCCGCCGACAGAGGAGTCGGTGAGGGAGCGGAAACAACCGGAGTGGGCGTGGCCGCGCCGGTGTTCGCGGCGGGCGGCGGGGGAAGGAGCGCGCCGACCCCGAGATCCGCGGCGGCCACGCTGGCGGAAGCCGAAGGGAGGGGAGCGGGAGGCGCCTTTGGGGCCGGCCTCAACTGGTTCCCGGAGTAGGCCAGCCAGGCCACCGCGCTCACGCCCACGATCAGAAGGACCGCGGCGCTGGCCTTCACCAGCGGGTTCTCGAAGACGCTCGTGCCTGGGCTCCGAGCCCGGCCGGAGCGTCCGGCAGTGGAGAGTACCGGCTCCCAGCGCTGAGCCGGAATGGAGGCGGATCCAGGCCGCGCACGCATGGGGGACTTTCCGATCAGCTCCTTGATCGCATCCAGATCGTGAGCCGTGGCTCGGTCGGCGAGCGAGTCTCTCTCCACGTTGGCCCCGGAAGGAGACTCACTCGGAACGCCATCCGTGACCGGAGTCGAATCGCTCGAACCGTCGGGACCGCTGTCGATATCCGGAGGCATCACGAGAGTCGAGGCGGAAGCGAAGGCTGCCGCGTCCTCGGCGCTCGGTACGAAACCAACGGTCTCGGCTTCGAGCGTTTCCGATCCCTCGGGCGACGCCATCACCTCCCCGATGTCGGGAAGCGACATGTCCTCGATTTGAGAGGTCACGACGGACGCCGCGCCGAGGACAACCAGAACCGCGGCGCGCACTTCGGTGGCCGCCAGCGACAGCCCCACCGCGCCGCCGATGTCGGCCAGAGAGGAAACGCCGTCGAAGGCATCGCGCAGGCGGACCAGTTCGGGATCCTCCGGCTCGCCCTCCGCCTGAGCCAGGACGGCCACGGGGCTTTTCAGGATTCGAATCAGAAAGCCGGACGGTTCGAGGGCCGTGAAGGCGGACACGAGAACCTTCTCGGTCGTGAGCTTCAGATCCAGCGCGCCGTTGGGAAGGACACCGTCCTCGAATTCATACCTGCCTGTGGTCTGGGCACAGCAGGCGCCCACGATCTGCTCCACCTTGCGGCGGGCGGCATCTGCGACATCTCTCTGCGAGACCTGCCCGCCCCGGGCCAGGGCGGCCGCAATGGACTGTTTCGGCTGAAGACTGGCCACCATCAAGTCGAACTGATCCTGCTCGATCTTCCCTGCCGCCACGAGAATGGCTCCGAGCTGGTCTTCAGGGGCGTTCGAGGCCGAGAACAGGATGCGTCCGTCCCGGAAGTAGACGGCCCTCTGAATGGGAGCGTCCTCGAACTTCAGGGTCCCGGTGGCCTTAAGTCGATGGAGATAGCCGACGAAGAAAGCCGGATCGATGTGGGCGACATCGCCTTTGTCGGCAAAGCTCATTTCTTCTCCCTGGTCCATCTCAGCCTCTCACCGGGGAGGATAGTAACATCGCCAGACCGTAGCTTCCGATGCCCTATCTTGTAGACGGAAATAACCTGGCCCATGCCCTTGGGCTTTCGGATGGAACTCTGGCCGACCGTGAGGCGTGCGCGCGACTGGTCGCCGACTTCTGCCGGTCCCGGGGCGCTCACGCCACCCTGGTCTTCGACGGGCCGGCGGCCCGGGGCGCTCTCGCCGCCGTCCAGCCTCATCGCGTCCGGGTCCTCTTCAGCGAGGCCCGCTCGGCCGACGACCTCGTCCTGCGCCTGCTCGCCGATTCGAAGACTCCCCGCGACTTCATTGTCGTCACCTCGGACAAGTCGTTGGGAGACCGCGCGCGACACCGGGGCGCATCGATCGAGAAAGCGCATGAGTTCGCGAAGCGACTCGTCCGCCCGCCCCGGACAACGTCCTCCCGCGACACAAAGCCGGCCCCGCGGGAAACCGCCGAACAGATCGAAGCGTGGCTCGCGGTCTTCGACCCCAAACGCAGGTGAGGACCGAAGGGCCCGATTCGTTGACTCTCCCTTGAAGCGACCTGTAGAATGAGGCCTTCCGTCAGTCCTTCTAATCCCCTCTTCCTTGAGGGTGTGGAACAAGGGTTCGACTCTCCTCCTGATTCGCCGGGGTTCCGTTGCGTTCCGTTCCCCGATGTTGGTTCCAGGTCAGTCGAGCCGGGAACTGCTGCGTTGCGGTTCCGGACTGAAGTTTCGTCGAATCTGCCATTAGGAGGCATGTCCATAATGCGGCCCTACCGCGCTCTATTGATCGTCACCCCCCTGCTGCTGGTGCTCGGATGCGGCCGGCGAGGCGCCGTGCCGGCCAACGACATCACACCCTCGTTTACGGCCAACCGGATGAGCGCCCCGCTGGACAGCGCCATCGAGGTTACCTACACCTGGACCACCGGCCCCGACTTCAAAAAGATCGAGGGCGACTACCGGGCTCTCGTCCACGTCATCGATCAGGGCAAGGTCCTGCTCTTCACCGACGACCACACGGTGACCCCGCCCCCTTCGCAATGGGAGGCTAACAAGGCCTACAGTTACAGCCGGACCGTGTTCGTCCCGGTGGTCACCTACATCGGTGATGCCACCGTGACCATGGGCCTCTACCCGGATGGCCGGGGTGAGCGTATCCCGCTGAAGGGCGAGGACTTCGGCCTGCGCGAATACGCGGTGGGCAAGATGCAGCTTCTCGCCCAGGTGGAGAATGTCCGCGTCTACTACAAGGAGGGCTGGCACAATCCAGAGCCCGGCCCCAATCCGATGGTCGACACCACCTGGACCAAGAAGGAGGCCGTACTCTCCTTCAAGAATCCCAAGAAGGCGGTCCTCCTGTACCTCCAGTTCGACGCGCCCTACTCGGCAAAGAACTACCCCTCCGGACCTCCGACTCTGTCCCTGACCGCCCAGGGCCGCGCGGGAATCACCCACACCTTCGACAATGGCGAACTGGTGGAGAAGAAGATCCGGTTCACCGCTGAGCAGCTCGGCGAGGAGGACACGGTAGAGCTTCGTTTCGCCATGGACCAGACCATCGTTCCCAAGACTCTGGGCCTGTCCCCCACCGACGACCGCGAACTCGGCGTCCGGGTCTACGACGTGTTCGTGGGTGTCGAGGACGAACTCGGCCAGGTGCCGGACGTGGTCGACGCCACCGCGATCATGGCCGCGCCCGCCAGGGGAAAGCCCGGGGCGAAGAAGTAGGGACCTCCGTCCCCCTTCCCGAGACACCGCCGTCGGCCTCGCCGCATCGGGGGCGCCGGCGGCGCTTCACACCACCTTGACCCTTCGTCCCCGGGTCTTCCGGTTGGGCTCTTCGCGCTCGGTTCGGGCGTCGATTCGGTCCAGCTGCCAGCGGCAGAAGGTCATGAGGCCGAGGAGGGTCTGCCGCCGAAGCTCCCGGGCCTTTCTGGAATCGAGGCCCATTTCCTCGAGCATTTCCGACACCAGGCAACAGACTTTCCGGCCCTTCTGACCCGACCCTTCGTCAACCTTCGCCATCACCGACCTCCGAATACCACGCTGAGACGCCCCGAGCGGAGGCGCGCCTGCTTCACTTCCCGGCCGGCCAGCGACCGGGGCAGTACGATGTTACGCCGCCAGTTGTCAATGGTGACTGAAAGCTCATCGCCGGTGGCGTAGGCGACGATCCGATCGCTGGTGGCAAAGGGCAGGTCGAAAGAATACACATACAGGTCCCCGCGCTTGTCCACCTTGGGCGGACGGCAGGTGTGGAAGACGGCGAGCGGGTCGCGCTCGCCGTAGACCTCATCCGCCAGGGTCTTCAGGAGCCTCGCCCCCATGACCTCCTCATCCTGCAGGGGCGACTCCAGGATCGGCATCGAGGAAAAACCCTCGCGCACCCGTTTCATGTGGCCGACCTGGGCCCGGGCCCAGCGCTCGAAATAGACGCCTTTGAGGGTCGCGGGCAAAACCCGGTTGGCGATGATCGCATCCACCGAATACCCATAGAGGCCGAGATACGTGAACAGGCGTTCGGACTCGGCAATCACCATCTTCTCGAGCGACAGCACGATCCTGATCGAGGTCACCAAGGGGTCGCGAAGAAGCGGATCGAGGCGTTCGATTCGCTCGTACAGCCGCTTGATGGCCACGAAGACCTCGTCCTCCGGCAGCGGCAAGGACGTGATCAGAGGGGCCACCGGACGGACGGTACGGGCCAGCAGTCGCTGCACGGGGAAGATCTTGCGGAAATAGAAGCGAAGGACGTCGGGCGCGGCCAGCATCCTCAGGGTCTCCCCCGTGGGCGCGCAGTCGACGAGCAGCACGTCGTACTTCCGGCTCTGAGCGAGCTCCGCCACCCGGAGCAGCGAGAACAACTCCTCCATCCCGGGCAGCACCGCCATCTCGTCGGCCACCACTTCATCGAGCCCCTGGCCCTTGAAGAACCGGGTCAGAAAGTTCTTGATCGGTCCGAACTCGCGCTCGAGCTCGTGATGGGCATCGATCTCCATGGCATCGAGGTTCTCCGACACCCGCGTGGGCTCGGGTCCGATGGGCAGGGCCAGAGAGTCGCCCAGCGAATGGGCGGCGTCGGTCGACATGACGAGGGCCCGGTGCCCGAGAGCGGCAGCGCGGACCGCGGTGGCGGCGGCGAGCGTCGTCTTCCCCACTCCGCCCTTCCCCGAAAACAGGATGATTCTCATGATGGGGGCTCGGCAGGATATAGCCAGGCGGTCACGAGCGCGAGCGACTTCAGATCGTGGACGTCCGACTCGAGTTCCGGGATGGGGATGGCCGGAATCCCGCTCTTTGCGGCGATCTGCCTCAGATGACGGGCATCTCCGTCGGCGCGGGCGAGTTCGCGCCCGAGAAGCGCGCTCAGCTCCGCCCGCACCTCGGGCGACAAGAGGCTCGGGCCCGGGTCCGCGCCGGGTCGCGGCGAATCGGCGGATTCGGCCAGGGCCCAGGGGTGGACGCGATTCACCACGATCGCCACCGCCCGCAGAGCGCGTTCCTGGAGGGCCAGGGAGAAAGCCTCACCTTCGTGCACGCGCGAGGAAGACGGCGTGGTGACCAGGATGAATGAAGTCCCCTCTGCCCTGAGGAGCGCCTCCATCTCATTCGCGGTCCGGCGAAAGGACTCGAACAGACCCTCGAAGGCGAGAAAGAACTCCGAGAGATCGCGGAGGAATTGAAGCCCCACCGCGGAGTCGAGGATGCGCAGGAAGGTCCGGCCCACGATGGTCCTCGGCTCGATGGCCAGGCGTCCGGCAATGAAATAGGGCTTGAGGAAGTAGCGCAGAACCCGGCTATCGACGAAGTCCAGGACGCGCTTCGGCGCATCGAGGAAGGCGAGGGCGGAGGCGGCGGGCGGGGTATCGAGCACAATGAGATCGAAATCGTCCCGGACCCCCATGAGCGCCTCCATGGCCATGACTTCATGGGTCCCGGCGAGATGACGCGAGATCTGTTGATAGAAGCGATTCGAGAGCACTCGCTCGCGCGCCTCCGGGGTGGCGGCATGACGCCGGACCAGGTCGTCGAAGGTCTGCTTCGGATCGAGGCGCATGGCGAAAAGACGCCCCTTCACCTTCTGCGGGGCGCCGGTGAGTCGGGCCAGGCCCAGACTGGTGCGAAGCCGCTTCGAAGGGTCGATGGTGCAGACCAGGGTCTTGCGCCCGCGGCCCGCCGCGGCGAGGGCGAGGGCCGCCGACATCGTGGTCTTCCCGACCCCGCCCGGGCCGCAGACGATCATCAGGCGGCCGAGAAGCGCGTTCGCCAGGGCGAGTTGCGGCCGGACCCTCACCGACGTTCGCCCCCGATGGCGGCCGCCACCGTCGATGGCCGGCAGTTGGGCAGTTCCCGGATCAGGATGGGCGACAGCCCCAGGCCCCGGCTCAGGCGGCGCTGGTGAAACTTCTCCCGGCGCGTCCGCCTCTGCGCCCTCAACGCGCACTCGAGAAGGAGCGCGTCGTTCGACCCCGGAACCGCCTCTACCTCGGTGAGGGCGAGATGGGCGGCGGACGAGAGCGTCTCCTCCCGCATCCGGTTCAAGAAGGCGACCGCGGGCGTGAGACCGGTTCTTTCGAACAGATCGTCCTTGAACTCGATGGCTTCGATGACCGCCATCTCCTCGGGAATCGCCACCACCACGATCTTCGTAAGCTTCAGCCAGTCGATGATCTGCCCGGCCAGCCTCGCGAAAGGACCTGCAGAGACCGCGCGCGCGGCGGCGAACGGGGTCTCCAGCATGAGCAGACCATGGCCCGAGGATGGGCAATCGACCACGATGGTCTGCCAGCGCGGGACCTGATGCCGATCGGTCTCACGGGAATACGCGCGGATCCTTCCGAGGAGAACGAGTTCCGGCAGTCCGGGAGCGGCGGCGAAGAACTTGCGATAGATCTCGCTCCGGGTGACTCTGAGGACCAGGGCCCGGATCCGGACCACGTGCTGCACGTACTCATCCATGGCCCGACGGGCCTCGAGATCGACCACCTCGAAGCCATGCCGGGAGGCCCTCGGGGTTTCGACCGCGGGTGCGGACGAGTGGAGCGACTCGCCGACGCGGACCAGAAGGGTGCGAAGGCCGCGCTGGGCGGCGAGCGCGGCGAGGCCATCGGAGAGCACGCTCTTGCCCACCCCGCCCTTCCCCAGGACGAAGAGGCGCCCCTCCAGATTCAGGTCGCGGCCGCCCGGACGAACGGCTCGCGCGGCCAAGGCGTCGCTACTTCAGGCGCGTTTCAATCGAGAGCCGACCCTCGGTCGAAAGCGGGAAATAGGCCTGGAATTGGGACCTGATGCTCTCCACCAGGGAGAGCGCCGCTCCATCATTCGCGTCGCCATCGGTGACATAGAGGAAGGCCACGCGCCAGGCCGGAGGGTTGCTCGAGGGCGCGGGCGAACGCGGGCCCATTTCCGCGATCACGTCCGCCACGGTGACGTCCTTGCGCGTTCCCGCTATGGCCACGTTGGACTCGGGCGCGCGCTCGGCCGACTGCACCCCATCCGCGACCGGATTCCGAATCACGAAGAAGGGCGGCACCTCGTCGCTCGAACGGATGCCCATCAGGTACTGGTCCAGAGGTCCGTAACGCGAAGAAGCCGGCCCGGTCTTGAACTGCCCTCCGCCCAGGTCCTCGATATCGTTGCCTTCGTCGTGAGAGCCCGAGGAGTTCATATAGAAGCTCCAGTGAGCCTGCTGCCGGCCCAGCAGTTCCGTGCTCGATACCCCTCCGTCGCTGTAGCGGGCGTTGGCCAGCCACCGATGCCCCACCTCATGAGCCAGAACGGACATCGTCGTCTCCTCGCGCAGAACCCGGGCGGCGGGATCGGCGGAGTACTTGAAGTAATTGTCCATCAGCACCATGCTCTCGAGTGCGGTGGGCGAACCGAACTCGGCCCCATTGTCGAAGGTGCCCGTGCCCATGCCGGAGACCGAATTTCTGACCGTGGTCTCGAAGGCAAACGCGCTTTGGGTTCTCGGGATGTAGCCCTTGTTGGTGTAGACGATGAGCTGCTGGTAGTCGTCGCCAAACCCCGAGTAGAAGGCGCGGGCGACCGCGGTGAGGTCGAGGTCGGTCTCCGAACGGAAAGACTCTCCGGCGGCCCCCGAGAAGGACAGGCCCGCCACGCTGGAGAGGTCAGTGGTCTGCAGACCCTCCGGCCCGCCGCCCGCCGCGATGCCCACGGCCGCCTCTTCCATGGTCGCGCTCAGGTTGTTCGCGTCGTAGGAGAAGGCCACACGCCCATCCGGAAACAGGGTGACCTCGAAGGTGTTCTTGTCCGGGATGTCGAACTGGGGAACCTCGGTCCACTTCACGCTGAAACTCTCAGCACGGGACGTGGTGGTGACCCGCCCTCCCGCGCTCGGATCGAGATCAGCCAGCAGGGGGGCGGCACGCGGGGGACCGGAGACCAGCCGGGACAGCGTCCGCGGGGTGGAGGCGCTTTCGGCCGCGCCGAAGGTGAGGTTCCCATCCGAGTTCACGAAGACCCGGTCGTAGCTCTTGCCGAAGAACGGAAACGCGAAGGGCAGCGGAACTTCCTCGGAGTCATCGTCGCCGAGCGAAAGAGCGGCGCCATCCGGGCCCAGAGGACGATCCACCCGGGAGACGGAATAGCCCGGCTGAAACTCCAAACCCTTGCCCTGGAGGTCGAGCCGATTGGCCTTCAGGATCAGGTCACCCTGATCGACCAGCACGGCCACATCGCCGTTGCGGCTGACGCTCGCGGCCCGGATGTTGGCGCCGGCGGCGCGGACTCCCCCCCGGGCCAGGGCCTCCCGTCCGTTCAGCACCGGGGTCAGGTCGCTGCCCGGATAAGTGGCGCAGAAGGGATGGGCGAGGCCCTCGGCCGCGACCATGGGGGCGGCAAGGGCAAGCAGGCAAAGCACAGACAGCCGGAAGGGGCGTGGATTCATGGGGCGCTCCAAAGCACGGTGGAGTCTAGCCCGCCACCACGGTTTGAACCCCGGGGGGTGGTGCGCCCGACTGGGCTCGAACCAGTAGCCTTTGCCTTCGGAGGGCAACGCTCTATCCATTGAGCTACGGGCGCACGAATCCGCTTGAGACGCTGCATGATAGCAAGGAGTCCGGGAGACATATGATGCGCCGGAAGCCATGCAACCCACGAACGGAGCGCCCCCGCCGGCCGCACTCCTGACCACCGATTGGGGTCAGGACGTGGGCCCCATCTTCACCGCTTCCATTTTCCGTCCCCTGCTCGCGGAGCTCGTCGGCCTCCTTCGCGCCCTCAACGCCGCCGACTGGGACCGGCCCACCCTCGCCGGCGCCTGGAAGGTTCGAGACGTCGCCGCCCATCTCCTCGATGGCGACCTCCGCAAGCTCGCCGCCGGTCGCGATGACCATCGCGCTCATCCCGAGACGCCGATTCGCGCGGACCAGGATTTCGTTCGGTTCATCAACACCCTCAACGCCACCGGGGTCGCATTCGGCGCGCGCCTGAGCCATCGCCTGCTCACCGATCTTCTCGAGATCGCCGGTGGCTGGGTGGCAGAACTCGTCGAAGGACTGCCCCCGCACGAGCGGTCGCGGTTTCCCGTGAGTTGGGCGGGCGAACGCGAGTCTGAGAACTGGATGGATACCGGCCGGGAGTACACGGAGCGCTGGCACCATCAGATGCAGATTCGCGACGCCATCGGCGAACCGCGTCTGCTCGTGCCCCACTGGATGGAACCGCTCCTCGACCTCTCGGTGCGGGCCCTGCCCCTTGCCTACGCCGACGTTCCCGCTCCGGAGGGTGCGGCCGTGGCCCTCGAAGTCCACGGCCCGACCGCGGGAGCGTGGTCGGTGGTCCGCAAGGACAGCGCCTGGCAGGTGCGGCGCGGGAAGGCGCCTTCACCGCATGCGCTCGTGCGGGTGGGGACCGACGACGTCTGGCGCTTCTTCTACAACGCGGTTCGAAGCCCGGGCCTGATGGATCGAATCGAGATCGAAGGCGACCGGGCCCTCGCCAAACCGATGCTCGACGCCCGCTCGGTCATCGTCTAGCGGCCGATGTATCCGAGAGCGCGGAGCTTTTCCTTCTCCGGTGCGGAAAGCTCGACCGGCTGGTTCGCCGCCGGCGACCGCGACTTGAGAGCTTCGTCCGTGGTTCTCGCCTCGATCGCCGCGCGCCGCGGCTCCAGAGGCGGACGGCTCGTCTTTTCGCCGGGATCGGCTTTCAGGTCGAACCAAAGGGATGAGCGAACGGTCTGGCTGAGCGGGTCGATGCGCAGGATCGCCTTCCACGACGCCGCCCCGTGGCGCAGAAACGACAGGCGGGATCCATCCAGCGTGTTGTCCGTTTCACCGTAGGTCTCCCGATGGTCGGGCGCGGGCCGGAGCAGGGACAGCCCCTTCATCGAGGCCGCAGGCTTCAGGGAAAGAAAGTCGAGGATGGTGGGCGCCACGTCGAGAAGGCTCACGGACTCGCTCTCCCGGCGGGGCCCCACCCCGGGACCCGAGACGATGAGGGGCACGCGGATCACCTCTTCGTAGAGCGTCTTCTGATGCTCCCAGGACCCGTGTTCCAGAAACTCCTCGCCGTGATCGGAGGTCACGACCATGAGGGTGCGGTCGAGCAGGCCTCGCTCCTTCAGATGGGCGCGGAGCCGCCCGATCTGATTGTCGGTGTAGCGGATCTCGCCGTCGTAGAGGGCCAGAAGGTGATCGAGATCGGCCGGGCTCACCTGATCCGGTCGAAGGTTCTGAAAGTCCTTGAGGTTGCCGGTGAGCTTGCCCGCGTAGGACGACTCGAAGATCTTCAGCACCTCGGGCGGCGGCGCATAGTGCCAGTGGGGGTCGTAGAAGCGCAGGAAAATGAAGAAGGGCCGGTCGCCGAAGCGATCGATCAGGTCCATGGCGTGATTGGCCACGTTCTCGGCCAGCCGGTCCTGGCGGAAGTTCATGGAGTCGAAGCCGGCATCGAGGCCGTAGGTCTTCGACACGTAGATGTGTGCGGTCACGGCATGAGTGGCGACCCCCGCCTCCTTCAGCATCCCGGCCACCGTGGGCACTGATCGATTGAACCCTTGCTTTATGTCGATGCCGCCGTGCGTGCCGGGAAGGACGGACGTCATCATCGAGAGATGGGCGGGCAGCGTCCATGAACTCACGCTCACCGCGTCCTCCGCGAGCAGGCCGCGCCCGGCCAGGTCATCGAGGGTCGGGGTGGTGGGCTTCGGGTAGCCGTAGGCGCCCACATGGTCGCGTCTGAGCGTGTCCACGGAGATGAGGATCACCCCCCGCTTCAGGCCGTAGGCGGCGCGGTCATGGAGAATCGGATCCGACACCGCGAGACGGAGATCGCCCGGCTGAGGCAGATCCCGGCCGTCCTTATCGGTGAAGCGGATCGAGATCGAGAGAACCCCCCGAACGGGCGGAGAGTCGATCTCGACGGTGACGTCCTTCCAATCATGCGCGACCCGCGGGTTCACCGTCTCCTTCGCGACCTCGCGGCCGTCGATCGCCACCACGAACCGTCCCCAGCCCGGAATCTCCCCGGTTCCATCGAAGCGGGCGCCCACCCCGAAGGTCAGAATCGACCGGCGCGGGAAGGAGACGGTCCAGGCCTGCGTGGCCAGGAGAGCCTCACGGGATTCGTCGCCGATCGAGACCACGTCGACCTGCGAACGCCCTCCGTCCGGCTTCTCCGCGAGCAGAGACCGCGGCCCCTGCGGCGGCGCGGGGGCGGGGCAACCGAGGTGAGCCACGAAGACCAGGGCTCCCAGAAGCAGAGATCGCGCCGCGAACCAGATTTTTGGGAAGGACAAGCAGCGCGAAATGTAGCACGCGGCTTTCGGTCGCGCGCCTGCCCGGGCGCACGAGCGCACACCCTGGGGCGCCATTCGGGAGCGGTCAGCGGCCATCCGCTCGGCCGAAAGAAAGAAACCCCTTCCGGAAACGCCGGAAGGGGTCTGGCTCATCGCGGACGGCGATGGCCGTACTGAATCGGGCCAGGTCCGGGACGGACCGCTACTTGGCCACCGGCCAGTATTGGCCAATCAGGTGCGCCGGGTTGGCGCCCTTCTTGGGAACGAACTTCTGAGGCCGGCCGACATGCACGTCGGCGGTATAGAGCGCCCCTTCGCTGTCCACGCTGAACTGGTGAACGCCCCAGAACCCGCCCGGGAAGGCCCCGAAGGTCCCCCAGGAGGACAGGAGCTTGCCCGAGGGGTCGTACTGGGTGAACTTCTGGGTGGTGCCCGAGGAGACCCAGAAGTGCTGGTTCTCGGCGAGCAGCACCGAGTAGGGCCGCAGGATGTTGGGCCACTCTTCGATGAACTTGCCGTTCTCGTCGAATATCTGGATGCGGTCGTTGGCCCGGTCGGAAATGTAGACCCGGCGGGCCTTGTCGACCGCGATGGCGTGCACGGTGTTCATGTAGCCCGGGCGCTTCTCGGGAGGAGTGCCCTTCTGGCCCCAGGCCATGAGGTACTTCCCGTCCTTGTCGAACTTCACCACTCGGGTGTTGACGTAGCCATCGCTGACAAAGAACGTCCCGTCGGGGAGCCAGGCGATGTCCGTAGGTCGCCCGAAGTGCTTGTCGTCGTTCCCCCGCACCCTGAACTCACCCCAGGACTGGACCAGGGTCTTGCCATCGTGGGTGAACTTGTAGATCATCTCGGCGCCATCGTCGACCAGCCAGACATGCTTCTCCGGGTCGTAGGGATTGATCAGGACGCGGTGAGGCCGGACGAACTTCGCGTTGTGCTGCTCCCAGGACTCGATCATCTTCCCCTGCTTGTCGACGACATACAGGACATGGTCCCAGCGCGGATGACGCGCGGGGTCCTTCTGGGACAGATCGTAGCTGGAGGTATTCCGCTCCGGCACCAGGCCGCCGGGGCCTCCTCCCGAGTCTTCGGTCTTCAAGACAGGCAGGCAGCCCCGCTGGAAGATGAACACTCGATCCGGGCTCTCCGCCCAGATCCCGGCGGTCGAACCAACCTGGTAACCCTCGCCGCAGATGTTCTCGGGCCAGTTCTCAACCAGCTCGTATGGCCCGGTGGTGTCGCTGCCGCCTTTTTCCTGCGAGATCGCCACCGTAGCGCCGATCCCGAGTACGCCGATGAAGGCCAGAACGGCCTTTCCAGAAATTTTCATGAGGTTTTCTCCTTGTAGATTCTTCTTGTCTTTGGATGCTTTGAGGACTCGTTCCTTGACGAAACGAGTGGGAGGACCACCCGGTGTTGCACCGGAGTGGCTGACGTGGCATCGGCCGATTGGGTCGACTGCCGGTCTGAATCAGGCCGCGCCCCGGGGGGCTCGACCCATCGCTTTGCGCGTCCCTCGAGGAAGTGCTCGTCCTGCGGGGGAAGCGCTCGGGACCTTGTCGGTGTCGGCCCCGACTCTCAGATACGCCTGGGCCAGGACCTGGGTGGGAGCCGGAGCACCTTCGTCGCGGACGCGGACTTCCTCATCGGTCTTGGGTGAAGAATCCCGATGCTTGCCCCGGTCGTAGGACCAGACCGGGGGCCTTCAAAGGGTTGGTCGGTGTTTTCACCGACCGCTCGCGCGGAACTCCCCACCTCGCCCTCCTGGGCGAGGGCAAGCGTGATAGCGCCAAAGGTCGCCACCACCGCCACCAGGAGGACGAAGAGCTTTCGTTTGCCGTGCATGCAGAAATGGAGTCTACCCCGGGGACCGGAGGCCATGTCCTCTCGGGGGCCTGGAACCGGTTGCGGGCGCCCGCATGTAACCAACGCAGAAACTGAGCGGCGGCTGGTCCCAAGCGAGGACGGCCGGGGGGATGATCCTCCCGAGAGGTTGCTTACTGCTTCTTCAGTCCGGTGATGAAGGCCTCGGCCTGGGTGGCTTCGGGGGTTCCCGGCGCGGCCGCCACGACCTGCTCGAACAGCTCGAGCGCCCTGGCCGAATCTCCCTTGCTCAGGTAGGCCTTGGCCAGGCCCAGGGTGGGAGTAGGAGCGCCCGGTTTCGCGGCCAGGGCCTTTTCGAAGTATTCGATCGACTTGTCGGTGTCGCCCTTGGCGAAGTAGACGGCGCCCAGAGTGACCTCCGCTTCCCGGGCCAACTCGTTGCTCGGATCCGTAGTCTTGGCCAGCCCTCTCTCGAAGGCGTCCCGCGCCTTGTCGAAGTCCCTCATCTCGACATAGGCGCCGCCGAGTTGAAAGAGAATCCGCGGGTCATCGGGCGCCATCTTGACGGCTTCTTCGAGCTTGGCCACCGCTTCCGCCTTGCGATCCAACCGCAGGTACGCGAGAGCCAGGTTCACCCGAATCTCGGGGAGATCGGGAGCCTTCTCCATCGCGAGTTCGAAGAACTTCGCGGCCGCCTCGTTGTCGCCTCGGTTGAAGGCTTCGAACCCCTCGGCGAACTCCCTGGCGCCAACCGGCGCCGCTTTCGCGAGCTTGAAGTTGAACTTGTGCTCGGCCCCGGCCGCCACCCTGAGGGGCTCCTCGAGAAGCTTGTAGCCTTCCTTCTTGACCGACACCCGGTAGGCGGAGCCTATGACCCCCCGCTTGTAGAAGACTCCCTTCTTGTCGGTCTTGGTGGTGTACGCCTTCCCGCTGCTGGGGTCGTCAAGACTGATCAGGGTGTCCGGGAGGGGAGCGCCAGTCTCCTCGTCGACCACGGTGCCCCGGATGATTCCTTCCATCCCCTGTGAAAAAGCGACGGCGGCGCTGGAAACCAGCACCGCCGCCGCGAGGAACGAGACCAGAGTGTTCTTTGTCATCATCGTGGGGGAATTTTACCCCACGCTGACGGAGACAATCCAGCCGATAAGGAACCGCCTAGAAACGGATGCGTGCTCCCATCTGCATCTGCCGCGGGAAGTTCGCCGAAGTCGACACATTGAAGCTCGAGCTGCGACGGTTTCCGGAGGGGTTCTGCAAGTTCTTGTTGTTGAACAGGTTGAAGACATCGAAGAACAGATCGAGGGCTCGCTTGTCGCTGCCAAGGGGGATGGCATAACGAGCCGACACCGCCACCTCGAACAGGCCCGGACCATCGAGGCCGTTGATCACCGCCCGGCCCTGCGAATCCAGTGCGGACAGGATCGGCTTGCCGCCGTCGCTGACTCCCTGGATCGGCCGGTCGTTGTTGTTGTTGTCTCGGTTGAAGTCCGTTCCCACGGTCTCGTTGACGGGCGATCCGGAAAGGCTGCTCAGGAGGGCCGAGAGATTGAGGTTCTTGGCCACGTTGACGGTCGCGGTCGCTGTGATGACATGGGTGCGATTGGACGCGAACCGTCCATAGTCGGAGGCCGGATTCGTGTTGTCCGAAACCGTTCGAGAGTCGGGATTGCCGAGACCCACGTAGTTCGCTTCCTGGAGCGTGTACGAAAGCCGTCCGCTCCAGCGGTTCGCCATGCGCTTGACGAAGGCGAACTGAAGGGACTTGTAGTCGCCATCGAGGCCGGGGTTCGAGGTCAGGACGCGAACCCGGGAGAAGTTGGTGTTCCGTCCCTCCTGGATCAGTTCGCTGTTCGGATCGAAGACATCCACCCCGGGACGAGGTCCGGGAAGGATTCCGGTCAACGGCGCGTTGTAATCGAGTTCGCCCGTCTGATTCCGGGAAACGTTGCCGACGAAGTCCATGCTGACCGAGGCGTTCCGTCCAAGTTCCCGGCTCAACCCGAAACTGTAGGCCCACTGATACGCGAGCTTCCGGTTGGGATCGTCGAGACGAGGATTGCGGTTGTAGGCCGTGCCGGCGAGGGCCGCGGCCTTTCGGGCGTTGAGATAGGCGGTCGCCGCCGGGCTCAAGGCCGCCACACCGGGAACGCCGGCGGAGTTGGTGATCAGGCTCGGCTTCAGAACGCAACCGCACTCGTCAGTCCCCGGCGTGATCGAGATCGACGGCGACACCGTGACCACCTGGGCGTTGAACTGGTTGATCTGGCCCGAGATGGGAATGAACAGGAAGAACTTGCCGATGCCGCCGCGGACGACCATCTTGCCTTCTCCCTTGATGTCGTAAGCAAAGCCCAGCCGGGGGGCGAAGGCATTCTTCTCGGCAGGAGTCAGACGCTGGTGGTCGTAACGCAGGCCGAGGTTCAGCGTGAGCTGGTCGGTCGCGCGCCACTTGTCCTCAACGAAGCCGGAGATTCGCTTGTCGTAGGCAAAGGCCTGCAATCCTCCGAAGCCGGGCGCGTCCGGCGCGACCGTGATGTCGAACTGGTTCGGGTAGGTCGCCGGGTTGGCCGGATCGTAGGGAGCGTCGGTGGGGAAGGTGAACGTTCCGGTGTCAAAGCCCTGACGCGGGTCATCCCGGTTCAGGCTGAAGGTGCCTCCGAACTTGAAGGTGTGCTCGCCGCCCCACAGCTCGGGAACGAAGTAGCTGAAGGTGTCGCTCACCAGATAGGTGTGGATGGTGGTGAACGTGCCCGTGCCGCCCAGACCGGTCAGGTAGCTCGGGTGGGCGTTCTGCGACCCGATCGCAAGCAGATCACGCCCGTCGTAGCCGATGCCGACCACGTCGGGGAAATCGAAGAAGTTCTGCCGGCCGGTGTTGAGCTGCTCGTGGATGGTTCCGACCCGGAGAACGTTCGAGGCGCGATCGCTGATCGTGCTGGTCAGGGTGAGGGCGGCGATCTCGTCCAGATCCTCTTCCCACCCCTGCTGGTCGGCCGTCTCGTCGCTCTCGGGGAAGCCCTCGCCCTTGGTCGGCGCGTGCTCGCGGACGGCCCGGAGGCTCAGGAAGTTACTCGGGTTGAGCTGGTAGTCGATGCGCCCGAAGATGTTGGTCGCGCGGACCTCGAAGGCCCCGATGAAGTCGGGGGTCAGGGCTCCGCCGGCGCCATTGAAGATCTTGTTCTTGGCATTGTCCTCATCGTCCTTTTCCACGAGGAAGGAGAAGTGGGCCTTGTTCTTCACGATGGGGCCGGCGAGTCCGATGCCGTACTGCAGGGTCTTCTCGTGGGGCTTTTCCGCGTCCGCGGGCAGGAAGTGGTCCCGGGAGTTGAACTTGTCGCTGCGGTAGTAGGTGTAGACCCGGCCGGAGAAGTCGTTGTTCCCTCCGCGCGTGATCATGTTGACCACCGCGCCGGCGCCGCCGCCATACTCGGCGCTGTAGGAGTTGGACAGAACCTGGTATTCGGCGATGTTGTCCAGAACCACGCGAACCTGCGTACCCTGGCTGCCGCCGAGGCGGTCGTCGTTGTTGTACATGCCGTCGATCAGGTACACGTTCGACTGGGCCGGCGAACCGTTGGCCGTCACCTGTCCGCCCTCGAACGAGGAGGTCGCGGGAGCGGGGGTCATGCCGGGGATGAGCTGGGTGAGGGCGGTGAAGTTCCGGAAGTTGCTGGGAACGTCTTCGATCTCACGGCCGCTGAGGCTGCCGCCGATCTTGTTGCTGGTGGTTTCCACCAGGGGAGCCAGGCCTTCAACGATCACTTCCTCGGTGAGTCCGCCGACGCGGAGCTTCAGTTCGAACGAAACCTCGAGGCCGGCCGTGATCTCGACCTGGCGGCTGACATTCGA